>RCNO01000006.1 GCA_003731685.1 Bacteroidetes/Chlorobi group bacterium MS-B_bin-24
TAAACCCTTCCGAAGGGGAAGCCCTTCGGGAGGGGATAAAAAGTATTGTAGGGGCGACCGGCCTGTCGCCCCTACAAGTACTTTCAGACATCGGATGTTTCAAAAAACATCCGATGTCTTTTTGTAGGGCGAGCGCAGTTTGCCCCAGTCGCATTTCACCGAACAATGGATTTCTCAGACATCGGATGTTTCGCAAACATCCGATGTCTTTCGCTCCTGTTAGGGTCACGAACTTGGGTTTTCGATTATAACCGTCAATTGATTTAATATCTCGTAGGTGCAATTAATGAATTGTCCCTACAAAAATCAAATTTAAGGTGGATTATATTGTGTATTCACCATAGTTTTAAATGAAATAAAATTTGCCAAGTTCGGTTTTTGAATTACTCAGATTGCTGTTCAATTACTGCTTTTTGATTTTCACTATTTTGCGTGTTTCAACGCCTCGGGAGTGAAAGAGTTTAACAAAGAAAATCCCATTGCTCGAAACAACTGGTAGATTCTCGAAATTGAATGAAATGTTATGTTCGCCACTTGCTAAATGTGAATTGATGATGCTTTTGAGTTCTCTCCCCATAAAATCGTAAAGAACAATTTTGACAAAATCGCTCGTAGGCAGATAGATTTTTAGGTTTATGTCGTTATCGAAAGGATTAGGGGAAATGTCGAACGAAAGGTTCGTTTCGTTATCGGCGACCGAGGTAATTTGGGCGCTTTGTATCGCCCCGCGACTGAGCATTCCAAAAGTTCCGGAGTTATTCTCGACGACTTTGAAGGAACGAACCATATAGTAAACCGTTCCCTCGTGCAAAGTGGAATCGACGAACGAAGTCTCCTTTGTTGGTGTGGGATTGAGCAGAATGAAATCACCGTTTGGTGAAAGGGAGCGGTAAACAAAGTATCCATCGACGGGCTCGGAAGCAGGCTGCCAACTTATATGGACAAACTCGCCCGCGGGCTGAACCACAGATACGGATTTTGGCATTGGCACAGCAGAAGAATACAAGGTCAATGTCGGGTCTCCCATCAGTGCAACGTGAATTTGATTTAATCCTTGCCCAACAATATAATAACGGGTGTTATCGAAGGAATATAGCGCACCGAGGTAGTTTGTAACATTGCTTTGGGTTATTTTAGTGGAATATCCTATGGGAATATTGGCACTCATATTGTGAAAATACCAGTGGGGGAAGCCAGCCCAACTGCAGGTCAAAATCGAAGGTTTCGAAGCCAAAGAAGCACGCATAAAGTTATTCTGCGAGTCCCAGTCGCCAAAATACGAGCCAAAAAGCATTGTAAAAACAGCATTAACATTGTTAGCCACAAAATCGTCGGTGGAGCCAATTCCTCCGGCGCTCGTAAATGTTCCACCACCGCAACCGTATGCCCAAAGATAATCGTCGGTTTTAAGAGTTGTGAACCAATCGGCAACGACGATATTATCGGGACCAAGCAAAGAAGCAAAATTACGATAGCCACTGGATGCAAAGGAATTTATATAACGATTAGCCCCGAAATTATCATCAATCAAGCCTCGCCACTTGGGAGCAATTTGCCCAGTGCGGTAAAGGTGGTTTTTATTCAAGTACTGGCGAAGCAAAGCAATCTCGCCTTGTGTAAATTTCGGCATATTGTAGAAATCAATTCGACCGACAGCAAAAGAAATTTCGCTTCCTGGGGTGTTTTGGTCGAATTTCCCATCGCCGGGGATATTGTGATTACGCGGGTCGCTGGCGGAAGTGTTGTTTACAGAAAAGTCTGTCCAAAAAGTTTCGTAAATACTTCCATAATACATATCACAGGGCCAGGCGCCGACGTGGTTACTATGCCCATCGGGGGCGATCAGTCCTGAATAGGGCACAGCAACTCTACCGAGCAGAACAACAGTGGAAAAATTCACGGGGTCTTTGCCATATTCCTCTAATATCAAATCTTTCATTTGCTTAACTTTATTGCCATCGAATTGTTCTACCCGAGGAACATATTTAACCGTGACCGTCCAACCTTCCGATACCAAATCGGCAATGTATTGGTCAATTTCCGGAGCCAACTCGAGCTGTATTGTTTCGTCGATTAAAACAAGCACACGACCATAGGAATGCCGTGGTGGCACATTAATCCCCGAGTGGACATACCCAAAGCCAACAAGGAATGTAAGCAAAGTTGTATCGACTGTAGAACCATCGGGACGCTGAATTGTGGCGTCGATAAGAGCTTTGTAGTAGGCTCGAACTTCGTATTCGTATTCCTTTCCAACGACAACATTTGCATCTTCGTAAGAAGTGGTGTTTGAATCCAGAACTGCCAAGGGAGTTGCAGGGAAACTAATGTCCTCGAAATTTTTTCGGCGAACTTCGTAAAGATATGCCAAAGGATGTTTTGTCCAATTAAGTATAATTTTAGGCGGATTTTCGGAAACTTTAACAGAAAGCAAAACCGCTGCGTCCTTCGATTGATTCCTTCGAATTTCAACGCTTAAAGATTCTTGGAAAAGAACAAATACACATAACACACATAAGGAAATTAGAAAAGCAACTTTTTTCATATTTTCTCCCTAATTAAAACAAAGCAAAAATAATAATTTCAAAATAAAATTTTGGTAAAAAGATTTTTTTATTAAATTACATTCATATAATTATTAAAAGGAGAAAAAATGAAAACGAGAGCAGCAATCCTTTTAATCACGCTTTTTGTGTTACAAAAAGCATTTGCAGTAGTTAGCATCATTCCTACCGATACTAATCAGAAAGATATTCTCCGAGCATACAGATTTGCTTTGCAATACTCCTATGTCGACTACCGACTCACGAACAACACAATGGATAGCACATTATTCCCAAAATTTGGGGAATACTCAATTTATTGGATAGCAAGCGGTGAAAATCGAGGAGCATTTGTCTACCCCGACGCAGTTCCCAAAGATTTTTCTTCGATGAGTTACATCACGAAGGAATCCTACGATTGGAAAAATTCACCCCACTTTTCTTTGCAATTTAAACATAATCCACAGGTTGTGTGTATCTTCCAAAGTTTGCTCAAACAAAACAATTCTACTGTTTCGTGGGCTTCGTTCTACTACAAAAACCTTTTCGATATTAATTTTTACGACAATATGTACTATTTTGCATCGGAAAAAATAATCGACAGCCTTGGAATTTCTGGTAACACTCGCTTGCTAATCATTCCTCCATTCCGAAAAGTTAGCGAAGACGAGAAATTTTACATTGATAAAATAGTTTCGACATATCCAAATCTAAAAAGTCGGGTTGATGAGTTTTTGGCTCGTGGTGGTACGATTTACGCCGAAGGGAATGCAGTGTATTTCTTGGAGCGTTTGGGTTATCTTTCGCCGGGTGCGGTAAACTTCGGAGAATCCTACCTTGCCCCCCCCGAAGTCAACACAATTGATGTAGCGTTTACCTCTGCCAATCATCCTTTGTCCTTTACAGAGCTATCGACTGGCGGAAAACTTTATGGTTCCTATTTCCCAAAGGTCAATGTTCCGCAGGCTGATGTGATTGCTTACATCAAGAATACAAGCAATCCAGTTGTTTTCATCTTGAGTGGGCAACAAGCCAATGGGGGGAGAATCATCGTAAACACTGGCTTGCCAACTGTTGGCGGAATGAACGAACTCAACAAAGGGAGCCGGCAGTTGCAATGGACTTTGAATGCGTTTTTTTCTGCTTTTTGCTCAAATATTGATGTAACTCGTTCAATCTACAACGACTTGCCCGCCGAAATCATCGCTGGCAGAAATGCTATTTCCTTCGACCGAATCGATACTTTCCAAGTCAGGATTAAAATCAGAAATCTTTCGGGGAAACCTGTGGACAACATAAAGGTCGTCGAGTGGGTGCGCGACTATTTCAAGATTGTTGATGCAAATGTTCCGGGAGTTTCTGTCGCTATGCTTTCGGGCAATGGCATACAATTTTCGGATATTTCTTTACAGCCATACGAAGAGAAAGAGATTGTTTATTTAGTTTCAACTCCCGACCCGAACGACAAAATACACGAAAAAGTTGATAGATACATTTCTTGGGCAAATTACATTTATGTGTCCTACTGCGAAGTGAAATTTGCGGGCAGCAATGGGCTTGAATACTTTGTCAAGTATCGCAATTACGCCGATATGATGTTTTCTGCTCGTTTGATAGTCGATACCGATTTGAATTGGAAGAACTTCTTATATCTCGATTTTCAGCCATTCAAGGTGTTTACCATAATCGAAAACAAAGAGCGAACAGCAGCAATGGAAACCAAGTATGTACAATACATCCCGAAAGATGTGCCTTTTTATTGGACAGATAATAGCATAAATATTCCAATATTAAAAACGCCGGGAGGAAAATTTGTCGACGTGCTTCGAGGAAGTAATGATAAAAACAAGCCCGAATATGATATGGACAGCGATGGCTATCCCGACGTTTGGCTCGACACTTCTTCTATTTATCCCAAAGGCTACACTATTGAAGAAACAGAAGTGTATTGGATTAATCCTTGGGAGCATTTGCGAAGTGGCGACACAACTTTTTACGAAGATATTAATCACGATGGAATAAGAGCAAAGGATATCGATGGCGATGGTATTGTCGACATCGAGGCTCCGGGCGATAAAATTCGTGTTTGGAAAGTTACGTGGGACATTGGGAAGATAGCTGGCTACGAATATTTCGACCCATATTGTTACTATGAAATTTGGGTCGACCCGCCCGATTTGGTCAAACTTTCTGCTGGGGTTGGAAAGGTCTTTGGAAAGCTGGATGAAGATGTTCCTGGGATGTTCTATCCTTATACTCCCGACCTTTCGAAAGCGGATAAAAATGACCCGCATTGGAAATATTGGATGGAAACAGACAAGAATGGAGAACCCATTTGGAAGCAGTTCATTTATCAAAAAATCCATAATTACGAAGGCTTTACATATATCGACACTCTTAAAAGCAATTATCGTTTGAAGCCAACTGACCACTGTGTTGGAACAGTTCCCCAACCACACCGGGAGTTTATTGCTGTTCTTTCGCTCGGCGGAAGAGAAATCGATATGAACAGCCCGACCCCAAGCTATTCGCCCTATTCCAATTTAATTTACAAAACAATTTTCAACGAAACCCGTACTTCCCCTGTTAGAACAACTTACACCTACTGGGCTCCGTTGCCCAATCCACTGCAGTTTGAATATCTAACAAACAATTTCGAAATATTGGATACTAATGGGACTGTTCGCTTTTCGAACCTTCCAATGTTTGGGAAAGCACTTTTGAAGTTCACAATGGATGCTTCGACAGAGTATTCTTATTACTGGATTCGCAATGCCGGGCACGATGTCGATTACAACGACCCATCGGAGAAAATCGAGGGAGATGAGAAACTTGGCGATGGAGTTTTTGGCTACTTGATTTACGACATTCCAAAAGGCATCGGCGGATATAAAATCACTTTCCCCAAAAAAGCCGATGGTACATACGACATTGACAAAATCGTTAAAATCGATGGAAAGCCTTTCCAAAAATGGATTGATAATCCAAACACAAAGGACAAAATCGAGATTATCGAAGCCCCGTTCCAGTATCACATTTATATTCCTCAGTTATTAATTCCACCAGCATTGGACGACGATAATAACGACGGAATAGACGATTGGATAGACGACCGAGGCGACCGATTCCACTCGCAAACCGGCTTCCTCCACGATGCTTTTATGCTTGGAAATGGCGAAGATTACAAGGACTGGCCCAAGGAGCCTTTCCAAGATGATATCTATGGTATGGTAACTTCGGGATGGTATCCGGGCGAAGATAATACTTATGGTGATGATAAATTCGAGAAGCTTGGCAAAACAAGAATAGAAATTCAGGCCATTTACGAAGGGTTAGGAAAGGAAGGCTCTGTCGAAATTAGCAAGGGTGGGTGGCTGGTTGTAGAAGAAATATTCGGAGGCTCGCCTTGGGTCATCACTTCCCACACTCTTTCTGGTTTTGCTGTCGGCTCGAACCTGAAATTAACTTCAAAAGCACAGCCTACAAGTGTTCGCTATGGTATCGACACTACTTATATTCTTCATACAATCGAAGACCTGAACGAACCACATAATTTCGACATTAATTTCGACCCGTTCCATCTTTCTTACGGTTATGGCGACATAACGATAACAACATACGCCGGAGGCCGGGACCCCTGCAACTTAATCAAACCAAACTTTAATATGCCGACTATTATCGACCCCAAGATTGACAAGGCTGAAATAACGATTCTTCCTGATGTTGACACTACTAACCCCGACTTCAAAGGCTTCCCGAAACAATTGAGTGGTTCTTTCCTTCAAGTCCGTATCGAGGTCAATAATGGAACGGATAATAATTTATGCAATCTGCAATTCATTCCTCAACTGCCATCGAATTTGCAGCAGACACAATTGGTGTTTAGTTATGTAGTTTATCCGCGACCTCTTGTTCCGGCAAAATTTGACCCGGCAAGTGGGAAAATCATTCAGGGCGGGGACGATTTTGGTTCGCTGCGAACAGGGTGGCGTTTTAATCAACCCGAAGGCGAAATGCTTGTGAACATTGGCAATACGTTGAACTTATTGCAAGCTTCACGCCGAGCATACTTCATCTTCCTGTTTAAAATTGATTCCACTCTTGCCCCGGGTGTTTATTCCATCGATTTTTCCTCTTCGGGCAAATTTGTTTCCTATTCCGGCAAAGATTTTGGGAAATTTAATTACAAAGCACCACCAGTAATGTTCAGTATAACACGGAAAAAGTCCGATGGAACCATTTTGGAGTACCAAAAATTTGTTCTTGGACAAAGCAATTTGAAACAAATTCAGGTGCAAGGCACAAATGCCTTCCGTGGCGTTGGAACAGCAAAATGGTCGAACAAACAAATTACCTATCTTGATTTTGATACACTTAAAAATGTCCTTCCTGTTGCTTTCGACAACAAAAACCTTATCGAAACGATTGACCTTTCGAGCTTTAAGAACTTCCCACAAAAGGATATGACTAAATTTTATGTTCTCGAAAAAGTGGAAGCAAATAGTTCGAATCTGCCCGATAAGTTCAATTTGACTACTGCCGAAAATCTTTTATACGAAGTTCCACCTGTTGGTAATTTCGTTACAACCGACAAAGCTTTAACTTTATCGAGTGTAGGACCCAAAATAACGCATTTCAAACGTATCAGCGCAATCGATGGGAAGCAAATTTCCGAGAATACTACCGCCTCGATTCGCAGTGGGAATCAATTGCTCGAGGTAACATTCTATCTGCTGAATACTGGAAGCGATATCGCCGAAAATGCACGCCTGGAATTCTCTTTGGGCAAATACTTTAACATTCATTCAGGGCAATCGAATGTGTCTCAAATTTCAGCAAATCGCTACCAAGTTTCAACTGGAATTATAGTTCCCGGCGAACTCAAAGAGCTGAAACTCCAACTTGATGTTGCATCCCAGATATGTGCCAATTGGTTCGATGACCCAGAGGTGATTAAAGATGTTGTGGTTCGTTACGATGGACCTCGAAGCAAATTCGCAACCAAGAAAGAAGCTTTCACCTATACCGACAACTCCCCACTCGAAGCTCCATCGCAGGATATTTTTGTGCGAACATTTCTGCCAAATGTCCGAAAAGTTAAAGCTGGCGAGAAAGTTTCGCTGGGATGGGTGATTTCGAATGGATTGGTTCCTATCAAAGAAACCATAAACTACGATGTTTATGCAATTTTGAACTTAAAAGATACTGTGCTGATTTACAGGGATACAATTTCTTCCTTTGAATTGCTTGAATCACGCAATAGGAAAATCGAATATGTCGTCCCCGATAGTATATTTTACCTTGAGTTTGCTTTGAGGCTCGACCCCGAGAACAAATTGCCCGAAGCTTGCAAGAACAACAATTTCGTAACAACAACAATGGAGCTTGCCGGTCCGGACTGGATGCGAAAGGTCAATGTCTATCCAAATCCATTCGATTACTTTACGCTTGTAAGTTATGTGATTACCCAAGGCGTTTCGCATCTCGATGCCTACGTCTTTGCTGTCGATGGAACTTTTGTGACNAAAATCGAGGATTGTCCGCATCANTTAGGTTTGAACCAATTCTATCTCGAGATGCCCGACCTTGCCAAAGGTACCTATGTAATCCGATTCGAAGGTACAACACCCGAAAACGAGAGAGTTATCAACTATATCAAACTACTCAAAGAGAAGTAAAATTAAAAGGGATTAAAGTTTCGTGGGGAAGATTGAAAATATCTTTCGGTGGGTTGTTTTGTGTTTTGTTTCGTTATTCTTATTCACTTTCGATTTGCATAGCCAAAATTATGGAATTACCCTCGGTTTGGAATATTTGCGAAGCGAAGGTGATTTTCGACAATTCAGCTCTGTTCCCGATGCAATACCTTACTATGGAAGTGGTACCTCGTTTGCACCAAATCTCGGAGCATTCTATAACATCAAAGTTGCCAAAAATCTTTTCCTGCAAAGCCAGATTGGAATAAAGTATTTTCCTTTTAAAATTACTGCCGAAAGGGACTTTTCGTTGCTTTTCGATTCAACAAAAGTAATTAATGATTTTCTGCTCCACAAAAAGTTTACATTAGAACAAAACCAATTGAATCCTTTCTTTTCGCTTTGTTTGGTATTATCACCAATTCAATATCTTTCTTTTAATGCGGGATTTTCTTTGGCATTCCACTCTTCGAGTCCCAACGAAATTTCATTTTCCGAGACGAAATACTTTAAAGACAGCATACCACAGTTTAGGACAAGCACAGGGAATTTGCCTTCTGGCGGTCGCCATAAGTTCCCTGTTTCATTTAGCTTTGTAACTGGAATTACTTATGAGCCACCTTTCCTTTCCTTCGGTTCAATTAAACTTGGGATTTCGCCATACTTTTCGTTTGGTTTTTCGAACCTAACAAATGAATTTACTTCGGACATTGTTGCTTTCGGCATTCGGGTAAATGTATCTCCTCGTAAGTTAACCAAAAAGATAACGCCAGCCGAACCACCGTTGCCCAAAATTATCGATACATTGCCTGTGCCACAAAATTTGCCCCCTGTTGAGGAATTGGAAACTCAACCTTTGCCACCGCAACCTGAATCCAAAAATTTTATCTATGTAATTCCCATCTATAATGGCAACTATCGGGTGTCTCCAAAAGTATATTTGATACGAAAAAATTACGAAAACCACGTTCCTTTGCTTAACTATGTCTTTTTCGATTATGGTTCTTCAAGATTGGACAAACGATATGTCCAGTTGGAAAATCAAAGCGATTTTAATCCCGATTCACTCAATTACAACAATCCGCTGGGGGTTTACTGGAACATCTTGAACATAATTGGCTACCGATTGCAACAAAACCCAAAAGCAAAAATTCGGCTGGTTGGATGTAACTCCAATATTGGCGAAGAATACAATAACCTTGAACTCTCCAAATTGCGGGCTGAAAACATTTCGAAATATCTGGTTAGAGTTTGGAATATCGACCCAAGCAGAATTTCAATCGAACTACGAAATTTGCCTCAAAATTTTTCGAACCCAAATATTCCCGAAGGAAATCAAGAAAACCAACGGGTCGAAATTCTTTCGGACTCCCCCGAAATACTTTCTCCTGTAACAATCAACGAAATCAACAGCATTTTTTTCCCCGATACAATTAGATTAAAAGTTACAATGAAAAGCGAAACAAGAAGATACAGACTCGATTTTTTCGACACAACCTTTTTCGGCTACAATTCCAGCACTTTGGGAAAAGTCGATAGTTTTGATGTCAGTTTGAACAAATTTTTCAAAGATAAAAATTTGGATATTGCCGAGAGCTTTGATGATTGGATTTGTAAGGAATTTAGGAAGAAGAAGCCAAAGCGAAAAGAAATTTACATATATGTTGAATTTTTTGTAGATTCCACGCGTGAAAGTGAAGTTTTATGTATTTCCCTTCCACTTTTTGAAACTGTAAGGAACAAAGCCCTTGAGGTCATTGACGATGAGCCGGTTGTAATTGAATTTCCAGAGCCATCCCCAAAGCCCAACCAGAAGTTTTCCTTGTTACTTTTCGACTTTAATTCAAGCAAAGTAAATCCAAATCAGATTGAATTTTTAAAGAAAATTGCATCGAAAATCGAAGGTGCCCGCAAAATTACCCTAATTGGACACACCGACATCATCGGCGAACGAAATTACAATATCGAACTGTCCAAAGCCCGTGCCGAAGAGGTGGCTCGCATTTTAAACTCAAATTCTGCTCAGATAATCGGCGTGGGTTCAGAGCAAATTCGTTACGACAACAAACTGCCCGAAGGGAGATTCTACTCTCGAACAGTCGAGATAGTGGTTGAATATTAACTTTTTCTTCACCTTTTCTTAATTTTGCTTTTTTTGATTTGAAATGTTCGAGTCATTAAGTAACCATGTAAGGCAGACCAGAACTGTTCTGAGCTTTATTGAGCGACCACTTATAAATTGGCTTGTACAAAAGGTTCCAGCTTGGTTTACACCCGATTTTCTGACCGTTCTTGGGGTAATTGGTTCGCTTATCACGGGAATATCGTATGCATTGAGCTATTACCATCCCGTTTGGCTTTGGGTAGCTTCTTTTGGAATTTTCGTCAATTGGTTTGGGGATAGTTTGGACGGAAACGTAGCGCGCTATCGCAAGATTGAAAGACCCAAGTATGGCTTCTTTATTGACCATACATTGGATTCTGTCAGTATAGTCCTTATCGGTATTGGGGTTGGGTTATCGCCCTTTGCACGACTCGACTTCGTTCTTCTGGCTTTGATTGGCTATCTTTTGATGTCTATTTTCGTATACATAAAAACTTTAATTACTGGGGTTTTTTCTATCTCCTACTTTGGATTCGGTCCGACCGAAGCCCGGGTCTTCATTGTTATTGGGAACACATTGGT
Source organism: Bacteroidetes/Chlorobi group bacterium MS-B_bin-24 (assembly GCA_003731685.1). Classification (GTDB taxonomy): domain Bacteria; phylum Bacteroidota; class Ignavibacteria; order Kapaibacteriales; family UBA2268; genus Naka2016. The sequence continues at coordinate 10,926 of RCNO01000006.1, forward strand.
CTACTTCCTTGGAGCAGGCGAAATACCGTTGTTTGGCGAAAGGTATACGATTTTGGATGCTTTTGCACTCTTCTTCGCAGTTCTAATGATTGTATTATTTGTTGCTTCTGTAATTATTGATGGCAACAAACTGAAAGAAGTCGATAAAGGCAAAACACAGATTTAAATTAAGCTTTGAAATTAAGCATTATTCATTTTTTAAATGCGATTGTCAGAAAGTTTTTTAATGGGGATAAGTTAATTCTCATACCTTAAAACCGAAGGGTTCAAGACTTTATTCAAGCTTTAAAGACATCAGATGTTTCGAAAACATCTGATGTCTGGTATAACCAAACGATTGGTTTAATCCTCGTAGAATTACAAATTGTTGTTCGTGGATACGATAGCGGCAGAGTTTGATAGGTGGACGATATGCTTTTGTATTTTACCGAAAGGAAGACATCGGATGTTTCAAAACATCCGATGTCTGGAAATCCCTGTACCTCGGCTAATAATCAAAATCTCAAATCCAAAATTTATCGTGTTACTTAAATCTAACCTTTTTCCCTTTGTTCATTGATAAGCATTTTTTGCAACTTTAATAAAACAAAAAATATATTTTGCAAATAATTTTGATGGTTACTAATCTTTTTTTTATTATTTTTGCTTTTTATATTTAAATTAATATTTTAAAAGCATTTGTCATTAGGTGAGCAAATGGAAGAAAACAATTTAAACGCTGCGCCAGCAGAAATTCAACCTGAATCGGCAACGCAAGAAACTGTTTCCGAAGCGACAGTCGAACAGGTATCCGCAACAACTCAACAACCGATGGAAGCTGAGCAAAATGTTGAAGTTACATCTGAAACTGTAACTGAACAGGTAGCCACGGCTGAATCGACCCCAACTGCTGAGCAAACCACAACCCCAGCTGCGACTGAACAAGAAACAACGCAAACCACAAGCGAACAGGAACGCGAGATTCGACGAGGCAAAAGAGCTCGATTAATGCAAGCCTTTGCCGAAGTCAAGCAAGCTTTCCAAGAAAACAAGCCAATCGAAGTCAATGTTTACAGCCGGGTGCGTGGCGGTTTGCGAGTTTTCTACAAGGAAGCACCTTTGTTTTTGCCCGCTTCCCATTTCCATCTTAAAAAATCTCCAACCGACGAGGAACTGCTCGAAGTTGTTGGGAAAAACATAACAGTGAAAGTCCATGAAATTCAAGAGTACGACGAAGGAAGTATGGCTGTTATCGTCAGCCGAAAGAAATTACTCGAGGACGAACTTTGGGATAGTTTCAAAGTTGGTCAAGTTGTTGAAGGGACAGTGAGTTCCATCGCCACTTTTGGCGTTTTTATAGATTTAGGTGGAGTCGAAGGTTTAATCCACGTCTCCCGCCTTGCACCATATCGAATTGATAATCTAAAAGAACATTTCAAAATTGGAGATACTTTAAAAGCTGTGATTGTCGAAGTCGACAAGGCAAATAAGCGAATTGCATTAAGTCGAAAAGAGTTAGTCGACACAAAGAAATGGCCTGCGACCGAAGAGAAATATGGAGTTGGAACTCGCCATACTGGCCTAGTTCGTCGAATGACCGACTTCGGAGCATTTGTTGAACTTGAACCTTTGGTCGAAGGGCTTCTACGAACGCCGGAGATTTCGTGGACTCGCCGGTTGCGCCGCCCAAGCGAAATGCTTAAAGTCGGAGACAAAGTCGAAGTCGTTGTTATCGACTTCAATGCCGAAAAGAAGACTATTTCATTAAGTATGAAGAGAACGCAAGAAAATCCTTGGCCTAAATTACACGAAAAGTATCCGATAAATTCAGTTTACGAGGGCAAAGTTCTGCAAGTTGTTCCCCAAGGTTGCGTAGTTTCGATTTCGCCTGAATTGGATGGATTCTTGCCTCGAAGCAAGATGAAAAAGATATTGCGGGGGAACAAGATACCATTGAAGCAAGGCGATAGATTGAAGGTATACATTGCCGATATTGTGCCCGAAGAGGAGTCGTTAATCCTTGGCTTAGCCGAGGAGGAAGAAGACACTGCACCGCGTTCGGCGCCACAGAACCCGAAACGAAATCCAAACCCCAAGAACTACGAGACGAAACCATTGAGCAGTGGAATGTCGATTATGGATATGCTCTCCGACGAGGAACGCGAAAAACTAATGGGAAGTTTGAAGAAATAGACTTTAATAAAATTTACAAAAGAGTTATTTATTTAAAAGAACCTATTTTAGACTGGAACTTAGTGAATATTCTTTGAAAGAAGTTCTTCTCTTTCATATTTTTAATAAATAATTCTGGATGGACCAGATTGAGTGGACTATTTTTCTTCTGTTCGAATTTTACCTTCAGAAATTCATTATTTTTAATTAAATCTTCTTTGATGTAAAAAATTGCATTTTGTTTATACCAATATGAAACTTTGGGGTTGTCCCAAATCGATTCTCTTAGAATATCGAGGGGTAAGTAATCAAAATCTTTAAATATTTTTGCCCAATATTCAGGCCATTGCTCATTAAAATGATTAACCCCACCTTGGAATGGAATTGCTGCGGAAAAAAGAATAATTTCGCTATGTTTAACAAGCGAATTAACGAAATCCTTTGCAGATTCAGGTCGAAGGTGTTCAGCTACTTCAAGAGAAATAACAAGATCAAATTTTCGGGATAGATCGAATGGCTTATTTAAATCAATTGCTCTAAAATTGTTTTCAGGGATTCTCAACATTGATTTTGGAACCCATTCACCGTCAATACCAATTATGTCGTTAACCCCAAATTGAGAAAAAACGTAAAGAAATTCCCCTGTTCCACAACCAACATCCAGAACACTTTTAGGTGCAAAATGTTCAATGATAAATGGAACTATTTCTTTTGCAGAAATTAATGAATCTGTCCTCGATTTATAAAACTCAGCAGAATACTTTTTCATATTTATTTCCAAAATGAAAATAAAATACAAAATTAATTATAAAAGTAATCTAATTTGATATCACAATATTATTTTCAGATTTCAAAAGGTAATATAATTCTTCTCGATTATCATATCTAATTAAAATAAAATAAAAACCACAACCTAACTTATCAAAGTCTAAATTCAGGTTTGTCCCATCGAATGTGTAATTTAAGTCATCTAAGCTAATGGTATTTCCTAATATATCATAAATTTTTACTCCCGAAAAGGATTCCCTAATACCTTCAATTATTACTTTTGAATTGTTGCTTTTTATGTTGTTTTTCAAAAATTTATAGGATTTTTCTTCAACATCACTTACAAAATTCATACTAAATGTGCAGAATTTCCAAGCCAAGAGTTCGTGTCGTTCGTATGCATTCCCTGTTGCCGATGTTATTCCAATGTACCCCCATCCCTCCCCGTCCAATCCTAACATATTCACTATGTCTACATCCTTTACATCTATCACTGGCTCACCATATCTTTCGCTTGTGTCTATCCATACCTTTAATTCATTCTCACTATATTGTATTTTGACAAAATATATTGTCCCATCTACCCGCAATGGCATTATTCCTTTGTTCTCTGCTATTAAGTATGGTGAACGATGCTCCGATTTTATCTCCCCTAATCCACCGCTCAACACTGCTATGTGATTATCGTTCGGGTCGTTGTAATTTTCTATCTGCAAACTGTCGTTTGCGTATGTGTCGATTTCAATTGCTAAACATCGTGGAAATCCGGAATATCCTATTCCTCCTCCTGTTAATCCAACTGTTTTGTTCGAATAGTTTTGAATAACAAAAGCAATTCCATCGGCTCCTTGATAATGTTCTTCCTTGTGCATAGTGTTTATTCCATCTCGCATCCTGAATTTGAATTCAGTTTCGAATCCATTGCCCAGAGGTACTTTTGTGCTTGTCCAAACTGCACCAGCTTGATTACTCAACGAAGGTGTGAGCACGATTGTATTTCCATCAAATCTTGCAGAACCTATGAGATTCAGATTAGGGGAGGAATGGAAGTCGGCGTATTCGAATGACATTGGACCGCAGTTGGAACATTCGGCACGAATTTCTTCTTCGGTCAATGCTTTTTTCCAGATTTTAACTTCATCGATTGCACCAGTGAATCGGGCTGAGTTCCGCTCCTCGCCACCAAAATTCCACCAAGAACGAGCTAATGCAAAATAAGAAAGCTCATAATTAACTTTCATCATCATAGAATCAATAAGAATTCCATTAACATATGCATAAAGCCAATTTTTTCGGTAAACCATCCCCAAACATACCCATACATTTTTATATTTTTCATCAAAAGGCATTTCAATTGTATTGCTAAAATTTAAGCCTGCAACAGTAAATTGATAATATAAATTAAAATCGTTTCTTATTTCAAAAACGTGATTTTGAATACATAGGTAACCCTTTTGATAGTGTCCAAACCACAAATAAGCATCACCATAGTAGTTTGAAAATCCTTCGTGCTTGACCCACATCGTGATGGAAAACTCGTCTAACTGATGGAGGTCAATCGGCGGAAGCAAAACGTGTGAACCAATTTTCCGTTCATCGCCTCCGTTGGTGGGAATATAATATCCTTTGCCTTGGAAATGAATTGCTTTTCCCGAAACTCCCTGAACGAATGTCGGATTGTTGACCATTATGCCATCGTATCCATTGCCACTGACATCTCTGGTGTTCCCTTCGTCGAAACTCCAATAGGCAAGCAAACTTGGGTCGTAACAAAACGATAAGTAATTCAAGAAAAGAAGGAAGGAAAAGAAAACGGCGATGTATCTAAACATATCTCACCACAAAATTCAATAAAATAAACGCTATAAATTTGAAAAAATTTTATTAATTTTGTGTGCTCCTTTAGCTCAGTTGGCCAGAGCAGCTGACTCTTAATCAGCGGGTCGGGGGTTCGAGTCCCCCAAGGAGCACAACCAAATCCCTGTAATTCCCAGATAAATCAAAGAGTTATCATAAATCTAATTTTTGTATACATACAAATTTGAACGAAAGTTCATTCAAATTGAAAACATTAATGATTTGAAGTAAATAATTTTGATTGGTATGAGAGGCTCAGAAGAAAAAGAAAGCCCATAATTGCCAGTGCGTAAATCGAAAAAACAATTATGGGCTTGTTTTTGTATTAGTTTAAGTCTTTAACGTCGTTTTGAATTTTGTTTTCGACTGCTTTGTCTTCGACGAAAAGATTCTCGAAGTCGAAATTATCGATTTTGCTGTCGGAGGCAATTGGCGGAAGTTCAACGAAAGTGAACTTTAACTTTTTGCCCGATTCGTCGAGGTCGGCAACAATTTTTGTGTTCACCTTAACGTTGCCAGATAAAAGGACCTCGGCAAGTTCATCTTCAACATATTGCATCAAAGCTCGCTTCAAGGGGCGTACACCAAACTTTTCGTCGAAACCTTTTTCCACTAAGAAATCCTTTGCAGCTTGAGTGAGTTCGAGCGAAAGATTTCGGTCTTTAAGCCGGCGACGCAAGTCTTCCAATTGTATATCGATAATCTGGTAAATGTATTCTTTCGTAAGCTTCCGGAAGATGATGAAATCATCAATCCTGTTGATAAATTCGGGGTTAAATAGCCTTTTAACAGCATCTTCAATCGAGGACTTAATAGCTTGGTATTCGTCTTCATTCGTTGGTTCAACAAATCCAAGTTTGCTACCGATTTTGAGCTCTTTCGTTCCAACATTGGAAGTCATAATAATGATTGTGTTCTTGAAATCAACGCGCCTGCCAAGTCCATCGGTTAAAATACCATCGTCGAAAACTTGAAGCAAAATGTTGAAGACCTCGGGATGTGCCTTTTCAATCTCATCCAGCAAAATAATACTGTATGGGCGACGCCTTACTTTTTCCGTGAGTTGTCCGCCTTCTTCGTATCCCACATAACCCGGAGGAGCACCAACGAGGCGCGATACCGAGAATTTTTCCATATACTCGCTCATATCGATACGAATCAAAGCATCTTCGCTATTGAAAAGTGCTCGGGCAAGTGCTTTGGCAAGCTCGGTTTTGCCAACTCCTGTTGGTCCAAGAAACATAAACGAGCCAATTGGTCTGCGCGGGTCTTTAAGTCCAGCTCGGGCTCGCCGAATTGCCTTTGTTAGATGCTCAATTGCCTCGTCCTGTCCAACCACCATTTTCTTTAACTCTTCGGGCAGTCTCATTAGTTTCTCGGTCTCGCTTTCGGCAATCTTGTTCACAGGAATTCCGGTCATCATAGCAACAACATCGGCAACATCATCTTCGGTTACAGGATAATAAGTCTCGCTTGCTTTAATTTCCCATTCGATTTTGGCTTTCTCCAAGTCGGCTTGGAGTTTCTTTTCCAAATCGCGTAACCGGGCTGCTTCTTCGAAATTCTGGCTTTTTACGACAAGATTCTTTTGCCGGCGAACGTCTTCGATTTTTTCTTCCAGCTCAAGAATATTTTTAGGGACGCTGATGTTGGCTAAATGAACGCGGGCACCTGCTTCGTCCAGAACATCGATTGCTTTGTCGGGGAAATACCTATCGGTGATGTATCTATCGGAAAGGCGTACACAGGCATCGATCGCCTCGGGGGTATACTTAACGTTGTGATGCTCTTCGTAACGGTCTTTAATCTTTTCGAGGATTTCCTTTGTCTCTTCGGGCGTAGGCGGGTCAATCAAAACCTTTTGGAAACGGCGCTCGAGAGCTCCGTCTTTTTCAATGTATTGACGATACTCGTCCAATGTTGTAGCTCCAATGCATTGAATTTCGCCACGCGAGAGGGCAGGCTTAAAAATATTCGAGGCATCGAGCGAACCCGAGGCGCCACCAGCCCCAACTATCGTATGCAATTCATCTATGAACAAAATTACATCTTTGGCTCGCTCAAGTTCATTTAACACTGCTTTCATTCTCTCTTCGAATTGCCCACGATATTTGGTTCCAGCCACAAGCGAAGCAAGGTCTAAGCTCACTATGCGTTTATCCAAAAGAGTGCGAGGCACTTTTCTTTGCACGATTCTTAGAGCCAGACCTTCGACAATTGCAGTTTTGCCAACCCCTGGCTCACCAATCAGCACAGGGTTGTTCTTTTTCCGTCGGGCGAGGATTTGCGAAACGCGTTCGATTTCCTTTTCTCGACCGATAACGGGGTCGAGTTTATCTTCCATTGCCAGTTTTGTTAAGTCACGACCAAAGTTGTCCAAAACTGGCGTTTTTACTTTTTCTTTCATTGTTGACCTCGGCATTTGTGTTGAAGGAGTAAAAGGTTTACTTGCTGAATGCTCCCAAGAACGCCCGCTTATGATGTTATCTAACTCGTTTTTGACCTTGTCGTAATTTATATCGAATTCCTTCAAAATGTCCTTGGCAATGTTGTTTTCGTCTCGGAGCATAGCAAGGAGTAGATGCTCAGTTCCGACGATGTCGGATTTGTAAATTTTTGCTTCCAAAGGAGTAAGTCGCAGAACTTTTTCGGCTTGCTTGCTCAATGCAATTTGCCCAGTCATTGCACCAATATAGCTTCGTTCCAATTGGGATTCAATTCGATGGCGCAATTTTTCCAAATCGATTCCGAGATTCTTCAAAATTTTTACAGCAATACCTTCTCCTTCTCGGATTATACCTAAAAGGATATGCTCAGTGCCGATATAATCGTTTCCAAACCGGATGGCTTCTTCGCGGCTATACCGAAGCACATCATGAACTCTATTCGAGAATTGTCCTTCCATTACTTTCCTAAATCTTATTCAATTGGAACGACGAAATTATCTCCGTTTTATTTACTTACTCTCGAAACCAATCAGATATTGTTTGATTGAGCGTGCAAGCACAAGGATACCTTCGAGAACAAGATTTTTGCGAAAATACTTCTTTTCGTATTCCCATTGCTCGAACTTTGGGCGAATATATTCAAATCCGCCACCAGTGAAAATCACAGGGATATTTCGCCCTGCAGAAAACTCTCTTTTTATCGTATCGATGATGTAAGCCACTCCGCCCCAGACCGAATTGATTATTCCGCTCGAAATTGCCATTTCGGTGTTGATTTCAATTACTTTTTCCGATGGCTCCTTTTTCAACTGCACATTTTTAAGGAAAAAAGTATTTTCTTGAAGCGACTTCAATTGAAGTTCGATGCCGGGGAAAATCACTCCCCCCAAAAAATTCCGGTTCTCATCAATGCAATTAATCGTAACGGCAGTGCCAAAATCAACCGTCAAAACAGGTGCCCCAAATTCCTCTGCTGCAGAAATCAACCCGAGTATGCGGTCGGTTCCAACCCAAAAATAATTGTTGATGTTTACTTTCCTTTGCTTACTGATTAGGTCTTTGATATTGTAAATATACACATCGGGCTGGGAAACCAAGAAGTTGATTACCTCGTTCGAATTCCGTTCGTTTACGCTTGAATAAAGTATTCTAACGGGCTTTTGGACTTTTTGGTAAAAGTATTTTTTGAAATTTTCCAGATAGTTTTTATTATACCTTATTGCTTTAAAATCTTTACCGCAAAGAATTTTCATTCGGCTGTTGCCGAAATCAATCGCCAGAGTTTGTTCCAAAAAACTTTTACTCGAGTTCATAGACTACAGAATCTCCATCGGTTACAAAAACTTCTTCGTTATCAAGTGTTTTCCCGAACAAACGCCCCAAAAAATCTATACCTTCGGCTGTAAATATTTGATTTGTTGTGATAACTCTTATTTGTTTGCCCGACAAATTCAATTCTATTTCCCAAAGATTCATAATCTCGTGGGGATAAAGTTCAAAAAGTTTTTGCACTTGTGCAATCAAATGTTCGCAAAGAATGTCGGGCTTTTCCTCTTTGCCAAGTAGTTTAAGAGATGTTGCTTTCTCTTTTATCTCATCGGGAAAAGTAGTTTGATTAATGTTTATTCCAATTCCAATTACACTCGATGTGCAAAACTCTCCTAAAAATTGATGTTCAATGAGAATTCCCGAAATCTTGCGAAAAAGACCATCGGGACACTTCGCATAAACATCGTTTGGATATTTCAACACGAAATGGAAATTCGGTGCAACCTCCCTTAACGAATAAATCGTTGCCAACGCTCCTAATCCTTGAAGATACGACACTTCCTCCACTCTTCGCAGATTCTGATATTTTATACCAAAGGAAGCATAGAGATTCAAGCCGTGACTTCCTTCCCACTTATTCTTGTTCCGCCCACGTCCTTGAGCTTGATAATCGGCAGTAACAAGGACAAAGTTGTGTTGCAAAAGCAATTCCTTTGCAAAATCGTTCGTCGAGGTAATTGTTCCGTAATGAAATCTAACAAGTTCCATTTTTACTCTGCTTCGGCTGTTGCAGTTTGCAAATCAATCAACATTTTATCCACAATAGTTGACAATGCAATGGAAAAAGCCTGTGGAATAGTAGCAACCTCTCGGCTACTCCGTTCCACCTTTTGCGTATAAACTTTCGAAAGCACCACTTTGTTCTGATTAGTTATAGGAACATATTTGAGTAAATTTACTTGAATAGCAACATTGACCCAGTTTTTGCTTTTGTCCTTGCTGTCGCTATATGCACGGAACTCAAAGACTTTGCCTTCTAAAATAAAGTTTGGGACAATGGTGGAACTCGAATTAGAAATTCCATACTTAAACGCCTTCGACAAGTTCAGCCTTGTGAAGATAAAATTATTTATCAACTCGGGGTAATCGGTTGTAAATCGGTGGTAATTATATTTTTGGACAGAACCATCCTCGAACCAAACCATAATTTTGTTTTCGACCAATTCTTCGGGAACGGAAAAATCCTTGAAGAGTATGAATGTTTTTAATTCAGCAATATTTTTAAACGAAAAGGGCTGTTGGTTTAAAGTATAATACTGGGTTGGAATAAACGGCGTTCGAATAGAAAAGCATCCCGTCAAAAGCAACGCAATAATCAATATTTGAATTTGCTTTCTTTTCATTTTCTTTAAAATTAAATTTTGACCAACACAAATATACTGAAATGTTCGTAAAATCAATTAATTTAGTTTTTTGTTAAATTTTGCATAGGGAAGTTGGTTTATTTTATTTCCGATTTACATCTTGGGTATTACAACCGAGCGACCGAGAAAGAGCGACAGGAACTTCTTCTCGCTTTTTTGAATACACTTCCCGTTTCTGGAACCACCCTTGTAATCGTCGGCGATTTGTTCGACTATTGGTTCGATTACAAATATGTAATTCCTAAAGACTTTTTAAGGGTCGTCGCCAAACTTATGGATTTAAAGGACAATGGGGTGGAAATTATTTACTTAATGGGCAATCACGATTTCGGGCATTATCGATTTTTCCCCAAAGAACTTGGCATCGAGGTTATTCCCGATGACTTTCGGGCAACTTTTTATGGGAAAAAATTCTACATTTCGCATGGTGACGGAAAGATTGCCAACGACAAAGGTTATTTGATTCTTAAGAAATTCTTGAGAAATAGTTTTGTGCAATCACTTTTTCGGCTTATCCATCCCGATATTGGTATTCGCATTGCTTCGGGGTCATCGAAGAAAAGCCGAACTTACACAACCCGTCGCCAGATGAAAGATTTCGATTCCCTTTTCGATTTTGCAAAGAAGAAAATCGACGAAGGCTTCGACTTCGTTGTTATGGGACACACCCACAAAGCAGATTTTAAACAATACAATGGTGGAGTGTATGTAAATTTAGGCAGTTGGCTCGATACCCCACTTTGCGGAATTTTCGATGGCTCGAATTTTGAACTTGTTGAAGTAGAAAAAATTATTAAAAATAAATGAAGAAGGGAAATGGATGCATTAGAAGCGATTTTTAACCGGAAGAGCGTAAGAAACTTCACGGGAGAGGATGTTCCCGACGACAAACTCCAGATATTACTTCGAGCGGGGATGTCGGCTCCATCGGCGGTTAATATGCAACCTTGGGAATTTATCCTTATCAAAGACAAAGGCACACTGCAAGCAATGGCAGACAATCTTCCCTATGCAGCGATGATGCAAAAGGCGGGAGCCTGCATCGTTGTTTGTGCTATCCCCGAACTGGCACACCGCAAACTGAAAGAATACGCAATAATCGATTGCACCTGTGCCAGCGAAAATATATTAATCGCTGTCGAGGCTCTTGGTCTTGGTGCTGTTTGGTCTGCGGTTTATCCTAATATCGACAGAATTGAGTTCGTTCGAAAACTTTTGGGAATTCCAAGAAGCATAATCCCTCTTAATGCAATTGCTATTGGCATACCAACGGGAGAAGACCAACCCAAAGACAAGTTTAAACCCGAAAAAATTCATTATGAAAAATGGTAATCAAATAAAGAGAGAAAGAATGAAAACGAAAATCTTCATCATCCTTATGTTGATTTCAGCAAATTCATTTGCAAGCGAAAAAAACTTCGTGGGATGCTGGATTGGTAAGATCGACATCCTTCGTCAAGTCCTTTCAATTAAAATTTGTCTCGATGTTGATTCGAGCAAAAAGCTCACTGGGAAAATCGACATTCCACAGCAAAACGCTTACGGATTGAAACTTTCAAATATCAGTTGTTCAAAAGATTCAATCTGGTTCGACCTGATTGCGAATGTTATGAACGTGGCAAAGTTTTCCGGTCGAATTTCAAATCCCGGAACGGAGAAAGCATTTATTTCTGGCTCTTTCTGGCAGATGGGTATGGTGGGAACATTCGAACTCGAGCCATTCATCGAAGAACAAGAGGATACTTTGCAAAGCATTCCAATTCACGAAGAAGAGGTGGCTATTCGCAATGGCGAAGTTCAACTTGCTGGAACTTTTACGCGTTTATCTGAACAGAAAAAATATCCCCTTGTCATATTCATAAGCGGGAGCGGGAAACAAGACCGCGACGAAAATATCTTCGGATTTAAAATTTTCAAGATGATTTCCGACAGACTTGTTCGGAATGGTTATGCCACATTGCGAATGGACGACAGGGGCACGGGCGGTTCCACCGAAATCCCCGGAACTTCGGAAACCATTTTCGATTTTGCCTCGGACATCGAGGCGGCTATTGAGTTCCTCAAAACACGGGATGATGTGGACACCACTGCAATTGGGCTTCTGGGGCACAGCGAAGGGGCAATTGTGGCATTCGTTGTAGCATCGAAACGCCAGGACATTGGCTTTGTCATCAGTATGGCTGGTCCAACTGTTCGCGGCGATAGCCTCATCGTCGAACAAATTCGGATTCAAATGTTAGGGCAAAATGCTCCCGACAGCTTAATCCAAGAAACTTTGAATCAACAAAGGGAAATCTACAATATTGTGCGGAACAATGGCGATTTCGAAAGAGCACAGCAGATTCTGTTGCAACAAGCAAAAAAACAACTCGAATTTTACCCCGAAGAAATTTCTTCGCAAATATCGAAAACAATGATTGAAAGAAACATACAATTACAGTTAGAATCAATGCGTTCCGACTGGTTCCGAACTTTTATCGATACCGACCCGCTCATTTACATCGAAAAAGTTCAATGCCCCATTCTTTTCCTTTTTGGTGAACTCGACACCCAAGTTCCTGCTAAACTTAATGCGGAAAGGATAAATCATTTGCGGAAAAAGCCAGGTATTAAAATCAAAATCGTTCCGAAGGCTAATCACCTTTTCCAAAAGGCAAGAACAGGCTATACTTATGAATATCCTATTTTGCCGAAGAAGTTTGCTCAGGGCTTTTTCGAATCGATTGAAATGTGGATGAAAAGCATAATGAAGCAAAAGTAAATTTTTTAGACTTAGCAATATTGATATGAAAAAGTTAATACTCGAGAACATTACAAAAAAATTCAATGAACAATTTGTTCTGAAGAACATCTCTTTCGAAGTAGGCGAAGATGATTTTCTTGTTCTTGTTGGACCTTCGGGATGCGGGAAAACGACATTGCTGCGGATAATTTCGGGGCTGGAACAAGCCACCGAAGGCAAAATCGTTTTCGATGGAAAAGTATGGAACGATGTTCCGCCCGGCGACAGAAACATTGGTATGGTTTTCCAAAATTATGCTCTTTATCCCCACTTAAATGTTTTCGAGAATCTGGCATTCCCATTAACAATAAAAAAGACGCCCAAAGATATTGTTAAACAGCGAGTTGTTGAAATCGCAAAGATGTTGCAACTCGACCAGAAATTGACTTACAAGCCAAAGGAATTGTCGGGCGGGGAAAGGCAACGAGTTGCTCTCGGCAGAGCAATCATACGCCAGCCTAACATATTTTTGTTCGACGAGCCATTGTCGAATCTCGACGCCAAACTGCGCGTTGTGATGAGAACCGAAATTGTCAATCTTGTCCAACAACTTAAAATCCCTTCGATTTATGTTACCCACGACCAGATTGAAGCATTGACAATGGGAACGAAGGTTGCAGTTTTGCGAGATGGCGAAATCCAGCAAATTGGGACGCCAAAGGAAGTCTACTACCGTCCAGCAAATACTTTCGTTGCAACTTTTATTGGTTCACCACAGATGAACTTATTCTATGGAACGCTCGAAGGTGAGGTTTTTCACGAGAAAAGTGGGCTTTTCCAGTTGAATTTGAAGATTTTCTTGCCTTGGTTGAGCGAATCAGTGTTAGCAGTGCTTCGAAGTCAGAAAGAATTGATACTCGGGCTGCGCCCAGAAGATTTGCTCTTGACCAACGAAGCGGAGGGGATAATCAATACAAGGATAAATACATACGAATACACAGGTTACGACCTAATCGCCTACTTTGGGGACCAAAGCAACCTTTATTCCTTCATTACCAAAGAAACAAACATAACAGCAAAGAACAAAGCAGATGTTCATTTAATTTTTAACCCACAAAGTATTCACATTTTCACCAAAGAGGGCAAAAGAATAAACTAAACCTTAATGATTCAATTTTGAAGAGCGAATGTTGAAATATTAATGGTGATTGCATCATAATTGCAAAATCATAATTGCAAAATATGTAGGGGCGACCGGCCGGTCGCCCCTACAAGTATTTTTCAGGCGTCGGATGTTGCTAAAACATCCGATGTCTTTTGGCAAGGGCGAGAGCTAATTGTTCATAGACGCATATCGCAGAACGAGGGATTTTCCAGACATCGGATGTCTGGCAGACATCCGATGTCTAACCGTGATAAATTCCGTTGGAGAAACGAAATCGGTTTTGCAATAATAAAATCTCGTTGGGGCGAATGATTATTTGCCCATACTTTGAAATTCTAGCAACACACAGAAAACACTTTCGTTTGTTTAAAGCATAATCATAAAATTTTTGATTGTTATTTTTTTGTAATTTTGATTTTTTGTAATAATTGAAACTTAAAAGTGAGCTTTTTATATTTTTCGTTTGGAGTTTTGGCAATATTGGCAATAGCGAGCGCTATTGTGACGATAGCGAGCCGTAATCCCGTTCGTAGCGCCTTTGCTTTGATTTTCCATTTCTTTATGCTTGCCGGGCTGTATTTAACTTTAAACGCGCAGTTTGTTGCGGTCATTCAAGTTCTGGTTTACGCTGGGGCAATTATGGTATTGGTTGTCTTCGTTATTATGCTTTTAAATTTATCGAACGAGGAGCGACTTTCGGAGCGTTTCGATTTCAGGAAAACAATTGCTATTTTCTTTGGAATTGCCTTTGCAATCGAAGTGGTTCTTGCAATTTTCATTCCCGGCACTTTCAAAAACAATCTACATCCCGATTCGGTCAAGATTGGAACGGCACAGGAAATTGGAAAAGCTTTGTATTCCAATTTTCTTGTTCCTGTCGAAGTCGTTGGCATTCTGTTACTTGTTGCAATTATTGGTGCTATTGTTCTTGCAAAAAGGAAACTTGAATAAGGAGGCTTTATGCAAACTATACCACTGGAATTCTATTTGCTTTTGTCGGCTGTGCTTTTTGTAATTGGTGCGATTGGTGTTCTAACCCGTAGGAATGCAATTGTTGTGTTTATGTCCATAGAATTGATGCTGAACTCTGTGAATTTAACATTTGTAGCTTTTTCGGCTTATATGGGCGATATCGCTGGTCAGATTTTTGTTTTCTTCATTATGGCTGTGGCTGCTGGCGAGGCAACTATTGGCTTGGCAATCGTCTTGGCTTTGTTCCGTTTGAAACAATCTGTTTACGTCGACGAAGCTAATTCTTTGAAACTGTAATTATTTCAAACAAAATTAATTAGATTAATCCTTCTTCTTGAAGAATTTCGTCTACAGGCTTCCCCTGATAAGTTGTATCCCCATTTTGCAAAGAAGCAACAACTTTGCGGAGTTTTTTCTCGCGTTTGCGACTGAAAGATAAATTTGAAAGCAGGCGAACTTTGGCAACGAGAAGTTTTTCTTCGATTGGCTTGCTCAAAAAATCGTCGGCACCCGAATCGATTGCTTTAATTTGGTTCGGAACATCGTTCAATGCAGTAACGATTACAACTGGAATTTCTTTGGTGCTTGGCTCCGATTTTAATCTTTTGGCAGTATCGTAGCCATCCAGTCGAGGCATCATAACATCAAGGACAATGGCATCGGGCTTTTGTTTATCGACAAGTTCAAGGCATTCGACACCATCGTAGGCTTCGCCAACCTCGAACCCGTTTACTTCGAGGTATCTTCGCATAAGCTTGACGGTTATTTTGTTGTCATCCACTACATAAATCAGCGGTTTTTTCATTCTCCTCCTTCTATTTTTTCATTCAACATTTTTTCGAATTCATTGTGCAAAATTCTCCTTCCCGTTTGTAAGGATTCAATAATTGCAAAAGTGGTAAGAGAAACAAATTTAATGCCAAAGAAATCTATGGGCGATTCCCCGTTTTCAAAATTACTTATTGTTGCCGACATTTCTTCTTTATGTCCTTTCTTTCCATCAAATTTTTTTTCAGTTACCCTATTTTTATAATATATCGACACAGATTCAAAATTATTTAAAATTGCTGATTGATTTTCCCAAAAAATTTCGCAATATTCTTTTCCCATCTGAGAACTACCATTGGAAAAGTATTCTATAACACCAAGCGAACCATCTTGGAATTTAATTGTAATTGCAAGTGTGTCGTTTGTTGGAGTTTGCTCAAGGGTGTGAGAAATTGTTTCGGCAAAGACCGAAACTGGGAGTGAATCTGTCAAAAACATTAATGTATCGACGAAGTGGCAAACCTCGCCAATTATTCTTCCACCGCCAATTTGCGGATTTTGTATCCAATGGTCGGGCGGAATAAATCCTGCATTAACTCGATAGTGAATTGCCAAAGGTTGTTTCCTTTGGCTTACCTTCTCTTTAAGAAACACAAATGCGGGCGAAAATCTGCGATTATAACCAACCATCAAAGGAACTGGATTTTTGGCATATTCCTCTTCGATGCTTTTGAGCTGTGAATAATTCAGAACAAGAGGTTTTTCAACAAAAACGGGCTTTTGGGCTTTTATCGATTCGAGAACATATTGGTAATGGGTATCGTGGCGCGAGGCTATGAATACAAAGTCGATTTCAGGATTGTGAATAATCGAAAGGGAATCTGTTGTTGCATATTGGAAACCGAAATGACGGGCGACCGAAATTGCATTGGCCGAAGTTGCAGTCGAAACGGTGTGGAGTTCTACATCAAGATTTTTTAGAACGGGCAACAGGTAGAATTGAGCAAAATTCCCTGCACCGATGAATCCAATCCTTTTCCTTCCTTTCCGTGCCGCGCGAATCCCAGAAGGAACTACTCGCTGAATTGGTTTGCTCTTTTCGCCATAGGTCAACAAAATACCAATGAAGTTTTCTTTGCCCTCAGTTAAAAGTTTATAAGCTTCTACTGCATTTTCAATAGAAAATCTATGGGTAATTAGGGGGGACAGATTTATTTTTTTGTCCGCTATTAAGTCGAGAAATGCTCTCATATTTCTATTTTCAGTCCAACGAACGTAAGGATAAGGGTAATCGATGCCATATTCTTCGTAGAACTTGTCGTATCGTCCGGGTCCGTAACTGCAAGCAATTGTGTACTCAAGTTCTTTTTCGTAGAAAGGGGAGCGGGGAAGGTTCATTCCAACACTTCCAACAACCACAATTCTTCCCTTTTTTCTAACAATTTTCAGTGCCAATTCTGTTGGTTCATTGCTTTGAGTGCTTGCTGTGATTATTACAGCATCGAAGCCTAAGCCATCGGTAAATGCCAAGAGATTTTGAATGGAATTTGGGTTGCCGTCCGAAACCAGACCACATCCAAAAGATTTTGCCAATTCAAAATTATCGGGTCGAATGTCCACACCGGCAACAAAGCATCCGTTTGCTTTAAGAAGTTGTACAGTGATTAATCCAATCAACCCCAAGCCAATAACAGCTACATATTCGCCTAAACGGGGATTTGCTTGGCGGACTCCCTGAAGGGCTATAGAACCGATAGTTGCGAAGCTTGCCGATTCAAAATCAACATTCGGTGGAATTTTGCAAGCCAAATTTTTTGGTATTGAAACGAATTCGCTGTGCGTGGCATAGCCAGCCCCGCCACAAGCGACTCGGTCGCCGGGTGAAAAAATTTCGCAGCGCGATTCAACAACCACTCCAGCAGTGCTATATCCCAGTGTTTTATATGAATCAAGCTTCGATAATACTTTATTGATTGTCGATTGTATTCCTTCCTTTTTCAAGTTTTCCAAAACCGTTCGAACTTGTTCGGGTTGTTTCCTAAGGCGTTCAATTAACGAGGATTGGGTTTGTTCGACCGAAGTTTTCTCGGTTCCAGCGCTAATTACTGAACAAACGTTTTGCACAAGAATTCCGTTTGGTGGACAAGTTGGAACAGGAACATCTTCGATTAAAATTTCGCCACTTTTTTGATGTTGCAAAACTTGTAACATATGTATTCAAATTTTGAAAGTTATCGGAATACAAATTAAAAAAGATTTAAGTTAATTGTTGTAAAGAAGATTATTGAAAAATGTCGTATTTTTTACTACAATTTTTTTTTCGGATAAACTACAAAAAAATCATTTTATTTATTATTTTGTAAAATTGTATAAACGCTTAATTTGAAAATTGAATAAAAAAAATTTTATTTTTTGTTTTTATAGAATTAAATTTGTAAGTATTTTGTAGATAAAAAATAAAAAGGTGAGAAAATGTCGGCAAAAGGTGGAGGAGCAGGAAAGGTTTATTTCATATTGTACCTTGCGGTAGTTCTTGAGTTGCTAATTATCATAGTAGAAAGGGACGAAGCTGAGGAAGGGCTTTTGAAGAAGCAACGCGAAACAATGCGAATTGTCGAAAGTATTCTTTCCCAACTTCAGTCGGGGTCTGGAACCGAAGGAATAAATACGCGTCCGCAGGACGAAATCACAATTCCACCCCCGGGGATTAATTACCGAGAGATTATGGGCGCCGATATCAAAACTTCGCGTAAGTACATTGTCGAAGTTGGTGTTACCGATGTTTCAGCCGAATTGAAACGCAAGGAAGGCGAAAGCGAGAAGGAATATCTTGAAAGAATGAAAGTTGCTGAAAAACTTGCTAATGTTCAGGAGATTGAGTACCAAATATTCTATAATCCAAGCCAAGACCCATTGAATCCGCCAAAATTTTTAACCGAAGAAGAAATAAGGAAGCAAGGAATAGACTTTACGAAGTATCAACCCGGTCAAACAATTACCACCCCAGATGGTTCAACTTGGGAATTCCTTTCGCTACGAAAACTTGTTTTAGATTCTAAGAAAATCGAAGAAGTTATAACCGATAACCTTTTGAATCTAAATCTTCAGCATCTTGAGCCATTTTATCCCAAAAATTTGCAGTTGGCAATTGGTCCTTCTTATGCTCCTAACAATAACGAGGATAGCGTGTTTTTCTACTCTTCGGAATATACAGCCCAAAGGGGTGGAAATCTTTTGGCGGACTTAAAGAAGAGAATTTTCATCGTCAACTTCCAGCCTCCAGCAAAGGCAGGATGGTATAAGTTAAGAATATATTCGCGAACTAATCGAATCTTGGGTGTTGTCAAAGAAACACCGGGCCCAGAAATTCCCGAAGACACACGTATCAACATTGGCACTGTGACTTTGACCGTTAAGGACTTGAACAAAGTTAAGAGAGAGCTCGAAAATCGTTTGCTAAAATATAGTCTCCCCCCACAGGAATTATTATTAAATGCTCAATCGGTGGCTGATGTAGAAAAGTTTGACCAGATGCTTGAAAATTCCATAAAGATGGCATCGGGCGAAGAGAACGCTGTCGAAACGATTAGCAAAATTAAACTTTACGGATACATTTCTAAACTCCTTACACCCGGGCTTTCGGTGATGTTCCCGCAAAACTCCAACAGTATTTCGTTCGATGTTCGTGTTATAACTCCAAAGCCAGCTGTATCGGAGCCAACTGTAACGCTCGACCCATATTTTGCTCAATTTGATGCAGTTGAACCTGTCTTTGGCTTTACCATAAGTCCATATCAAGGGACAACTGCTAATATCGTCGAAGGTCGTGTTCTCGATGCTGGCGGTTCGCCAGTTGCAAGAATAATTTGTCGTGGCGAGGATGAATTTGCGGGAGCCATTGTTGCAAAACCTGTTGTTGGAGGTAATAGATTTTATAGAGGAATTGTCGAGAAAACGTTGCCTCCCGGAAAGTATAAGATTGAAATAACCCACCGATTGGCTGGGCGTTCAAAAACCGAAACTGCCGAGCTCGAAATCTTTAAGACTGGTTTGACCGAAGAAAGCGAAAAACTTCTGCGTAGTAAACTTAGTGGTGCCTATTATGGATATAACATTTATTTCAATGTGATACCGAACTCTGGCGCCAAAATCAAACCCGACCAATTTAGAATTTTGCTCGCCACAGATTTAGACCAACAAAAACCACCATACGTTGGGCTTTCTATCCCGCCAGAACAAAAAGTTTATCTTTCTTGTAAGGCAAACAAAATATTTACAAAAATTTGGTGGGTTCAACCAATCACCGGCAAAGAGGTTGAACTATTCCCATATACCGAGTTCGACATTAGACAGGATGAACCTAAGATTAACCTTGCTTCGAAGACCGAAAAACGTAGCCAAACTGGGAATAGGGTAAAAGTCCAAGTATTGAATATTACTGTTGTTGAACCAGACGATGGTTCAAATGGAGCCACGAAGCCCGAAGTTTCGCTGAGCGTTGGGAAGCCTTCGTTTGAAGGTCAAGTTCAAGGTCTTGTCGATTTGGCTTCTGAGCCAATAATTGAAAAAGAGGAAGGTGGATACAGCATTACGTTTGAATTTGTAGTGAATACCGCTGGAATCCCACGAACCCAAGACGAACTTACAGGAACAATTAAATTCCCAATAACTGCAACTGCTCGCAATTTGTGTAATGGCAAGACATCGCAGAATAACAAAGCATTGAGCATATCTTTCTTGTACGAGCGTGAAAAAGTCCGTCGTTCAACGCAACCACCCAGTGGTGGGCGAAGAAGATAAAAATTTGTGATAATTATGAAAATTATATGTTTGTTTGACAAATGGTATAGCAATATGAGAAACCATAGGTTTATATTGGTGGCGGTTCTGCTCGGGGCACTATTTTTGCAGCCAATTTATTCGCAAGATGAAGCAACACGAACCGAAATGGAACAAATCCTCGGCAGATTTTCTAACTACCGCTTTGGTAATATTTCTATCTTTCGGCTGAAAAATATTGGAGACATTCGCAAAGCTTTGAAATTGCGACAGGAGAAAGCTGCCGGTGTTCAAATTAACGAGGAAATTCTTAAAACAGTAGAACAAGCAATATTGAAAATCATCGAAGACGGGGTGCTTGCAGACGAAAGTATGAGAGAAATTTTGCAGGCAATCGACGCTCGTGGCTTTACTCCACCCGAGCAGTCGATAATGGAGCAATTATATCAATATTACAAGTTGAAACATCAAGGAGCTGCCGAAGCAAGACCAGAAAATGCCTATCTAATTACAACAAGGGCGAAGCCCGGTGAAATTCCCGAGTTCATTATTGCCCTAATAATTAGTTACAATGCTTCGGGCGATATGGAAAAGCAACTTAAAAGTATCGGACCCGGCGATATTTACACCTACGACGAGATGAAAAACTTCCAACTCGATACTACTTTCTCTGCCAATAATCTTTATGATTTGATGGTTAATGCTCTTGTTCAACGCAATGTTGAGAACAAAACAATCGAAGCACAAGGTATTGGCAATGCTCAATGGTTTGCACGAAAAATATTTGGAAACACAGAAACTCCTTTCCTTAACGAAGCCGATTTGTCTTCGTATGATGTACAAAAAATATTACGGGTCAGCGAAGGTGAGCCTTTTAATTTTGGAATAAAACAAAATGAACTTATTTTGAGTCCCGATTGGATACTTTGGCGTCGTTTCCCGCAACCCGGCTATTACGACGAAGCCTCGGGTAAATTCATTGTAGATACTACTTTGAACTCCAATTCCGATTTGCCTCTTGTCGGGCTTGAACTGAAGTATGGTATCGATTGCATTAATTATACATCATTCTTTAGCGAGCGCGTTACTTTAAGTGCTTTGTGGCAAAATGTTAAACTCGGGTTAATCCTGCCCACCGATGGATGGGCTTCGATTGGCAAAAATGTTTTCGACATAAATCGTAAGCTTACCTACGCAGGGTTCGGGCTTGCTGGTTCCTTCGACTTCCCAATTAAAGTTATCCCGAAGAGTGGTGTGTTCCATTTTGACTTCGGTTATGTTTTGGGTGATGCAAAAGAAAGCAAGTATAAATCGCGTAATATTGACACTTTAACATATACTCCGTGGCGAACTATTGCAAATAGAGACTTCGATTATCTTATTCGCGGGAACATCCAAGCCTATTATACTTTCGGTGTTCAAATCGATAATAACTACCTCTTCCGCTTCGGACTGGGCGGAACTTTCTATCAGGTTGAACAATGGTATTATGATTTAGATACGGCAAATTTGCGAAGGCGACTTGTGTTTAAGAAATACGACGAAAAGTCTGTTGGTGATGTTTCGATTAGGGTCGACTTTATGTCCACCGACATTGCAACTCCATTTGGAGCCAATGTGCAATACTTCAATGGAGGCATAGGTGGCGGAGTTTGGTTGCAAGTTCCAATCATTCGCAATACATTATATCTGCGACTCGATGGTCGAGGCTACTTTGTGCCTTTCAAGGATAAGCCAGATGAATGGGAAAATAAAGGCTATTTCATTCCTATGGCTCGTTTTATTCTTACATTTTAATTTGTAAATAATCTGTGATGAGTGATATGAAAAAGGTATTAGTTTTAATTTGGGTGTTTGTTTTATTTGCTGCCAGCAACTCATTTGGACAAAAACCACAAATCAACCCGCGCGATTTGATCGACTCAATGACAACAATTGACCCGGAAATCCGAAAATATTTCCCCCGTTGGAAAATTTGCGAGACCGACTTGCAAATTCAAATCTATCAGGCATTTCGCATTTTGGGTTACGACGAATCGAAACTTAGTAAAACACGCATCGAAGTTCTTGCTGCACCGAGAAAAAGCGAGCAAGAACCATACGATTTACTTTTGCTAACTTGCGGGGAGGTTAGCCTTACTGCTTCGCAAATGCAAAGTAATCTGGGAGAGCGTCTGCTGAATATTATTGCTGGTGGTGATGCTTTTGCTAATCCAAACACTTGGTTCGATGGGAAACGCGACTATTGCTATGTCGATATTCCTCCCGAAGTCCCTGTTACTGCTTCCCAAGCCCAAGCAATCATAAGCTATCTTGAACCAACAAATGTAACTCATTCTTTCACTCTTTCCCTGTTTGAACAAAGTCTGAAATTTGGCGAATCCGGTTTCTGGCTGAAGAACATAACCGGCACAGACGAGATTGGATATATTTTCTGGAATTCGGGATGCTCAAAAATTATTTTGAAACGACCACTTTATGTTAATCGCGATTCCAAAACTAGCGATAGAATTCCCTACTTAATCAATGCTTATCTTGGTGGAGCTTATAGAATTTGGAGCGGTATCAATAATAAATCGGATATCTTCAGCTGGGTTCCACAGCAAAAGATTAATCAAGGTCCCGGCGGAAAACTGGTTGCTGGATTCGACTTCCATATGCCTTTCCATCCCCAATTCGGTCTTCATTTCAATTTGGAATTGCCAATGACTGAGCTTAAAGAGGAAACAGTTGAAGCTGATAAGTATTATTCTTATGTTAAAACAAATGATTTGACACTCGATACATTTTCGGTTGCACCTTTGCTTCGCTCATCGGGTCAGGCAACTTTGTTCTATAATTTCTGGTTCACCGAAAGCAATCCCGAAAATTATATTCGCATCGATTTGGGTTTAAATTATTTTGAAGTCAGAGAAGTGTATTTCAAACCCACGCCATTTAGGAGCCGAATTCTTGTTCCATCCCCCGATGACGAAACTATACAGTTAAGCACCCATAAACCAAATGAATTTGCCGACTGGATTTACGCAAAGATTGAATATCGGAATCAATCAGTTTGGCCCTTTGGTTTCAGTTTGCAATATTCTAATCAGATTTTGCTGGCAAGAGCTTACTTGCCAATATTCAACTGGCTTTACATCGAAGGAAGAGTTTCCCGAATCCTTCGAACTGCAAAGCCATTCGAAAATAAGACATTCTTCTTGATTTCGCCAGTTTTGAGATTAACATTATAAAATGCAAACTATGTAAAAAATATTAAGCCCTCTGCCTTCGGGTGGGAGGGTTTATTTTTAAAAATAATTTCGGTTGACTATGAAAAGACTTGCTAAGAATCTTGGTTATTTTGCGATAGTTTTATTTGCTGTTGTTTTATTTAATTTTTATTCGAAATCACAACAACCCAACCCAGATTCTGTTAAAAAAATTCAAGAGGTTTTGTCCTCTGCCGAAATCAAAACCGAAAAGAAACCTGTTGTCTTGACCATTCGAAATGTCGATATATCGAAATTCCCCGAAATCAATGTTATCGTCGAAGCATTCAACACAAGCGGATTCCCTTTGGATACATTGACAACCCAGGATGTTATCGTTACCGAAAATAATGTCGAAAAGAAAGTCATTTCGGTAACGAAGATTTCGGTGAGGGAAAGAATACCTGTCGATTTTGTTTTTATTATCGATGTTACAGGTTCAATGCAGAAGTATATCGACGAAGTAAAAAGCAACATTTCTCGGTTCCTTACCTCGTTACTTAGTCGAGGAATAGATTATCGCATTGGGCTTATTCTTTTTTCGGACATAGTCGAAAAGGTTTACCAGCCTGTGGACAACGTGAATACATTTCTCGGATGGTTAACGGGTGTTCGGGCTTATGGTGGGGGCGACGAAAAAGAGAACACATTGGAAGCAATCAAAGCCACTGGGAATATTGCCTTTCGTCCTTCCGCTAATCGAGTAATTGTTTTGGTTACCGATGCTCCCTACCATCAACTTGGCGAAAAAGGCGATGGAACCACATACGAAACAACAAATTCAATAATAGAATACTTGAACAAGAACGAAATCCGTTGCTTTACGATAACCCCGCCAAAATTGAAGGAGTATAAAACCATAGCCTCGAAAACTCGTGGCAATCAATTCGACATAGAATATCCGTTTTCGACTATTCTTAATAATTTCTCGAATCAATTAACAAATTTGTATTCGATTAAGTACCGCACAGATTTGCCAGCAATACCCGATTCGATAAATATTGCCATTTTCAGTCCAGAACGCAAAGAAATAGTTCGCCGCACGATTCCGATTGTTGAATTGGGACGTAAGTTGATAATCGAGAACCTGCTTTTCGATGTGAATAGTGCCACTTTGCCCGACACGGTCAAAGAATTGGAAATACTTTATCAATTTATGAAGAACAAGCAAAATGTTACGATATTAGTCGAGGGGCACACCGACGACAAGGGTTCACATCCATACAACGACCGATTGTCGATAATGCGTGCGGAATCGGTGAAGAACTATCTTGTTCGAAGGGGAATAGCCCCCGAGCGAATCAAAACAGTGGGATATGGCAAAAGGAAACCCATAGCCCCGAACGATACGGAATTCGGTCGCCGTCTAAACCGCCGAACAGAAATAGTAATCGTCTCGAAATAAGAAAAATTAGCGGTGCCGAGAAACCAAAGCTTTTTCAGGTTTAAGAAATTAAAATTAATTTTTTATCAAAAATTGTAAATAGATGAACAAATTTGAATTTATTTAATTAAATTAGTCTTTTAAAATCAATATTACGTTGATAATTCTTTTAACCTAAAAAGGGAGTTCTAAAAAGAACATTATAATGTCTAACAAATAAAGTTAAGAAAATGGGTTCATTTGATTCTACCAAAAGAAGTCTTTATGATATACTAACCGATGTTGATAAAGGGAAAATACAGTTGCCAGATTTTCAAAGAAGCTGGGTATGGGACGATGACAGAATAAAAGGAATAATTGTATCGGTGGCAAAATCTTTCCCTATAGGCGCAATTATGTTGTTAGAAACAGGGAACGATGGTATTAAATTTAAAGCGAAACCTGTTGAAGGTGTGAAAAATGCAAATGGTGTAGAACCCGAAATGTTAATCCTTGACGGACAGCAACGAATAACATCTCTTTATAAAGCTATTGTTACAAATGAGGTTGTGGATACAAGGAATTCCCAAGGGTTTGAAATAAGACGCTGGTATTATATTGATATGAAAAAAGCTTTAGACCCTAATACAGATTTAGAAGATGCGGTTTTTTCGATTAATGAGAAAAAAATCATAACTGAAAATATTGGTCGGACAGTTGTATTAGACTTATCTACCGAAGAAAAAGAATACGAAAATTTAATGTATCCAGTTTCTAAGATTGATGAATACAGCGAATGGAGAAAAGGGTTTAATAAATTTTGGAAATATGACCCAGAAAAAATGGAACTTTGGGATAAATTTGAAGAAAAAATTATTCATAACTTCAATACTTATCAGATTCCATTGATCATAATGAAAAAGGACAATCCAAAGGAGGCTGTTTGTCAAGTCTTTGAAAAGGTTAATACTGGTGGAATTTCTTTAACTGCTTTCGAACTTTTAACCGCTACTTATGCTGCTGATGGTTTTGATTTAAAAGCTGATTGGGAAAATATAAAGAAAAAATTTAAAGAACATAAGGTTCTTGAACTCACAAGTAATACCGATTTCATACAAGCTCTTACACTTTATTCGACCTTTAAAAAAAGGCTAGAAAAAAGCGATGCTCCACCAGTTAGTGCAAAGAGAAAGGATATACTTGATTTATCCCTTGATGATTATAAAAAATATCGCGATGATATTGCGGGTGGATTTATTAAAGCTTCGAAAATACTAGTAGAAAATCATATTTATACTGCACGCGATTTACCCTATACCACACAACTTATACCTATGGCAGCTATTTTAGCCCATCTGGGGAATAAAATTGAATATATGGGCAATAAAAATAAGTTAATGCGATGGTTTTGGTGTGTTGTTTTTGGTGAACTTTATGGCTCTGCGCCTGAAACTCGTTATGCTTTGGATATGATTCAGGTTACAGATTGGATTGATAATAATGGGGAAGAACCACAGACAATTTATGATGCTAACTTTTCGCCGAGCCGTTTGCATACTTTACGAACAAGAAAAAGTGCAGCTTATAAAGGAATATACGCTTTATTGATGGATGATAATATTAAGGATTGGCTTTCTGCAGCAAGAATTGATTTTAGCACATATTTCTCTGAATCAATTGATATTCATCACATTTTTCCAGAAGCTTGGTGTAGAAGAAATAACATTCCTCGTGATGATTATGATTGTATAATTAATAAAACACCATTATCAAGCAGAACTAATCGAATTGTAAGCGGGGATGCCCCAAGCAAATATTTACAGAGATTAAAAAAACATGCGGGTGTAAGCGACGAAGAATTCATTAACATTTTAGATTCGCATTTAGTTAACATAGAATTTTTGTACAGAGACGACTTTTATGGATTTTTTAATGACCGTAAGGAAAGACTTTTACAGAAGATTGAAAAGGCGATGGGCAAAAAAATCCCAAGAACCAGCCAACCTTTCGAAGAAGTGGAGAGCAATTATTTTGATAATGGTGAAGACGAAGAGGAGATATTTTATAATCCTGAATTATTCTAAACTATTGTAGAAACTGTTATTGCATCCTAATTTCGATGGTTTTCATTCTATAATACATTTCAATAATTACTTCGAGCGAACTGAAAAGAACAGAAGGACAACGAGGGCGCTCGACACAATTACCACGATTGGCTCGATGTAGCGGTCGAAGAAAGTTTCCTTTTCGGGGGGAAGTTCTCCTTTGAACGGTGAGCCATCGCGTTCGATGTAGCCAATCGATTCAACATCAATTGTGTCGGTTGCAAGAGTGTCGAATTTGAATGGATTTATTGGTAGGCTCTTCCTTTTAATCAACGCAGAGACAGAAAATGCAATCGTTCTTTTAAGTTTGTTCTTTCCATCAGGGATTTTCGCGTATTCAATCCTGAATTGATTTACAAGTAATTCGAGTTTTGAAATGGTGTCCGATTCTGAATAATAAAAACGCAAATTTCGGGTTGAAAGTTCCGAAATGAGTATCCCTTCGATATATTGCGAGATTGGATGATTTGTGCACTTAATTGAATAGGGGCTATCGGGAAATTTTTGAAGTTCAATGTAAATCTTTTCGGCAAATTTCTTAATCAATGACTGCGTTTGCTCAAAATTTGTTCGGGGCAAAGGGTCGTTTGCTTGTACTGGCAGTGATGAGGGAATGCAGAACACAATCAAAAGCAATTTGAAAATGCGGAGGGTCATTTATTGTTTGCTTTTTTAAACTGAACCAGTGCGTCGGTAAGTTCAACATCGTTCCAAAAGGAACTCGGACGGATGCGATAAGGCTTTGTTCGGAATGTTACATATATTCGGAATACTTTTAAAGAGCGGCGGAGATTGGTTATGATTTCCCGACCAACTTGGATTCGGACAATTTGGGTTGCGGGGATAACTCGCTCACGAAATCTTGTCTTCAAAATAATCGAATCCTTTCCAACAATTATTTTCGGTTCTTTCCAAATATTGTAGAGATAGGCAATGATGGAAAACACGATGATGAAGAAAAGCAAAAGGACAATTGGGTCAGTCAACGAAAGAGTAAGCGTTCCTTCGGCGATAGTACCACGAATAAAAGAGTAGATGATTAAGACAATTGAATATATGGCAATCGATTTCCAGTAGAAATCGAATCTCTTTTCGAAAGTTGCTGGTAATTGTTTACCCATATTTTTTTAAAAATCCAAAAATAAAAATCAAAATTAAATTAAATATTCATAAAATTCAAAATTTCTTTTGCAATTTCGTAACCAGCATTGGGATTCCCAAATTTTCTGATATTTTGCGAAAGTTCTTGCAATTTTGCTGGATTTTTGAACAAAGAGATAATCGTTTGCACAAGCGTATCTGCAATTTCGTTATCGAGAATCATTATTGCAGCATTAGATTTAGCGAGTTTAAGGGCATTTTCTTCTTGATGTTTATTTGTTGAGTAAGGATATGGGATTAGAATTGCAGGCTTCCCAAGGGCAGAAATTTCGGCAATAGTCGATGCACCCGAACGAGCCACAACAAGATTGGCAGACGCGTATGCCGATGCCATATCCTCAATGAATTCCAGCATCTTTAAGCCTTTGTCGTTCGGTTTTTCGAAATCGAAATTTTTTCTCGTTTGCCAAAGTATTTGAATTCCTTCGTTCAGCAGTGTTTTGTAGTTCGAATGTATCGTGTGGTTAATCGAACGGGCGCCAAGGCTACCACCGAAAACAAGTAGCGTAGGTTTTTCGGGCTCCAAACCAAACTTTTCCCTTGCCTCTTGGGGTGTCTTTGGAGCGAGCAAATCTTTTCTGATTGGCGTCCCCAGAACCTTGACCCTTTCCCGGACTTCCAGCGGGAGCCATTTTTTTGTCTCTTCGAAAGTTGCAAAGAATATGCTTGCCCTTCGAGCGAGCAAACGGTTCGCCCTACCGGGAACAAGGTTGCTTTCGAGCAGAAAGATTGGCTTCTTTTCGGAATAGAGCGACATCCCTGCGGGATAACTTATGTACGCACCAGTGGCAATTCCGAAGTCGATGGCCTTGTTCCGTATTAAGTCCCGACAAATATTTATTGATTTCAAAGTATTAAGAAAAAATTTAAAGAATTTTAAGCCAAAACCTGCGAAACCTACCATTGGAATTGGTGTAAAATGCCAATGTTTTTCTTTGCAAACCCTTGCTTCAATCTTCTCGGGACTACCAACAGCAAAAACTTCGATTGGAACCCTGTTTGCCGTTATGTTCGCAATTTCCTCTAATACAGCAACGGCTGGGAAAAGATGCCCTCCCGTACCGCCTGCTGAAAGTAAAATTTTCATTTATTTTGCCTTTAATAATTTAATTTGCAAAAGCGAAAAACCAAGAAGCAAAAAGAACACCACAAAAGCAATAGCCGACGCATAACCCATTTGGTCAATTTTTACAAAAGCATTCTCGTAAATCAAATACACCAGGGTAGTAGTTGCGTTCAGCGGTCCGCCCTTGGTCATAACATATATTTCCACAAAGATTTGAGATGATTTAATCGTATTTAAAACCACAACGAACAACAGCATTGGTCGAAGCAATGGGAAAGTGATTTTTTGGAATTTCTGCCATTCTGTTGCAGAGACCAAATCGGAGACTTCGTAGTAATCTTTCGGTATGGATTGCATTCCAGCAAGGAAAAGAATCATATAGTAGCCCGTGCTCATCCACACATCCATAGCCATAATTGCTGGCAAAGCAGTATGTTCGTTTTGTAGCCATCCAAGTTGTGGATATGGAAGCCCAAGCATTTTTAGAAGATTATTTATATAACCATTTGCTGAATAAAGATTAAGAAAAACCAAAGAAATAACAACAAGCGAAGTTATCGACGGAATAAAAAATACCGAGCGGAAAAAATTCTGGAACTTAAAAACTTTTGAGTTTAACAAGTTTGCAAAGAAGAGAGCCAAAGCCGTTGTAATTGGAACTGTTCCGAATGTAAAAATTGCCGTATTTTTTAGTGCAATCCAAAAAACGGGGTCGCTGGCTATTCGGAGATAATTCGCAAGCCCAACAAATCGAGTTCGTGAGGTTAATGTTTCGTAGTCGCAAAGACTCAAATATCCAGCATAAACGACAGGATAAAGCCAGAAGACAGTAAATATGATTAGCCAAGGCGAAAGCAAAAGAATGTTGTTAAGTTTTTCTTTCTGCTTCCAATTCATCGATAAATAGCTTTAACGAAGAATAAAAGGCTTCCAAAGGCAAGCCGACGACGTTGTAGTAGCATCCATTGATGCTTTTAACAAATACTGCACCGAAATCATCCTGGATGCCATAGGCTCCAGCCTTGTCCAAAGGTGAGCCCGAACTAACATAGGCATCGATTTCTTTCTCGTCGATTTGACGGAAAGATACTTCGGTTCGCCGAAAGCAAGTTCGATATTCCATCGAAGGTGTATGGACAAGTGCAAGCCCAGTGAAAACGATATGAGTTCTGCCCCTCAACTTTTTCAGCATAGCACGGGCTTCGTAGTCATCCCTCGGTTTAGTGAGAATTCTTCCATCGAGTACAACGAGGGTGTCGGCTCCAATAACAATCGATTCATTCTTGATTGTACTGGCAATTTTCATCGCTTTGGTTTTTGCAATTTCGCAGACTTTTCGGGAATAATCGAATATGTCCTCGAATAGATTATCTTCGTCGATTTCGGGTGGAATCACCTGAAACTCGAAGCCAAGCATTTTAAGCAAGTGCTTTCGCCGAGGCGACGAGGAGGCGAGAATCAACGGATACTTTAAGCCGAGTAGTGTGTCGATACTGACCATAAGTGCCTAAAGCTCTTCAATCGTAAATTCTGAATTTGTATAGATACATATTTCCGAGGCTATTTTCAACGAAATTTCGACAATTTGCCGAGGCTCGAGGTTTGTATTTTGAACAAGAGCCCGAGCCGAGGCAAGAGCAAAAGGTCCACCCGAACCGATTGCAGCCAGATTGTCGTCGGGTTCGACAACGTCGCCGTTTCCGGTAAGGACAAAGAGTTTTTCCTTGTTCATAACAATCATCATAGCTTCGAGACGCCGCAAATATCGGTCGGTTCGCCAATCACGAGCAAATTCCAATACAGAACGATAAAGATTGCCTCGGGTCGATTCAAGTTTTTCTTCGAATCGCTGCAAAAGGGCAAAAGCGTCGGCAGTTCCACCAGCGAACCCCGCCAATACACTGCCATTGTATAGCTTTCGTATTTTTTTTGCTGTATGTTTCAAAATCGTGTTCCCAAAAGTAACCTGACCATCGCTTCCTATCACCGCTTTCCCATCTTTTATCAAACCCAAAACTGTTGTTGAATGAAGAGTTTGTTTGCCGTCCTTTTGCATATTATTTTTGTAAATTAAAAAAATCAAATTTAGTAAATTTTGAATTAGAATGAGCCTTGACTTTGCTCGAAGTGAATGGAAAGAGTTCTTCAAATCGCCTGCAAAAGTAATTTTGCTTATCTTTTCGTTCGCTCTGATGGTGCTTATGCTTCATCTTATTGCCAACTTTATTTGCAACATTGAGCACCGACAGGGTTTTGCTTTCGACGACCCGTTGCTTTCTTTGTTCAAACCAATTGACCTAACTTGGTTGATTTTTTCCGTACTCTATTTTTCGGTCATATTTGTCGTGATTCAATTGCTATCGAATCCACGCAAGCTCATTCTTGGTTTCCTTTCCTACTCACTTTTGCTTTCGTTCAGAATTTTAGCTATGTATTTGCTACCACTCGACCCACCAAAGAACATAATTCTTTTGAAAGACCCGTTGATAGAATACTTCGGCACGGATGTTACTTTAACTCGGGATTTGTTTTTTTCTGGACACACTTCTTTGATGGTTCTCCTATTTTTGCTTTCGGAAGGGAAAGGGGCAAAGATTCTGCTTTTATGCGGGGTTGTCGTGGTTGGCTTGGGCGTAATGCTACAAAAAGTGCATTATTCCGTAGATGTTCTTGTTGCAATCTTCGCTGGTTATTGCAGTTTCGCTTGGACGAAGGCGATTCTCTCCCGATTTAAGATTTATCCTAAATAAATTTGGCAAAAACTGAGCAAAGGTCTGCAAGACCTTGTGCAATTTTAAAGACATCGGATGTTTTAGAAACATCCGATGTCTCGCAAATTTTAAATCAAAAGGGAGAGGCTTTTCAGCTGGATTGGTTCGATTGAATAAAATGCTTCGGCATACTTGCAACCAACGAGGGTTCCGAAGTATCGGGCTCGTGCTTCCAATTCCTCGAAAAACTCTGGGCGCGACAGCCGAGTTTCTGGCTCGTCCAAATTCGATTTACCTTCGACATAAACTTGCGATGTATAACATCTTATCGCTTCCAACTTCACTTCGTAAACATCGGTTATGTCCACAAAAAAATACGATGACACGGGGAATTGGTAGGATTGCATATAACAAAACATCTTACGAATTCGCCAAGTCTCTTGCTTTTTGCTATCAAAAATTGTTTCGAATTTTTTCAACCCGCTTAGGAACATTGCCTTGCGAACGATTGAATGAAGCCCTTCGTGGTCGGGGTGGCGTTCGAAACTTGGGCTCATCAAAACGATTTTTGGGCGATATTTTCTGATAACTACTGTTGTTTTGTAAATTGCTTCTTTGGTTAACAAAAGATTACCGTCGGGAAGGTTCAGATTCTCGCGGAATTTCGCTCCGAGCACTTTGCGTGCTTCTTCGGCTTCTTCGAGTCGCCGACTTGGTGTACCACGAGTTCCGAGCTCCCCTGCGGTCATATCGACTATGGCGACCGAAAGTCCTTCGCGTGAAAGTTTTGCAATTGAGCCACCACATCCAATTTCGACATCGTCAGGGTGGGCTCCGAATGCCAAAGCATCGACTTCGAAGTCCATACTTTACTTCCTTGTTAATGAATGGATTTTGCCGACTCGTCGTTGATGGCGACCACCCTCGAACGATTCTTCGAGGAATGCAGACACAATTTCCTTCGCCAGTTCAATGGGAATCAATCGGGCACCAAAAGTAAGCACATTAGCATCGTTGTGCTGGCGGGCAAGTCGCGCCATTTCGACCGAACAACAATTAGCTGCGCGAATTCCTTCGACTTTATTCGCAACAATGCTCATTCCGATTCCGCTACCGCAAATCAGAATCCCGAAATCGAAATTGCCAGCGGCGACTTCGCACGCAAGCGGATAAGCATAGTCGGGATAGTCGCAGGATTCGGAACTTTCACATCCAAAATCTTTTACCTCGTGTCCTAATTCCGCAAGGAAAGATTTAATAATATTTTTCACCTCGAACCCGGCGTGGTCCGAACCAATTGCTATTTTCATAATCCGGCGCTAAATAACAATCTCAGTCATTGGAGTGTGGTATTCTTCCTGCCGAGGCGTAGGCGAAACATCTTTGCCAAAGTTAAAGAGTATTGGCTTATGTTTGTTCTGTATCTTTTCCTGAATGACCATCAAAGCTTTGATTAAAGCTTCGGGGCGGGGAGGGCATCCCGAAACATAAGCATCTACAGGGAGAAATTGGTCGATACCTTGCACTACGGAATAACTCCGAAACATTCCACCGGTGGAAGCACAGACCCCCATCGAAATTACCCACTTTGGGTCGGGCATCTGGTCGTAGATTTTCCGCACGACCCAAGCCATTTTGTATGTAACTGTTCCAGCAACTATTAGCAAATCCGATTGCCTTGGAGTCATTCGGAATACTTCTGAACCGAAACGAGCCACATCGAAACGCGGCGAGGCGAATGCCATCATCTCGATTGCACAGCAAGAAATTCCCAATGGCATTGGCCAAACGGAATTCTTTTGTGCCCACTTCAAGACTGCCTCGACAGTCGTTGTCAAAAAGCCTTCGCGGGCTAATAATTTATCTAATCCCATTGTAAACCTCCTTTTTTAAGTTCATAATAATAACCAGCTAACAAAATTATAATAAAAATTATCATTGACCAAAAACCTGCAAACGAAAGAGACGAAAAACTAACTGCCCAAGGGTAGAGAAAGACAACTTCAATGTCGAACACGATAAAACTCATTGCAATCAAGTAGAATTTAACAGAGAAGCGTTCGCGTGCAGTTCGGTAAGGAATCATACCGCTTTCGTATGTAGTGATTTTTTCCCGCGTGACCCTGCGCGCTCCCATCCATTCCGAAAGTATCATAAAAACAAAAGCAACAGCGAACCCAAAGATTACCATCAATACCAACGGCAAATAAGTTTCCAGCATATTTACCTCTGTTTAAAAAAGCAAAATTAATATTTTTTTTCTACTTTTTCTGGTTTTTGGAATTTTTTTACTTGCAAATAATCAATGGGAACGAAGCAAAAACATTTGGGGCTTTGTAAACAACAATATATAGACCTTCTTCGAAAATACTGACATCAAAATTTGCTTTATAATAAAATGGTGATAGTTTTTCGATTGATACCGAGAAAGGTTTATCCACTTTTGACCCCGACAAGTCGTAAATTGAAAAGTTTTCAGGTTTTATCTCGTTAAACCTATAAAAATCGCTATCAATATTCAAATAAAACTTGCCATTATTGCTTTGAAAATTATAAACTTTCGTACCCATACTCGAAACATCATTCTCATTAATTATCCACTCTTTGTAATTATATTGAAGCTCATAAAATTTGCCTTGGTTCGTTCCTACAAAAAGTTTTTTTGACGACGAAAAAATTTCTGTCGCTGGGTAGCTTATTTCAAGCGAATCGAGAAGATTGAAATTTGTATCCAAAACAAATATTTTGTTCATTTGAGATGTTAATAAATAAATCAAATTTGTATCAACTGAAATATCAACAAATCAATAATTTGTTGGTATTGGATATTCAAACCATTTGATTCCATCAAACGATTTAATAAGCATTGACGAATCTTTAATTCCCCAAAAAGTTTCATCAAAAGTAATAATTTTTTCAATAGTATTAGTTATTCCTTCGCCTAATGCAATTTGCTCCCAATTTTCACCTTTATCCTTTGAAACCAAAATATTTGCAAAGTCTCCATATATCACCACAGCATTTGAGTTATTGCAAATTCCTTTTAAACCAATATTCAATATTTGGAAATCTACTTTATAGGCAAACGAATTGAAAAAAGGAAGAAAAACAAATATCAAAACCAAAATAACTTTCTTCATTTTGTCCTCTCATTTAAATTTAAAATCAATTAACAAAATTAACTAAAAAAGAAAAAAATATCAAAGCCCGGGGCAAATGGAGTCCCGGGTTAAGAATTATTCACAATCGGTTGGGGGGAAGAAATTACACCTTTCACAAAACCCTTTGGCGTAAATAACAAAATCAAGCAAGTTGATTTTTGCCAACAAAATGTTTTGTTTTTTCGTTAATTTTTCTTAATTTTGCTTTTTGGAAAGTGGGCGGATAGCTCAGGTGGTATAGAGCGCCTGCCTTACAAGCAGGAGGTCGGGAGTTCGAGTCTCTCTTCGCCCACAACGCAGAAGTGGCGGAACTGGCAGACGCGCTGGACTCAAAATCCAGTGGGCTTAAAAACCCGTGCGGGTTCGACTCCCGCCTTCTGCACAATGTTCTTTTTCCTTTCCAATTCCAAATTTCTTTACTTTTGCCGATAATTTGTAAAACTAAACTTAGGGTTAATTCTATCCCACTAAATTCTTTTAAAAGTTGATTTTCTTTATCCTATTTGAGTCAAATGTATTTCTACCTGACTATTTTGAATCTTAATCCAGAATCCTAATATCAATCTGGATTTTTCTACTCCAATCGATTTTTTTGGTTTAATTTTGTCTTTATCGTAATCAAGTTTTATGGAAATCGAAAACAGAAGCAAGTTGCGTTTGAAGTTGGTTTTTCTTTTAATATTGTTTTTCTTTGTGGTTATTCTCCTTCGGCTGTTCTACATTCAAGTTATCGACAGAGCAAAATACCAGAAACTTGCGGAACTTCAACAGATACGCAAGATTGAATTAAAAGCAAAGCGGGGAAATATTTACGACCGCAATGGCGTTCTTCTTGCCACAACTGTCGAAGCCTCGTCTTTTGCAATCGACCCGCAACTTGTTCGCAAGGATTCGTTGGCAATGGTGCAATTGTTTACATTTGCAAACATATTGGGAATTTCAAATGAGCAAATAAATTCTTTCCTAAATTCCAAAAGGAATTTTCAATGGTTAAGGCGAGGCTTGATTGAATACCCCCCGTCACTCGATACTTTTGGCTTTCAAGGTTTGATTGTTTCGAAGGAGCCAAGGCGATTTTACCTTTTTGGCAAGGCATTATCGAATGTAATCGGGGTTACAAACCTCGACAACTCGGGCATCACGGGACTGGAACTTGCTCTGGATTCTATACTTAAAGGTGTCGATGGATTTGCTTTTTTCCTTCGGGATGCACGCGGGCAATTGATTCCTAATTTCGACCTTCCCAGTGTTAATCCAATCAATGGCAAGGATATTCAATTAACTATTGACATAAATCTCCAAAGAATTTCGAGCTATTTCCTTCAGGATGGCATCGAAAAGACTCGTTCGAAAGGTGGTTGCGTGATTGCGATGAATCCACGCAATGGCGAGATTCTTGCAATGGTGAGCTTCCCACAGTTCAATCCGAACAACTCGCAATCGTGGAACGAAACAATCGACAAGAACTACGCTG
Organism: Bacteroidetes/Chlorobi group bacterium MS-B_bin-24; assembly: GCA_003731685.1. GTDB lineage: Bacteria > Bacteroidota > Ignavibacteria > Kapaibacteriales > UBA2268 > Naka2016. The sequence continues at coordinate 47,540 of RCNO01000006.1, forward strand.
TGAATTTCCTTTTCGAGCCGGGTTCAACCTTGAAGCCAATTATTGCAGCTATTGCACTCCAACGGAAAATTGCTTCTCCCGACGAAATTTTCAACGCATTCGATGGGAAATTCCTCATTGGTGATGTTCAAATTACCGATGAGCATCCTGCTTCGAAGCTAACATTGGAGGAAGCCATAATCTATTCCAGCAACATTGTATTTTCGCAAATTTCTGGTCGAATTCCACCCGAAATTCTCTTATCCGAATTGTCCAAATTTGGTTTTGGCAAAAAAGTTGGAATTGAAATAGCGGGCGAATTATCTGGCTCGATACCACAGGCGAACAACCTCACATCGATACAACAAAAATTTTTAGGCTTCGGATATGGTCTCTCGGTAACCCCAATTCAATTGGCAGCCGCATATACTGCAATCGCAAACGAAGGCGTAATGGTAAAGCCTCGAATTACTTTGGCGCAGTCGAAATTTATGCTTAAAGACACGATAATTCAGCGAGAAACGGCAGGACAACTCAAAGAAATGCTCGTAAAAGTGGTTGAATTTGGCACGGCAGTCGAAACGAAAATCGAGGGAATTAAAATTGCTGGGAAAACAGGGACGGCACAAAAATTCACCGACGGAGCTTATTCCAAAACCCAATACATTAATTCTTTTGTTGGGTTTCTGCCAGCCGAAAACCCCAAGATTCTAATCCTTGTGATGCTTGATGAGCCTCAAAGTTCTATATATGCCAGTTCGACCGTTGTCCCAATTTTCAAGAAAATTGTCCTTGCCATATATAACTCACCGCTTTTACATCCACTTTTGGAATAGAGAAGTTTTAGGTTTCGCAAAAAAGGGCTACGACTCAATGCACAATCTGGAGAGACATCGGATGTTGCAAAAAGACCGATGTCTTGTTGTTCGCTAGGACGATTGCACTACTATTGAGTTAAGTGGCTCCTGACCAACGTTAACCTATTCATACTATTGCACCACTACTTGAAGAGGAGTTGAAACCCCTTGTGGGTTTTCCGAGACATCGGATGTTTCAAAAACATCCGATGTCTTGTTTTTCCCGAGGGCGGCTGCACTACTTTTGGGAAAAGAGGCAAAAATTCCTTATTAACCTATTCCTACTACTGCATCTTCGACGTTTGAACGAGGAGTTTTAAATTTATTATCGTTATCCGATGTTTTTAAAACATCGGGTGTCTCCCCTATTTCAATATGTATTCAATTCCTTCGAGTTTGCCGTCGGTATTCCCTCGTGGGACAATGTTAAGGATTTTGCAGATTAATGGGTAGATGTCAACATTTTGGATTGTACCGACGCGATATCCTTTTTTGAACGAGGGACCGCCTGCAAGGAAAATCCCGTGCATATCCATCCAATAATTGTCGTAGCCGTGGTTCCCTTTTACTTTGTGGACATAATCTTCATTACTTGTTGAAAGAGTCCATTCAAACTCGGGTATCACAACTAAATCCCCTATGAATGGATTATTGGAAAAATGGAAATATGCCGGAACTTCGCTCCTTTTGTACACTTTGAAGTTTTTTTCTGAGCGTTTCAAAATCTTGTATGCTTTTTCAACAGAATCAGGATTTCCATTTACAAATGCCAAATAGCCAGCGGAATTTATGGTAACATCCTTAACATTTAAAAGTGAGGAAATGTTTATAATTCTGTCGCTTTTCACATCGGTCATTCCGTGGTCCGAAACGACGATGATGTCGATGCTGTCTTTGATAGGAAGCTCGCTTAACTTTTGAAGAAGATAACCAAAGACTTGGTCGCAAACCATAATTGCAGTATCCACTTGTGGTGAATTTGGACCAAAAGCGTGCCCACGATTATCTGTTTCTTCAAAATAGATTGTTACAAAGCGAGGGCGCTTTTCGAAAGGCAAAGATAACCAAGAAACAACGGAATCGACACGAGTGCGATAAGGAATTTTCGAGTCGTATTTCATAAAAATATCGGGATGCCGCCATTCCAATTTGAGTTCGGAGCCGGGCCAAAAGAACGAAGCAGTTTTAAGTCCCTGCCTGCGTGCAGTTTCCCAAATAGCTTCGCCGAGATACCACCACGGGTCGGTAACAGCATTTGTATCGCGCAATGTAAAAACATCTCCCGAGTATCGATTAATTATGTGATTCCCAATAATGTTGTGATTTTCGGGGTACATCCCGGTTATAATCGAATAATGATTTGGGAAAGTGACGCTTGGGAACGAAGGTTTAAGCGAAATAGCCCGAACACCGTTAGAAGCAAAATTGGTAAGATTTGGCGATAAGCCTCGGTCAAGATAGTCCCAACGGAAGCCATCGAACGAAACCAAAACAACATAGGGCAAAGCAAACAACAATTTTGCATTTATCAAAAATGCAAACATTAACCCAAAGAACAATCTCATTTCTATCTCTCCATTACTTTTTAGGAATACAAAATTAGTTTAACTTTGCAAATATTTGATGAAGTGGGATTAATTTAATGGTTACACAATTTGTTTCACCCAAGTAGGGGCTACCGGCCGGTCGCCCCTACAATTTTCTTAGACATCGGATGTTTTTGAAACATCCGATGTCTTTGAATTAGTGTTGTAACCCCTTTACACGGATTTTAATCTAAATATTACAATTTTCAAATCGTTTATAGCATTTTAAAAATCGGGAAAGCGTATGACAGACATTAGGGAGTTGAACGAAAAGATTCAGCGGGAGAGTGCATTTATCGACGCCCTACTGTTGGAGATGGGCAAGGTCATCGTTGGACAAAAAAATATGGTCGAGCGGTTGTTAATTGGTCTTCTCTGCAATGGGCATATTCTTTTGGAAGGCGTTCCCGGGCTTGCCAAGACGCTGGCAATTAAGACGCTGGCTTCGGCTATAAACGCTTCGTTCAGCAGGATTCAGTTCACGCCCGACCTTTTGCCAGCCGACTTAATTGGAACTTTGATTTATAGCCAAAAAAGTGAATCTTTCACCGTACGGAAAGGACCAATTTTTGCCAATCTGGTGCTTGCCGACGAAATAAACCGAGCCCCAGCAAAAGTTCAGAGTGCTTTGCTCGAAGCAATGCAAGAACGACAGGTAACAATCGGCGACCAAACATTCCCATTGCCCGACCCTTTCCTTGTTATGGCAACGCAAAACCCAATCGAACAGGAAGGCACTTATCCTTTGCCCGAAGCACAAGTCGACCGCTTTATGCTTAAAGTTGTTATTACTTATCCCGAACGGAACGAAGAACTTGCCATTATGCGCGAAAACCTTGCCCAAGAATTTCCACGACCAAACCCAGTTGTTAATCCTTCGGATATTATTGTTGCTCGTTCCCTTGTAAAAGAAATTTATATCGATGAGAAAATCGAGCAATATATTCTGGATATAGTTTTTGCCACTCGCTTCCCCGAAAAATTTGGTTTGGAAAAGATAAAACCATACATAACCTATCCAGCATCGCCAAGGGCTTCGATTTTCTTGGCTCATAGCGCAAAAGCGTATGCGTTTATCCGCCGTCGCGGGTATGTTGTTCCCGAAGATGTGCGAGCTCTTTCGCTCGATGTCCTCCGCCACCGTATTGGGTTATCCTACGAGGCAGAAGCCGAAAATGTTACTACAGAAGATATCATCAACGAAATTCTTGGGAAAATAGAAGTTCCATAGTCGGAGCATGGAAACAAGCGAACTCCTTCGGAAAGTTCGAAAAATTGAAATTAAAACCCGACGGCTTTCTCAAAACATCTTTTCGGGTCAATACCACAGCATTTTCAAAGGTAGAGGGATTGCATTCAGTGAAGTCCGCGAATATCAAATTGGCGACGATGTTCGGCTTATCGACTGGAATGTTACCGCTCGATTTAATCATCCCTATGTCAAAGTATTCGAAGAAGAAAGAGAACTCACACTCATTCTGCTTATAGACATCAGCGGTTCGGAATCTTTTGGTTCACAAGTTAGTTTTAAAAGAGATTTAATTACGGAAATCTCGGCAATTTTTGCTTTCTCTGCTCTTCAAAATAATGATAAAATTGGTGCGATACTTTTTTCCGACCGAGTCGAAAAATTTATACCACCTAAAAAAGGTCGAACACATATACTTCATATTATACGAGAGCTTTTGAATTTCCAACCGCAATCGAATCGCACAAATCTTCGAACTGCACTGGAATTTGTTTTCAATTCAATCAAAAAGCGCTCGATTGTTGTGATTCTTTCGGATTTTCTCGATAGCGGATTCGACGATGCTTTGAAAATTGTCGCCCGCAAACACGATACAATTGCTATTCAAGTAGCAGACCAAAGGGAATCGGATATTCCAAATGTTGGATTAATTTATCTTGAAGATGCAGAGACTGGCGAAACTTTCTGGTTCGATTCATCCGATAATTTGGCTTTGAAAAATTATCGGATTTGGTGGCATTCCCGTCAACTTTATCTTCGGGAAACATTTCAAAAAGCCAAAGTGGATTTTATCCAAGTTCAAACGGGACAATCTTACATCGAACCATTAATTGAGTTTTTCAGAAAACGAGAAAGAAGAGTTTGATTATGAATGCTCGTATCTTCTTTGGTTTTGCTTTGTTTGTTCTTCTTTTACCTGTTTTCGTGTTTGCACAAGAAGTTAAATCCAGAGTTTGGACAGATACAAACCGCATCTTAATTGGCGACCATCTGTTGCTTCATATTCAAGTTGAAGCCACTCCGCCGACGGAAGTCATCTTCCCCGAATTCAAAGATTCACTTGGCAAATTCGAAATCGTTCGTGTTAATCCACTCGACACGCAAAAGTTTGACAACAAAATTCAATTCAACAAGAAAGTTGTTCTAATTGCATTTGATACAGGCAATTTGGTAATTCCATCGTTGAATATACTTTATTTAAAGAAGAATACAAATCAATTTGCTTCGATTCTGACCGATTCAATCAACATTTTTGTTAAAGGCATCGAAATTGACACAACGAAGGATATCAAAGACATTAAGGGAATTATTGAAATTCCATATACATTTTGGGATTATCTACCATATATTTTGATTGTAATTGGCATCGTTGCTGTTGCCTATCTTGTTTATTTCTTTTTAAAGCGGAGGAAAAAGATTTCTGGGGTCGAAGAACCGAAGGTTCCCCCTCATATCGAGGCTCTCGAAGCTTTAAAGAAATTGGACATGGAAAAGCTTTGGCAGAAAGGCTATGTCAAAGATTTCCACGTTCAACTTACGGAAATTATTCGGCGATATATCGAGCGACAATTCGAAATTCCCGCATTGGAGATGATTTCCGAGGAGATTCTGCAAAGTTTGGAACAAAAGAACATAGCCGATTCCTCTTTGCTGACGAAGTTGCATCGCTCGTTCGAAATTTCAGATTTGGTGAAATTCGCAAAGTTTGTTCCCTTGCCCGACGAAAACGCTTTTTGTTTGAAAACAGCATTTGAATTTGTCGAATCCACAATGCCAAAAGAGACCGAAACTTCCCAAGTCGAGAAAGATAAGGGGGCAGAATGAAACTTTTCGGTTTCCACTTTGCAAATCCAGAATTTCTTTGGCTTTTGCTTTTGATTCCCTTGCTTGTGGCGTGGTATTATTTCAAACGAAAGAAAATCAATGTCCCAATAAGATTTTCAACAATCGAGGGATTTCAAAGAACAAAACCAAGCTGGCGGGTTCGATTGATTCATCTGCCTTTTGCTTTAAGAATTGTTGCAATTACTTTCTTAATTATTGCCTTTGCCAGACCGCAAAGTTCAAGTTCCGAAAAGCAAATCGAAACCGAAGGCATCGATATCGTGATAACGCTCGACATTTCGGGTTCTATGCTTGCCGAAGATTTCAAGCCGAACAGGCTCGAAGCGGCGAAAAAAATCACCAGCGAATTTATCGACGCTCGACCAAACGACAGGATTGGGCTGGTCATCTTTAGTGCCAAAAGTTTCACTCAATGCCCAATTACAATTGACCATTCCGTGTTGAAGAACCTTTTGAAGCAGATTAAATCGGGCTTAATCGAAGATGGCACCGCAATCGGTATGGGGCTGGCGGCCGCAGTCGACCGACTGAAAGACAGCAAAGCCAAAAGCCGTGTGATTATTCTTCTGACCGATGGAATTAACAACACGGGAATTATCTCGCCGCTTACTGCTGCCGAACTGGCAAAATCTTTCGGCATTCGTGTTTACGCAATTGGGGTTGGGACTTTGGGGAAGGCTCCGTATCCTGTGCAAACTCCCTTCGGCATTCAATATATGAATGTGGATGTCGAAATCGACGAGGCTTTGCTGAAAGATATTGCCCAAAACACGGGAGGCAAGTATTTCCGTGCCACAAATAATAAGGCTCTCGAAACAATTTACAAAGAAATTGACGAAATGGAGAAAACCAAAATCAAACAGACCATTTTCACAACTTTTACCGATGAGTTTTTCCCCTTCCTTTTGATTGGCACTATTGCCCTTGTTGTCGAAATTCTTTTGCGAATGTTTGTTTTAAAGAAAATCCCATAATTGCGAATGGAACGAATAGATTTGCTCATTGTCGGGCTTGGGAATCACACCGAACAGTATCTCGAAACGAGGCACAACATCGGATGGATGGTTGCAACAGCATTTTGCCAAAAGCATCATAGCCATTTCGTTCCTATTTCTTCGCAATACTATTTGGCAAAGGTTAACTTTGCAGGCAACAATGTTCTTGTGATGCTTCCCCGAACCTATATGAACAATTCAGGCATTGCGGTGCGTGCAGTTGTTGAAAAATACCAAATCTCTGTGGAGAAGATTCTCGTAATTTGCGATGAATACAATTTTCCGCTGGGGAAAATTCATCTAAAAGATAGCGGAGGCGATGGCGGGCACAATGGAGTTCGTTCGGTTATCGAAAAGCTTGGCGAGACGAAATTTATGCGACTTCGTTGTGGTATTGGCAGAAATTTTGGGGAAAACGAACTTGTCCAGTATGTGCTGTCGCCTTTCGAGCCCGAGGAGATTCCAATTCGCGACCAGATGATTTCCCGTGCCGTCGAAGCAATCGAATACCTTTTGCTGAAAGGCAAAAGCCGCGCAATGAGCGACATCAACTCCGAAAAGCTCTGGAAAATCGAAATCCCACCCAAGCAATAGTAAAGACATCGGATGTTTTCGAAACATCCGATGTCGGAAAAATAATCGTAAGGGCGACCGGCTGGTCGCCCATACAAGAAATAAAATAAGAAAAATTATACAATCAAAATAGGAAAGTTTTGGGTAAAATAATGCCAACAAACAGGAAATTTTACATTTGCTTTTGCTAACTATAATTGCAATTTTGGGTTTATTTTTTATTTTTGAATTTGATTTTTTTGCTATGGATTATTTTCCAATACTTATTGATTTAAGGAAGTTCAATGCTGTGGTTATCGGCGGTGGGGAAGTTGCAACAAGGAAGGTCAAAAACCTGCTCGAATTCGGCGCCTGCCCTGTGATAATTGCCCCCGATGTTACCGATGAACTGAAAGAATTGATACTGCGGAACAATCTTGAACATAAGCCAAGAAAATACAATAAAGGCGATTTGAATGGCTTCAATCTTGTCTTTGTTGCAACAGATTCGCCCGAAATTGATAACGAGATTCTCGAAGAAGCGAAGCAAACAGGATGTATTGTGAATTTTGCCGACCAGCCCGAGTTGTGCAATTTCATCGTTCCGTCGTTTATCAAGCGAGGCGAGTTGGTTATTTCAATTTCCACCCAAGGCAAAGTTCCTTTCCTATCTCGTTTCGTTCGTGAATGCCTTGAAGAGAAGTTCCCGCCTTCGTTTACTCAATTTGTTGAACTATCGAAAATTTTGCGGAATAAATTGAAACAAGAAAATGTCCGTGGAGAAATGAAAGAAAAAATCATAGATGAATTTCTTGCAATCAAATGGGTCGAAATTATCGAAGATGAAGGATTCGATTATGCTTTGATATTGCTTAACGACTTCTTGGAAACTTATGTCGGGAAAAAATAAAGCAAAAAAAAGTAAAGTCTATATTGTTGGAGCGGGACCGGGGGACCCTTTCCTAATTACTTTGCGTGGCTTCGAGACGCTTTGCAAAGCCGAGGTGATTCTTTACGACCGATTGGTCAATCCTTTGTTGTTACAATACGCAAAGCCAAACGCCGAAAAAATCTTCGTTGGAAAAGAACCGGGCAAACAAAAGTTCTCGCAAGATGTTATAAATGAATTGCTTTTGAAATATGCAAGCGAAGGTAAAAATGTAGTTCGATTGAAAGGAGGCGACCCATATATTTTCGGTCGTGGTTCCGAAGAGGCTCTCTTCCTTAAAGAAAACGGCATTGATTTCGAGGTGATACCTGGAGTGACATCGGCTCTTGGGGCATCTGCATACGCGGGGATACCGCTTACTCATCGTGCGTTGATTACGGGCGTCCTTTTTATTACTGCACACGAGGACCCAACAAAATCCGAGAGCCAGATTGATTTTAAGTCGATTGCACAATTAAAAAACATAACAATTGCAATTTATATGGGTGCTGGGCGGCTCCGAAGTGTTGTTGAATCCTTGATTGCAAATGGTTTCGATAAGGATGCTGAATCTGCAATTGTTGTCGAAGGGACGACACCGCGCCAGCGTTCGTTTGCTGCTACCCTATGTGAATTGCCCGATTTAGCCGAGAAAACAAACTTGCATCCACCTTTGTTGACGATAATTTCCCCCAGCTCACGATTTCAAAATCAACTGAACTGGTTCGAACGAAACCCTTTGTTTGGCAAGAAAATTATCACGACCCGAGCACTCGACCAATCCGATTCCCTTTTCGAAAAATTAATTTTCGAAGGTGCGGAGGTTGTCCCTTTCCAAACCTTTTCGACCGAACAAGTTTCTTTGAGCAAATCCGATTTTTTGGAACTTGCAAATAAACATTTCGATTGGTTCGTTTTTACAAGCCAAAATGGTGTTCGTTACTTCTTTTCGCAACTTTTCGAAAACGATTTCGATTCGAGATTTTTCGGCAACTCCAAAATTGCAGTCATTGGAGAAAAAACGGCACAGGAAGTTCGCAAATATGGTCTAATCCCCGACTTTGTCCCATCGAAATTTAATTCCAATGCGTTTATCGAGGAATTTACGCAAAAATACAATATATCCCAACTTAACATTATTCGTATTAAAGGAAATTTTGTAAAAGACCCAGTAGGCGAATTCCTTGCGAGCAAGGCTCACCGCTACGAAAATTTGATTGTTTACAGAATTAATAAAATAAATCCATCGGAAGACGAGAAAAGCAAAATCATAAATGCAGATGCAGATGCAATAATTTTCACTGCTTCTTCGATTGTAGATAATTTCTTTGAAATATTTGGGGAAACGATAGCACGGAAAATGCTCGAAAAGATTAAAGTGTTCGCAATTGGTCCAATGACAGCGGAATCGCTCGAAAGCAAAGGTATTATGAATATTTACGTTGCCGAAAAGCACACAATCGAAGGGATAATCGATTTGATGAAGCAAGTTTTTTCGAAAAAGGAGGACCTATGAAATTCATCTTGATACCAGAAGAGATGCGAAAAGCCGATTCCACCGCAATTGAGGATTACAAAATTCCGTCGCCAATTTTGATGGAAAATGCTGCTCGTTCGAGTGCAATTTATATCGAGCAGATATTGGAAAAGAAGGGGATGGATGCTCCTAAAATTGCAATTTTTTGCGGGAGCGGAAATAACGGTGGCGATGGCTTTGCTTTGGCTCGTCATCTTTTCAACAAATTTGACATCAAAGTTTTCTGGATTGGGGATGAATCGAAAATGAGTTCCGAAACTCGTGCGAACTTTGAAATTGCCAAAGCAATTGGAATTCCAATGGAAAAAATCGAATCCACCGAACAGCTGGAAAAAATCAACATAAACCACGATGTCCTGATTGATGCAATGATTGGCGTTGGCGGTAGCGAAAATATTCGTGGAATTGCATTCGACATACTTAAAAAAATCAAAGAACTCAAAGCTCTGAAAATTGCTATCGATAGCCCGACTGGCTTGAACACCTTAACTGGCTTTGCCAATCCATATTGTTTCGAGGCTGACTACACAATTAATATGTACACATACAAATTAGGATTGCTGATAAACGAAGGAATAAACCGCAGCGGCGAGATTTTGGTGGCTGGTTTGGGAGCACCAAACTTTATCGTTGAACAAATTGCCAAAACTTTTGCCTACTCCGAAGAGGACATCAAACGAATCATCCCTGCACGCAAGCGTATAAGCAGTAAATTTGACTACGGCAGAGTGTTGATTATTGCCGGTTCCGAACGTTATCCCGGTGCGGCTGCTTTGGCTTCGAATGCTTCGATAAAAAGTGGAGCAGGGCTTACTATTCTTGCCAGCACTGCTTTCCACCCTGCTGTCCTACCCGAAGTGATTCGCTTTCCTTTGCCTTCGAACTCCGATGGAAGTATCTCATTTAAGTCCTTCGAAGTTTTGCAGAGTGAATTGGAGCGAGCGGATTCCATTGCTATTGGACCGGGGCTTTCGGATAATCCTGAAACACAAAGTTTGGTTAAGAAAATCATTGAACAATACAAGAATACAAAAAGAATAGTAGTCGATGCAGATGCATTAAGAGCAATCGAACCCGGACAGTTGCTGACCAAAAATATCGTTATCACTCCACATTGTGGAGAGCTTTCTCGAATCATCGGAATTCCTCGGCAAGAAATCGAAAAGAATGCTTTCTTTGTTGCAAAAGAATGGGCAGAGAAATTGAACTGCATCATCCATTTGAAGCACGTCCCAAGCATTACTACTGATGGCGTGTATTCCTATTTAACATTGAACGGCAACCCGGGAATGGCAACTGGTGGGAGCGGAGATGTTTTGACAGGGATAATTGCAACGATGCTCGCCCGGGGAATTGAACCTTTGCAATCTGCTTCCATCTCGGCTTTTATCCATTCCCTTGCAGGCGATAGATATGCATGTAAATATGGAATGGAAACTTTAACCGCTTCTTCACTGATTGATACCTTATCGGAGATTCTTTAAGTTATGCGTAGCCGAAAAATTATTCTTTGCTTGCCTTCGGTAATTTTCGCTATTTTGATTTTTGCGCTTTCCCATCTTCCGTCGGATTTGATACCACCAAACGTTTTTAACCTTCAGGATAAACTTCTCCACGCCTTCGTTTTCTTCCTTTTTGGTATTTCATTGCTTATTGCTTTTTCTAATGTAAATAGCAAAAGAAAAGTTTTAATTCTTGTTTTCCTTATAGGCTCAATCTACGGTATGCTCGACGAACTTCACCAATTATTTGTTCCAGGGCGAGTGTGCGACATAACTGATTGGATAGCAGATTCCTTTGGTGTTGCTATCTCTTTGTTTTTCCGAGCAAAAGTCCAAACAAAAGTTCATTCGATATTTTTTAAAAAGCAATGACGGAAGCTTTTTTTAAAGTGGTTGGAACATCAAGCGAATGCAAAGCCCGGGCTGGCGTTTTGAACCTAAACGGGATAGAAATTCCCACCCCGGTTTTTATGCCGGTTGGTACATACGGAACTGTTAAGGCACTTATGCACATAACCGTATCGGAACTTGGATACAACTTGATTTTGGGGAATACTTATCATCTTTATCTCCGGCCCGGAACCGAAGTGATTGAACATTTTGGTGGATTGCATTCGTTTATCCATTGGAACAAAGGTATTTTAACCGATAGCGGTGGCTATCAAATCTTTTCGTTGCAAAGCTTTAGGAAATTCACAGACGAAGGTGTTGAGTTTCGTTCCCATTTGGATGGTTCCAAGCATTTTTTCACTCCTGAAAAAGTCATAGAAATCCAAAGAATTTTTGGTTCCGATATAGTTATGGTTTTGGATGATTGTACCGAGTACCCCGTCGAATATTCTCAAGCGGAAGAGTCGCTTAATAGAACTATTCAATGGGCAAAGAGGAGCAAAGAATCATTCGAAAGCACTTCGCCTCGCTGGAACCGGATGCAATATCTTTTCGGAATCATTCAAGGGGCTACTTTCCCCGAACTTCGACGGAAATCTATCGAGGAGCTCATTTCGCTCCAATTCGATGGCTATGCGATTGGGGGACTTTCGGTTGGCGAACCCGAAAATTTGATGTATGAAATCACCGACTTTTGCACAAATCTGTTGCCTACTGAAAAGCCAAGATATTTGATGGGGGTCGGCACCCCTTCCAACATTTTAAACTGCATTGAGTTGGGGATTGATATGTTCGATTGCGTTTTGCCGACTCGCAATGCACGAAACGGGCAGATTTTCACAACCCGCGGGAAAATAAACATTCGCAATGCAAAATATAGGTTTTCGAAAGAGTCGATTGACCCCGGTTTGGACAATGAAATTAGCAAGGAGTTTTCTTTGGGCTATCTGCGCCATCTTTTTATTGCAGAAGAAATTTTAGGACTAACTTTGGCAACATACCAAAATCTTGCATTTTATAAGTGGCTTGTAAGCACTGCCAGAGAAAAAATACTTTCGGATGATTTCCGTCAAGGGAAAAATAAATTAATTTTGAATTTTGAGAAAGAATAGTTTTTTGGAAAGGAGACAATAATGTTGGCATTTGCAAATCTATTGGCATTTATGCCGCCACAGGGCGGAGCACAGAATTCTGGCGGGGGTATGCTTGTCACCCTAATTATGTTTGCTTCGATTTTTTTGATTATGTATTTCTTGATGATTCGACCTGCTCAGAAACGTCAAAAGGAACACCAGAAGATGCTCGAAAGCCTTAAGAAAGGCGATCGCGTCATCACTTCCGCTGGAATTCACGGCACAATAGTCGATATGGATGGCTCCACGGTAACGCTTCAAGTTTCCGACGGATGCAAAATCCAATTCGAAAAGACTGCGATAGCTGGGAAGAAGCAATAGTTTCTTTTGGTATGGACAGCATTGAAGAGGCTCTAAAAGATTTAGCTTCGGGCAAGATGGTCATCGTTGTCGACGACGAGGACCGCGAAAACGAAGGCGATTTAATCGCTGCTTCGGAACTTTGCACGCCCGAGACAATAAATTTTATGGCTACTTACGCCCGTGGCTTGATTTGTGTCGCTATTACCGAAGACCGAGCCAAAGAACTCGATTTGGACATTATGGTTCGAGAAAGCACCGGCTTGCACGGCACCCGCTTCACTATCTCGGTCGATTATATACACGGAACTACGACGGGAATATCTGCCTTCGACAGGGCGAAAACCGTCAGAGCCCTTGTTAATCCCAATACAAAGCCGTCGGACTTGGCTCGCCCGGGTCATATTTTCCCGCTGATTGCCGTCCGCGAAGGTGTTCTCCGCCGCGCCGGGCATACCGAAGCAGCGGTCGATTTGATGCGGCTAGCTGGACTTTATCCATCGGGAGTTCTGTGCGAAATTATTAACGACGACGGGACAATGGCTCGGCGTCCCGATTTGGAAAAGTTTGCACAAAAGCATAATCTAAAAATCATAACAGTTCAAGATTTAATTGCTTATCGGTTTAAACGGGACAAACTTGTTAAATGCGTTGCTTCGGCATCACTTCCCACACGCTTTGGCGATTTTGTTGTTAAAGTATACAAAAACATAGTCGACAACAAGGAGCACGTTGCTTTGATAAAAGGAAGCTGGCAGCCCGATGAGCCAATTCTTGTACGTGTTCATTCAGAATGTTTGACGGGCGATGTATTCGGTTCGCTTCGTTGCGATTGCGGCGACCAGCTCCACACGGCTTTGCAAAAAATTTCTGCCGAAGGCAAAGGAGTCCTGCTTTATATGAGGCAAGAGGGGCGCGATATTGGTCTGGTTAACAAAATCAAGGCATATGCTTTGCAGGAACAAGGCTACGACACCGTCGAAGCAAATCTTATGCTTGGATTTCAGCCCGACCCACGAGATTATGGCATCGGTGCTCAAATCCTTGCCGATATTGGCGTACGAAAGATGAAACTTATGACCAATAACCCCAAGAAGCGTGTTGGATTAACAGGCTACGGTCTCGAAGTTGTCGAACTTGTTCCTTTGCAGATTCCACCAAATGATAAAAATTTTAATTATCTCCTTACCAAAAAGATAAAACTTGGACATCTATTGGATAATTTGGATAATGTCAATGAATAAATTAGGAGATTCTATGTTCTATCGGATTCTTTTAGCAGCATTTTTGGCTGTTTGTTTGTTCGATGCAAGTAGCGCATCTGCTCAACCCAAATTAAAAACACACAACGACACAACTGCCTACTCTGTTGGTTTCAACGTAGGCCGAAGCATTTTCAATCAAGTTAACTTCGACTCTCTCAACTTAAACTTCAACATAATTCTGGCGGGCATTCAGGATGGGATTTTACAAAAGCAACCACAACTGCCCGATTCAGTTATTCAAAAATATCTTGCAGAATTGCAATCGAAGCTCGAAAAGCGAAGAAAAGAGCAAATGGAAGCCCGAGAAAAAGAATTGAAAAAACAGGCAGAGGAAAATCTTAAGAAGGCAAATGAGTTTTTGAAAGAAAATAAAAACAAAGAAGGTGTTACCGAAACCGCTTCGGGCTTGCAATTCAAAGTTCTTAAACTTGGAAGCGGGAAAAAGCCCGTTGCTACAAGCAAAGTCAAAGTCCACTACAAAGGAACTCTGCTCGATGGCACAGTTTTCGATGAATCTTATTCGCGTGGGGAACCAATGGAATTTGAATTGGATAAAGTCATTCGAGGATTCCAAGAGGGGTTGATGCTTATGCCTGCTGGAAGCAAATTCGTTTTCTACATTCCACCATCACTTGGGTATGGCGACCGTGTTGTGGGCAAAATTCCACCAAACTCGCTCCTTATCTTCGAAGTCGAACTCTTCGACGTAAAAGATATGCAATAGCATAAGCATTTGGAAATTTTGAGAATAGGCTATCTCGCAACCCGAGATAGCCTTTTTTAGTTCTATTTAAGAACTTAGAAATTTTAAAGATGGAAATTTGTATTTTCCAATTCAGTTTCTTTGGGTTGAAGATTGGGTAGTAACTTTGGTAGATGTTTTACTCTGCTCTTTGAACAACATTATGCAAACTTGAACAGGAAACTCGCGTCAGACATCCGATGTTTTAAAACATCGGATGTCTTTTCAAAAAGTGGTTATGGCTTTTGGATTTTTTATCACCCACCGGATATTTGCGAAACACCCGATGTCTGTTGAACACTTAGATATGCCAAATTTACGAGTTTTGGCATATCTGGGAAAATTCCCCTAACTTATTTTTATTTTGTTACTTCTCGGAGCCAGTTGAGGTATTCGGGCAACCCGTCTTGAATTTCCAGGGCGATAATTTCGGGAACTTGGTCTGTGTGGAGCTCCTTGATTCGTTTTTTTAGCGATTCGAACTTGTCTTTCGTTGTCTTTATCACCAGAAGATTTTCCTTTCGTTCTTCCACTTTGCCTTCCCATTCGAATACAGAAGTAATATTTTGAATAATCGAGCAACAACCAGCAAGTTTTTCCGTGATAAGCACTTTGGCTATTTGATGGGCATTGAAATAATTTTCTATTGTCGTATAAACAATAATAAATTCTGTTTCCATATTTCTAATTTTGCATTTTATTCAGATGCAATTTAATATTTTTTATGATTGAAATATTATTATTCTATTTTCATATTCTTGCTTGGATATATGCTTTTACGAAAGTATGGCAGGAACGGGGAACGAAAAGCGCATTCCTGTCGCTGGCAATACTTGGCTTTGTATTCATAACATTATGGACATTGACGAGCCCGTTAGCTCGATTGATTTTCCCCGAGACACACAAGTCCCCGTATTTTACCGCCGACACATTGTCGCTAATACTCGCAGTTATCCCCGAAAGCATCTTCTACTACTTTTACTTTATCAAAGCAAAATTTGGGAAGTAGGATAGCAAAATTTCAATTGAAAATGACTTCCAAACCAAATCTAAAAATTTAAAGATTGAGAAATTTCAAAATATCGCAAAAACAAGTAGCCCCTTGCAGGTGTGTTTGTTTATGAAGATAATCTTTTTGCTCACAAAAGATTTTTTGATTTTTGTTAGTGTTTATTCAAGTTTTATCTCGCATATATATAAATCATTCACTTGAACTTTGAAATTATTAGTTTCAGCTTCATCTTTAAGTTTTTTTAAAACCTCAATCTGTTTTTGGCTTAGGGCATCTCTTGAAACTTTTTTTCTGCTAGTGAGCTTTAATATAGGGACAGGGAAATATTGTCTACCCCCTACTTTAACTTCATTAAGATTGGTAAATAACATCATTTTTAGCAAGCCATCTTTGATATCTTCCGATGAAGGAATCAAACCTTGCTTACTATGTTTGCCTTCAACTAAATAAATTGAATTATCAACAATTTTAACCTCATCGCAAGTGAAGAAGTAACAACCACCAAGAAAATTTTTAATCGTCAAAGTTGCTTTGGTTCCCGAAAGATTTTCTTTGGGTTGAACTGTTAATGCTTCTCTTTTCTGTGCTTCCTCTGCCAAATTCCTGGATAACTTCATAAATTCATCCTTACTTTTATAAAGCTGATTTAGTCTCTTATTAGCAACATTTAAAGAGTGCATTTCAACCTTAGAGTCCATTGAAATTTGTTCGTAAGAAGCTATAGCCATTCGGGCAATTTCATTAACTTTTTCGACTTGCGAGAGATTCCAATGTAATGCATCAGAATGGTAATTTTGAAGATTTTTCAACTCTTTTTGAAGATATGCAAAATCGAATTTCTGATGGGTAATTTTGTTGGCATACTTCGAACTTTTTTCAGCCTTTGCATAATAGCCAATAATAACATAAATACCTAACAAGCTCATAAGAGAAATCGTGTCCCATTGTAAAAAATCCCTTTCCCCATCTTTCCCTTCGTCTTTCATAATAGGTATAATTGTTACTTTTTTACCTGCGAAACATAAAGTGTCATAAACTCTGGAATAAGGATAGGACCTTGTCCTTTTTGGAGATACCCACCAACTAACAGCAATTTGGTTCTCTTCATCTAAAAATAAAAGGAAGGACCCATCTTGGGATACAGCTATTTCTATTTCTGATAATTGATAATGATTCAAAGTACGGCAAAGTTTGGGCACGTAATTTATACCGTCTGTAATTTCAGCCCACACATCCATATTTCACATTTTCTCTAACTATAATTTCTAAGGTATCACCTTGTTCATCAAGGGACAATTGACCATCGAAACCAATTTTTTTCTTTATAATTGGTATTAAAGATTTTTTAATTTCTATCCCAATACTATTTCGTCCAAGTTGCCGTGCTACTTTCATTGTTGTTCCACTTCCAACAAATGGATCTAAAACAGTTTCGCCGACGTAAGAAAATAGTTTAATTATTCTGTATGGTAATTCTTCGGGGAATGCAGCTATTTCTTTCTCTAATGGTGAACCCGGTAAAACATTTGTCATCTCCCATAAAGTCATATACCATTTGTTTTCAGAAAATTCTTTCGTATCAATTTTTGATGCTTCTTTTATATCTTTGGGTATTAAACGATAATCGAATGTACCTTTTTGAAAAATCAAAATACTTTCCAAAAGATTATCGGGGTAAAAATACATTGGATAAGGATTTTGTAGTAATACACCGCTTCTTTTACTTATTCTTAAATATCCATCGGGTTTTTTCCATATGATTCTATCTCGATATCTAAATCCAGCAGATTGGAAAATTTTAGTGGCATCTGCAACAATTGGAAATTTTTCGCCATTGACAAGCATATCATCAATGTTAAGCACTGCAATTCGCCCCTTTTTCAATACTCTATAAGTTTCTTTGGCAACTCTATTTAATACCCCTAAATATTGGTCGTAGTTTTTGAAAAGTCCTTTATAATCATAGGGCGCATTGAAATAAGGTGGCGAGGTTACCATAAGGTGAACAGATTCGTCTTGTATTTCCTCCATACTCATCGAATTGCCAATGATTAATTTGTGCTGGGTCATAATTTTATTTTCCTATTTTAATCTTATTAATATCCGAAATTGTTTCTCTTCTATTGTGATTATCCACAACAGTTTTATTTTTTCATCAATTTTTGATGCACATATCAAAATTAATTATCAACAAAACCAATTACCTTTGGGTTAATCCCAATTAACAATGAATTCCCTTTTTAAAATTGTATTGTACTCTATTTATTCCTACTCAACTACTTTGGCTTTGTAGCCGTAGTTGATTATTCCGCTGGCTCCTTCTTCCATAATCTTTCGGAAGACGAATTCGACCCGAGCCCCGATTTTTAAATCCTCGAATTTCGTGTCGGTTATCATTGCTGTAACTCGGGCGCCCTCGTCGGTTTCGATTATTGCTACTGCATAAGGAGTTAGTAGTTTAAATTGGTCGCTCGTGACGTGAATGATTGTGTATGTTAGGATTTTTCCCGTGCCTTTGAGATTTATTTTTTCGAATTCTTTCTTTCCCGAAATTGGGTCGCAATAACGGCGTGAAAGCGAAACAAACCCGCTTGGAAACTTTTGTGCTTCCAATCGGTAACGATGTGGTATCTCCCTTGTATATCTCTGACTGTTTGCCATTTTACATTCCCTCCAAAATATGAATAACACAACTACCACCAGAACCGCCCATATTTTGGGTTAACCCCAACCGGGCATTAGGAACTTGCCGTTTGCCAGCTTGGTTTGTCAATTGAAGATATGCTTCGATGAGTTGTGCAACACCAGTAGCACCAACAGGATGCCCTTTGGCTTTTAAGCCACCGCTGGAATTAATAACAACTTTACCACCATAGGTTGCTTGACCTTCGGCAATGGCTTTGCCGGCGGTGCCATATTCGAAAAAGCCAAGTTCTTCGGCAACAACAATTTCGGCAATCGAGAAGCAATCGTGAACCTCAGCAAAATCAATATCGTTTGGGGAAACCCCGGCCATTTGGTAAGCGCGTTGGGCTGCCAAGTGGACTGCTTCCAGCCGTGTCAAATCTTTATGGTCGTGCAAAGCAATTGGTCCGCTTGCCACTCCAACACCGCGTATTTTTACATATTTGTCTGTAAATTCTTTCGCCCTGTCCAATGGACAAAGAATCAAGCAAGCGGCTCCGTCGGTGATTGGGGAACAATCGAGCAGGCGCAGTGGGTCCGCAACCATCGAAGAATTCAGCACCTGCTTCAAGTCAATCTCGAAGGGATACTGTGCATTGGGATTATTCACAGCGTGCTTGTGATTCTTTATAGGCACTTGGGCAAGCTCTTCGCGAGTTAATCCATATCTATCCATATATGCACGGGCAATCATAGCATAAAGCCCCGGGAAGGTAACTCCGTTGTAAACTTCGTATTCTTGGTCGGCTGCGGTGGCAAGGACAAATGTGCCATCCTCGACATCCCACATTTTCTCGACTCCGCCTACCAGAACGATGTCGTGCATACCCGAAGCAACGTCCATAAAGCCTAAACGCACTGCTTGCCCACCAGAAGCACAAGCCGATTCAACACGAACAGCTGGAACCCCTACTTGGCCAAGATAATCAGCCATCAAAGAGCCCAGATGCTCCTGATAGGCATAGAGACCACTGGACATTGCCCCAACATACAAAGCGTCGATTTTATCGACCTTTGCATTTTCTATTGCTTTTAATCCGGCTTCGGCGAACATATCGCGAATGCTCTGGTCCCAAAGTTCGCCGAATTTTGTCATTCCAACTCCAATAATAGCAACTTCTCGCATTTATTACCTCATTCCTTATTTTTAATACTCATTAAAGTGAATTTTTTTGCGATAAGCGACATATTTGCCATAGTCGAGATAGACTTTGTGCGGAGTGTTCAGCATTTCCCTCGTTTTGGGTGCAAGATTTTGAACTTCAAGAATTTTATCGGTAACTTGGAAAATAAAGCCATCGCTACCAGCGCCCGAGCCAAACGAGACCATAAAAATTTTGTCGCCCGGTTTGGCTACATCTAAAATTGCGGTTAGCCCTGTAATTGAGGAGCCCGAATAGGTATTTCCCATAATGTTTACAATCCATCCTTCGTTCATTTGCTCTTGCTTAAACCCCAACTCTTTTCCTGCTTTTAATGGAAAGCGACCGTTGGGCATATGGAAAACAGCATATTGAAAATCTTCGGGCTTCATACCGGACTTTTCGAGCAAAGCACGCCCGCAACCAAGAATATGCTTAAAATATGCTGGTTCGCCGGTGAATCGCCCGCCGTGGCGTGGATACATTTGATATTCCCTACGCCAGAAATCCGCTGTGTCGGTGGTGAAGGAATGAGTGTAGAGAACTTCGGCTACAACATTTTCTCGTCCAAAAATGAAAGCCGAGCCGCCAGCGGAAGCACTATATTCAAGAGCATCGCCGGGAGCACCTTGCGAAGTATCGGCACCAATGCCCATCGCATAATCCATATTCCCACTTTTAACGTGGCTATAAGCTACAAACATTGCTTCGGAACCAGCTTTGCAAGCGAACTCGAAATCGGCAACGTGGACGTGTGGTCCAATACCGAGAGCATCGATAAGAACAGTTCCCGAAGGCTTAACAGCATAGGGATGCGATTCAGAACCAATGTAAACAGCACCAATCTTCTGAGGGTCGATTCTCGCTCGTTTCAAAGCATTCTTTGCTGCGGCAATAGCAATTGTAATTGTGTCTTCGTCGGGACCCGGCACGGTTTTCTCCAAAAGCATAAGCCCTTTTTCAATCGAAGCCGGGTCGTCGCCCCATTGATTTGCTATCGTAGAACTTTTAATTCGATAGATGGGAACATAAGCCCCAAAGCCAACTATTCCAATCATAATTCACCTTTTTTGTTAAACATTATTTTGGTTTTATTTCCTTGAAAATAATTGTGATTACTGGATTTGTCGAAGGCAATCCTTCGGCAGTTGCTTGGATCTTCCAGATAAAATTCAAAACATCTTTAATTTTATCTATGATTTTCATAACTTTCTCTTCGTAAAGTCCGTAGAGTAAGCCTGTGTAGCCAACTAAAGCCCAGAATTTATCGAAGTTCGGCATTTTGGGTTTCAAATCCCTTTTTAGAATACCAAGCAAATTTATCAATCGAGATTTCAAATTTCGCCTGATGTCGAAATTTTCGTTAATTG
The DNA here is from genome assembly GCA_003731685.1 of Bacteroidetes/Chlorobi group bacterium MS-B_bin-24. Lineage (GTDB taxonomy): Bacteria > Bacteroidota > Ignavibacteria > Kapaibacteriales > UBA2268 > Naka2016. The sequence goes on from RCNO01000006.1 coordinate 68,609, forward strand.
AGTCGATTACAGAATCCAATTTCCGATAAAGTGTGTTTAATTCGGAATCGGAAAGTGAATAAATAACCTCTTGGCTCAGCATCGATTCGAAGGCAACTTTCTTCTCTTCCAATTTCTTGAACGCCATAAAATCTTCGAGTTCTTCATTTATTTCTTTCTGGCGGTTCTCGAAAAAGTTGATGATTATGCCTGTGTTGATCTTCTTGTCGTTCGTAAGAGGGGGGAAAAGGATGTTCAATGAATGTTTCGCAGCGTAAACTTGGTAGAAGCTAAACAAGTCGAGAAAATCTTCGTAATATTTGTCGCGATTTGCGCTCTTGTTCGATTCTTCGAGGATTTTCGTAAACTCGTCGATAATCTTGGTTTCGGCAAGCAGTGGGTTAATTGGTAAATTTTCGATGAAACTTCTGTTGATTGGCATAAGCAACCTACGATTCGAAACAACCAAGTAAGCGAGCGATAACAAGTCGCTGAATTTCGCTGGTGCCTTCGCCAATTTCCAGCAGTTTTTGGTCGCGATAATACCTTTCGGCATCGTATTCTTTCATCAATCCGTAACCGCCAAGAATTTGAACACAATGATTTGCGCAAAGATGAGCCACTTCGGAGCAAAACAGCTTGGCAATAGCCGATTCCATTGTTATTCTTTGTTTGTTATCGAGCATTCGACAAGCATTGTAAAGATAAGTGCGAGCAAGGTCGATATACATTTGCATATCGGCAAGTTTGAAAGCAATAGCTTGGTGCGAAGCAATTGGCTGGCCAAAAGTTTTGCGTGTTTTTGCATAGTTTAAAGCATATTCAAATGCACCTTGGGCAAGCCCAAGTCCCATCGCAGCAATTGCGAGCCGTCCGTTGTCCAGCGTTTTAAGCATTTGCTTGAATCCATCGCCACGTTTGCCGAGAATGTTATCATCGGGAACAACGACATCTTCGAGAATCAATTCGCTGGTGTTCGAAGCGCGCCACATCATCTTGTTTTTCATTGGCTTAGCAGTGAACCCGGGAGTGCCGTTTTCGACAAGGAAACAGGTGTACTCTTTTTTCCCATTCGGTAAAGTCCCCGTAACAGCGAGTATCGTTGAACCAAGAGTAATATCGGTCGAAGCATTTGTGATAAAAATTTTTGTGCCGTTCAAAATCCATTTGTTTCCATCTTTGACTGCTGTGGTTTTGGTATTTCCGGCATCGCTTCCTGCCTCGGGTTCTGTCAGACCAAAGCCCCAAAGATATCCCGAGGCGAGTTTCGGCAAATACTTTTTCTTTTGCTCTTCATTCCCAAAATAATAAATTGGACCGATTCCCAAAGAATTGTGGGCAGCAACAGTTGCAGCCTGTGAACTATCGACACGGGTAAGTTCTTCGACTATTATTATGTACGAAAGATAATCGAGATTTGAACCACCATATTCCTCGGGAATGAAGCATCCGAGGAAGCCCATTTCAGCCATCTTGCGGGTAAGTTCATAGGAGAATTCTTCTTTCGCGTCCAATTCCCTTGCCAGTGGTTTTATCTCTTCTTCGGCAAATTTACGAACTGTTTCTCTTAAAAGTATTTGCTCATCGCTAAGGTTGAATTTGTTATCCATTATCTTTGAATAATATGTTTTACATCATTAAAATCGTTTTTAAAAAATCAAAAAATTTTTTATATATTGAAAATGTAATATTAACAAATTTTTTTTAAAAAATATGATAATTTGTGTTTTTATTTGTTGCAATTTTTAAAGGAGAACTTATGGATTATTTACTGACAGAAGAACAGAAAATGCTTCGCGAGATGGTAGCGAAATTTGCGAAGGAAAAAATTGCTCCTGTTGCATCCGAAAATGAACGGAACCATCGCTTCCCTTGGGATATAATTCGCGAAGCAGGGGAACTTGGACTGATGGGTATCGCCTATCCGCAGGAATATGGCGGTGCTGGTATGGATTTCGTTTCCTATTTCCTTGCCATCGAAGAAATTTCGCGTTGGTGTGCTTCGACTGGCGTCATAATTTCTGCCCACTCATCGCTGGTTTGCGACCCGATTTACCGATTTGGCACCGAAGAGCAAAAGCGAAAGTATTTACCCGACCTACTCAGCGGGCGAAAGATTGGGAGCTTCTCGTTGACCGAAGCCCAAGCAGGTTCAGACGCTGGCAATACAAAAACAACGGCAATAAAATCTGGCAATAAGTGGATTTTGAACGGTTCAAAGCTTTTTGCAACCAACGGAGCCGAAGCCGACATATTTGTTCTAATAGCATCGACCGACCCCGGAAAAAAGACCAAAGGCGTAAGCGCCTTTATCGTCGAAAAAGATATGCCCGGGTATCGAATTGGCAAAGTCGAGCGGAAGCTTGGTATTAGAGCATCTTCGACTGCCGAGATTATTTTAGAAAACGTAGAAGTGCCCGAAGAAAATCTGCTTGGCGAACTTAACCAGGGCTTTAAAGTTGCAATGGTAACACTCGATGGCGGGCGATTGGGAATTGCAGCACAGGCGCTTGGTATCGCTCGTGCTTGCTTAGAAGATTCCGTTAAATATGCAAAAGAGCGTGTGCAATTCGACCAGCCCATAGCAAATTTCCAAGCGATTCAATGGATGCTTGCAGATATGTGGATGGAATACGAAGCTGCGCGGCTGCTTACTTGGCGGGCGTCGGTTTTGAAAGACCGCGGGCTTCCTTATACTGCCGAGGCTGCAATGGCTAAACTTAAAGCTTCCGAAGTTGCTATGGATGCTGCTCGCAAAGCAGTTCAAATCCACGGTGGCTACGGATATACAGAAGATTTCAACGTGGAACGATACTACCGCGATGCAAAAATCACTGAAATTTACGAAGGAACAAGCGAAATCCAAAGATTGGTAATTTCGAGACACCTTTTAAAATAAGTTTGTTGAACATTTTTTGCTAAATAGAAATGAACATAAAATTGCTTACAGCAACGGCGTTGTTCGATGGACACGATGTTTCCGTTAATCTTTTTCGACGCCTCCTTCAGCGCCGTGGTGCAGAAGTTATCCACTTAGGACACAACCGCTCGGTTCGCGAAGTGGTTACCGTCGCTATTCAAGAAGATGTTGACGCACTCCTCATTAGTTCCTACCAAGGAGGGCATAACGAGTATTTCCGCTTTTTGGTCGACCAACTTCGCGAATTGGGAGCCGAAGAGAAACAAATTTTTGGTGGCGGCGGGGGTGTGATTCTTCCGTCGGAAATCAAAGATTTGGAAGAATACGGAGTGACCAAACTTTACCACGCCATCGATGGACAACGTTTGGGCATTAATGGAATAGCCGACGATATTATGCGAAGAATAAAAGAGAACAAACCGAGAATAGAAAGTAAGGCGCTGAAAGAATTTACCGAAGAGCTTATAGCCTCGAACACCACGACGAATCATTTTTCCATCGCAAAGCAAATTACTTTTATCGAAGAGAAACTGCCGAACCATCCCGAACCCGATACAATTCGTGAAATGTTGCGGAAATTCGACAAGGGCAAGTCTTTGGTAATTGGTTTCACTGGTCCGGGTGGATGTGGTAAAAGCTCATTGATAGATGAATTGATTGGGAGGTTCCTTGCCTATGTGCCAAACATTTCGATTGCTGTTCTTGCCAGCGACCCAACGAAAAGCACAACTGGCGGGGCTTTGCTCGGCGATAGAATCCGTTACAATCATATTTACGACCCCAGAGTTTTCTTCCGTAGTTTTGCCACAAGGAACAGCGGAAGCGATGTGGGACAATTCGTTCGCGATTCCATCGATTTGCTTAAAACTTGTGGCTTCGACCTAATCCTTGTCGAAACTCCCGGAATTGGTCAAGGCGATAGTCAAATCAAATCGCTTTCGGATTTCTCGGTGTATGTTATGACCGCAGAATTCGGCGCTCCCAGCCAATTGGAAAAAATCGATATGCTCGATTTAGCCGATTATATTGCCATAAACAAGTTTGAGAAAATTGGTTCCGAAGATGCTCTTCGCGAAGTAATTATTCATTACATCCGGACACACCAACTGAATGTGCCTCGCGGGACTACGCTTGAATCGCTCGACCTGCCTATATTCGCTTGCAGTAGTAATCAATTCAATAACCACGGAGTGAACAAATTCTTCAAGGCTTTGCTTAAATTGCTTCGTGACACCAAAAAGGGGGATTACGGAGTCAAAGAAGATGTTATCGAACTTTTGCCGACGGAACTTGTTCGCGACTATGGTCTAATAAACAACCGAAGGATAAACTATCTTGCCGAAATTGCCGAAACAGTTCGTAAATACAAAAAAATGGTCAAAGAGCAAAGCCAAATTGCAACCGAGGCTTATTCGCTGAAAAAAACTCTCGATGTACTTCGGAAAGAAAATATTGACGGCAAGATGGCTGATGAACTCAATCAACTATTCCAAAAGAAATGGTCCGAGCTTTCGAAAGATTCACAAGAACTTTTGCTAACTTGGGAAGATAAAAAAAGGCTTTATCAGCAGGATAAAATCAAATACAAAATTCAAAACCAAGAAGTGGAAATTGACCTTTACAGCAAATCAATCTGCGGTTCAAACATTCCAAAAGTTGCTTTGCCCAAATTTGAAGATTGGGGTAATTTACTCAAGTTCTTATATTTAGAGAATTTGCCGGGATTTTTCCCATACACGGCTGGTGTATTCCCATTCAAAAGAACCACAGAAGACCCCAAACGGCAATTCGCAGGCGAAGGTGGACCAGCCCGAACCAACAAGCGTTTCCACTTCCTAACTAAAAACGATAGAGCAAAGCGGCTTTCCGTTGCTTTCGATGGCGTTACTCTTTACGGCGAAGACCCTGCACGCGACCCCGACATTTACGGGAAAATCGGCGAAAGCGGTGTTTCGGTGTGCACAATCGAAGATATGGATGTGCTACTGCAAGGCTTCGACCAAACCGACCCCTTGACATCTGTTTCTATGACAATCAACGCACCCGCCCCGATAATGGTTGCTTTCTACTTTATGGTTGCCTACAAGCGTGAACTCGAAAAGTTGAAAGCCCAGGGCATTGAACTTTCCGAAGAAGAAAAGGAGAAATTAAAAATCGAAACCTTCCGCAAATTGCGTGGTACCGTCCAAGCCGATATGCTAAAAGAAGACCAAGGGCAAAACACCTGTATTTTTTCGATTGACTTTGCTATGAGGCTTATCGGCGATGTTCAGGAATACCTTTCAAAGCATAAAATTCGAAATTATTATTCGTTAAGTATTAGTGGTTATCATATAGCCGAGGCTGGGGCTAATCCCATAACACAACTTGCCTTCACTTTGGCAAATGGATTTACTTATGTGGAATATTTCCTGAACCGAGGCATCCCTGTCGATGAATTTGCGCCAAATCTTTCATTCTTTTTCTCGAATGGTATGGACCCTGAATATTCCGTTATTGGTCGAGTAGCTCGGCGCATCTGGGCAATTGCTATGAAATATGTTTATGGTGCAAACGAACGAAGCCAAAAGCTCAAATACCATATCCAAACTTCTGGTAGAAGCCTTCACGCACAGGAAATTGACTTTAACGATATTCGAACTACTTTGCAGGGCTTGCTGGCAATGTATGATAATTGCAATTCCTTGCATACTAATTCATACGATGAAGCAATTACAACGCCAACCGAAGAATCGGTTCGACGCGCAATGGCAATTCAATTGATATTATCCAAAGAATTTGGGATTTTAAAAAACGAAAATCCGAACCAAGGCTCTTTCATTATCGAAGAGCTTACCGACCTTGTCGAAGAAGCTGTTTTGGACCAATTTTTGGCGCTTTCCCGTCGTGGAGGTGTTTTGGGCGCAATGGAAACACAATACCAACGGTCGAAAATCCAAGAGCAATCGCTTTACTACGAGTCGTTGAAAGAAAGCGGAGAGTATCCAATCATTGGTGTAAACACCTTCATCAACGAAAATCCTGTTAATTATTACGACAATATGAAAGTTACAAGAGCAACAATCGAGGAGAAGGAAGAAAGATTGCAACAAGTAGCCGATTTCAAGGAACGACACAAAGACAAAAAGCAAGAGGCTTTGGATAGATTGAGAAACGTTGCTCTCTCGGGCGGGAATATATTCGAAGAGATGCTCAATGCTGTTGAGCATTGCACTATGGGCGAAATCACCCAGTTGCTTTACCAAATTGGTGGAAAATATCGCAGAGGAATGTAATGGCTGAAAATCCTATTGAATTGTTAACCCGAGAAAAACTTCTCGAGTTGTTAAAAATTTATGCAAAAAATTGGCTTGCACACGATGGATGTTGGTTCCTTGCAGTCGAAAAAAAATTGGGGATGAATGCGGCTATCGAATTCGACCGCGATGCCTGGGAGCAGTTCACTCAAATCGAAGCACGAAGAATTAAGGAATTTCTTGGACTTCCCGAAAATTCTGGTTTGAAAGGCTTGGAGCAAGCATTACAGTTTCGACTTTATTCCACGCTCGATGAACAATTTTCGGAATTCGAGGACGCAAAGACTTTGGTGCATTATGTTCGCACGTGCCGAGTTCAAGAAGCGCGAAGGCGAAAAGGCTTGCCCGATTTCCCTTGTCAATCTGTTGGTATCGTGGAATATTCACTTTTTGCCACAACCATTGACAAAAGAATAGAAACGACATTCGTCTCTTGTCCCCCATCTATAACCAATCCTAACTTTTATTGTATTTGGAAATTTCAACTAAAAGATTAAAGAAAATGGAAAGATTCAAAAGTCGCATCAACACAAAATCTCCGGATTATAAAGCAAATTATGAAAATTCGTTGAACTTGGTTAATCAATTGCGAGAACGCCTCGAAATTGTTAAGCAAGGCGGACCCCCGAAAGCCCGCGAAAAGCACCTGAGTCGCGGAAAATTGCTGCCACGAGACCGAATTCGTAAGCTATGCGACCCCGACACACCTTTCCTCGAGCTTTCTCCGCTCGCAGCTTGGGATATGTATGACAACGAAGCTCCATCGGCAGGGATAATCACAGGAATTGGGGTCGTCAAAGGCAGGGAATGTATGATTGTTGCAAACGATGCAACCGTGAAAGGCGGAACATACTTCCCGATGACGATAAAGAAACACGTGCGTGCCCAAGAAGTGGCAATGCAAAACCGTCTGCCCTGCATTTATCTTGTCGATTCTGGTGGAATATTTTTGCCGTATCAGTCGGAAACATTTCCCGATAAGGAACACTTCGGGCGAATTTTCTACAACCAAGCCCGAATGTCGGCTATGAATATACCGCAGATTGCAGTAGTGATGGGTTCTTGCACTGCGGGCGGGGCTTATGTGCCAGCGATGAGCGACGAAACGATTATGGTAAGGAATCAGGCAACTATATTTATCGGCGGACCTCCGCTGGTCAAAGCTGCAACGGGCGAAGTTGTTACCGACGAAGAGCTTGGCGGCGCCGATGTCCATTGCAAAATCTCCGGCGTGTCAGACCATTATGCTTTGAATGATGAGCACGCACTTCAGATTGCCCGAAACATAGTCGAAAATCTTGGTAAAGCCGAAAAGTTCGATATTGGTCGCGATGAGCCCGAGGACCCATATTACGACCCGACGGAAATCTATGGCATTATTCCGAAAAACATTCGCACTCCTTTCGATATTCGTGAAATTATTGCCCGAATTGTTGATGGAAGCCGTTTCCAAGAGTTTAAAGAACAGTATGGAACTACGCTGGTAACTTGCTTTGCCAGAATTATGGGCTACCCTGTGGGAATACTTGCAAACAATGGCGTTCTGTTCTCTGAATCCAGTTTGAAAGGTGCTCATTTTATCGAACTTTGCACTATTCGAAAAATTCCGTTAATTTTTCTCCAAAATATTACGGGCTTCATCGTTGGAAAAAAATATGAGCACGGCGGAATTGCAAAAGATGGAGCCAAACTTGTCCATGCTGTTGCGAATGCAGACGTACCCAAGTTTACAGTCATAGTTGGGGGCTCCTACGGAGCCGGAAATTACGCAATGTGTGGACGTGGCTATAATCCCCGCTTGCTTTGGATGTGGCCCCACGGCAGGATTTCGGTTATGGGCGGCGAACAAGCAGCCGATGTCCTTGCCACAGTCAAAATCAAGCAACTCGAAGCCCAAGGGAAGACACTTTCGGAAGAAGAAATTCGGTCAATTCGCGAGCCGATTATCAAGAAATACGAAGATGAAGCAAGCCCATATTACAGCACTGCCCGACTTTGGGACGACGGCATAATCGACCCCCTCGACACAAGGAACGTCCTTGCTTTGGGCATTTCGATGGCACTAAACGCACCAATTCCTGACCAAAAATACGGCGTATTCAGAATGTAATTCTTGTGACAATGTAGGGGCTATTCAAGAATTGCCCCTAAAATCATATTTTGAGGCACAAAAGGATTCACAGGAATTTTAAGTGATAGTGTAAGAAGTTTAGTGTGTTTCCTCGGGTTTGTATGGAATGTGCGAATCGTGCAAAATGATTTTTAAGTTTCCGTCCTTATCTTTTGTGTAAGCAAAGGAATATTCAACTTTAACTTCGTCGCCACCATTTGCTGGGGTGAAGTAGTAGTTCCCCATTGCTAATGCCACATTGCCAATGATTTTGACACCGATGTTCTCCCAACGAACCTTGCTCCAAGGCTTGATGGCAAAGCCGCGGTCTTCGGGGTAATTTTCGTCACCGCCAATAAAGTAGGACAAGGCGCCACGGAAATCGGTTCGGAATTGCTTAACCGATGCCATTGTTGGCTTGAATAGGACCAGTCCTTCTTGATAATTGTAAAATTTGTTGATATGTTCAATGGCTGCGGTTCGGTAGTCGCCTCCTTCCATAAAAATTTCACCTATTCGGACAATGCTTTCGCCCCAAGCCTTTTGTGCATCCAAAATTTCTTGTTCCGTAATTAGCGGGCTGGGTTTCTGTTGAGAACTATCGATGTTCTGAAATTTCGTGTTCTTATTGCTCTCAGCCATAGTAAAATTTAAATGTTAAACAAAACAAATGAAAATTTATTTAAAATTTGGAATTTGTTCACAATACTTTCTTTAAATTGTTTCAGAAATTACAAATGAAAAATTAAATAAACCTATCTAAATTATAAAATTGTGAGTAAATTTCATTTTGGTAATTACCCAATGCAATCCACCCTAAATTTGAACTTTAAAATTTATTACAATTTGCTCAATTATTAGGGCAATTCAAGAATTGCCCCTAAAAAACATTCCGTCATACCTTAAAACAAACCGTTATAGGATGTTATTGAAGGGTTGAACACATTGGAACAAGGGGGAACGCACTGGTTTGCCTCGAATTTTTTCAGACATCGGATGTTTCGCAAACATCCGATGTCTTTAAGCAACGAACCCCGTTTGAGTCAGGAAAGCGTGTTTTAGGTTTTACACCAAATAGTTCATATTTTGTAGGGGCAAATAATTATTTGCCCCTGTCATTGAAAATATGAAATTGAACCTTAAGAGAAAAGATTTTAGAAATGTTGTTCATATTGGTTATAGGGCAAAATTCATCAAAATTATTCATCTGTTCTTTTGCCGGTAGATTGAGTTGAGTTTCGTATTTTGTAAATCTATGAAAAACTTAATTGAAACATTTAACTCGGTTGACTATTTTGTGGTAGCCCACAGGGGAGCCAGCGGGATTGCACCCGAGAATACGCTTAGCTCCTTTGCCGAAGCGATTCGCTCGGGCGCCCATTTCATTGAAATGGACATCCAAGTTACCGCCGATGGTATGCCTATAGTTTTCCACGACAAAGGACTTAGCAGAACCACCGATGGCATTGGGTTCGCCTCGAAACTGACTTATGAAGAACTACTAAAATTCGATAGCGGGAATTGGTTTTCGAGCGAATTTTCGGGCGAGCGCATCCCCTCGCTCCAACGAGTGTTGGAACTTGTCCAAAACCAAATTTTAATAAATATTGAGTTGAAAAATCTTGGACCTTCGCCCCAACAACACATCCAGAAGATACTCCAAATTATCGAGCAATACGATTATTCCGATAAAATCGTAATTTCTTCTTTCTATTATGAGCAATTAAAGATTGTCAAGGAATTGAATGGCCAAATTCCGACAGCCCTTATTCGTTTACCGAAAGATAAGCGTCTGCCCTCAGTCCTTGCTCGCGAATACCATTGTCAGGGTTTTGTTTGCAGTTTGGAGGAGCTGAACTGGGAAATAACCAAGGATGCCCGTGACAACAACCTCTTCGTTGGTGTATATACAATAAACACCCCCGAGGAGTTGGAATATTCTTTGCAATTCGACATAAAAGCAATTGTAACAAACTATCCAGCCCAAATCCTGTCGTTATTGAAAGATAAATACAAAGCAAGAGTTTAAAAAGCCCTTAACAGCATTCATCGGATGTTTCGCGAACATCCGAAATCTAAATGTACAAATACATCCGATGTTTTAAACCCGAATTATGCATTAGAAATATCCAAAGGGGGAGAAAAATTATCGATATTTTCAAACAATCCCTTAATCCAAGCTCTTCTTTCTGGCTTAA
>RCNO01000007.1 GCA_003731685.1 Bacteroidetes/Chlorobi group bacterium MS-B_bin-24
GTTATCGGGTCGCGGAATTTTGCGGTGGTTCGCTTGCCCGCAGCGGTAACGATAAACGATTCGGTGATTTGCGTGCGGGCGTTTGCCGAAACGAACGGGTCAACCAGCCAGCCGCGTGGATACCGCAAGGTGCCTTCGGCAAACAATTCGTTATCGGTTGGCAAAATATATGGTTGACCAATATTTTCGGCTTTGAAATACTGGACGCCAATAGCCCAGCGAACAGCCACATTCAGTCGCAAAGTATCGAGCCGAAACACCTTCGAGAAGTTCAAAGAATGGTTCAATTCAAAGATTTGCGTTTCCCCCTGCTTCCAATCCCTTGCCAATGATTGGGAAATGGTTAAAGATGCCCGAAATTGCGCAAAAATTGAAATTGGGAAAAAAAGAACACAATAAACGCTAATTCTGGCTTTCTTGACTTTCCACAAGATATTTAAGATACTTCGAAGTTTCGGGTGAATAGCCAACAAAGAAATTTGTAACTTTACCATCACGACCGATAACAATTGTTGTTGGGTAATTGGATACACCAAAATAACTTACTAATTCTGAACCATTTTTAACAATCGGGAAGCTAAAATTTTTTAATTTATAGAGATGTTCGATAACTTCTTTGGGTTCGTAAGATATTGAGAATACTTTAACTTTTTTGAAATTAAAATTATTAGTAATCTGTCGTAAAAACTCCATTTCTTCAATACAAAATTTACAATTAGTTGTAAAAAACGTTAAAATAATCAACTCTTGGTTGGGTTTCGAAAGTTCAATATTCCCATTCGACGTTTGAATTGTAATGTCAGGTTTTATTTCGGGTAATAAATATGATTTTATTTTAGGAAGATTTTCATTTATCCACTTCTTTGGGTCGACTCCGGGATATTTTGCTTCGACAAGTGGAACTAATTTTTCAATTATGTCTTCGTTTTCGGGCATAATTTTCAAAGCAAGTAAGTAGTAAGTTATTGAAGAATCAATTTGCGATAAAGATTGAAAATTTTCTGCAATTAAATTTAGGTATTCGAAAGTTGAATATTCAAACGGTTTTAAAGTCTGCAAACTCCTTTGTAAAAAATTATTAGATTCTTGATATTTACCGAGTTTTCTCAAAGCAAGCCCAAGATGTAAACCCAATATTTGCCTTTTGGTAAGGATTGGATATGGAAACCCTTTGTAAATTTCCGGGTAACTATTTAAGAATAGGTAATTGAAATATTTGACCATTTGGGGTAAGTAAAATGAAAGTGAATCGAGCGAAGACTTATCATAAAAAATAATAAATTTAGCTAAATCCTCACCGAATGTTCCTAATCCATTTTCATTTTTTTGTTTTATTCTTTCATTAAAAGCGGAAATAAGAATAGGATTTGACTCCATTCTTAAAAAAGAAAGTATATTAATACTTCTTTCAAAAAGTAATGTCAAAGGATTTCTTAAAAGTAAGTTCTCGAAATTTTTTGGGAAAGGTTTTTTAAGTTCATTTATGTCGGGGGAATAAAAGAATTCCAAAAAATTATCGACATAGGGGTCATTTAATTCTGAAAGGTTTTTATACATCAAAATTGTGTCCATATAATGTTGAATGTAAGAAGGGTTTTCTTTCAATAAATTCAGCCCAATTAGTTTAAGAACAAGACGTGTGGTTTTAATGGGACAAGTATCTATTGCTTTAAGGTCTTCCAAAAGAGTTTCCTTTTTTAATAATTTTTTATCAAGTAACCAATACCATAAAGAGGCATAATTTAGAAAATTTTGATGCGTTTTAATTTCATATTCTAAATTTTGTCTTAGCTCGTTTTCTTTGTCAAAGAAAGGAGCAAAGCAAACGGTAGCTCCCGCCTCAAATTCACCATCTGCCCGTTTAATAGGTAATTTGGGGGAAGTTGCTAGGAAATTTACATCTTTGCTAAAATCACATATTGAAATTTCTAATTGTGAAGTTCCCTTTGGAATAAGAAATTCTTTCGATTCGAAAATATTTTCTTCTTTATGATTTAACCTAAGTACGGAGAAAAGGTCAAACCTTCCATCATTAGGTTTATAAAAAAGTATTATAGCATAAAGTGGAACATTTTTATTTTTGTATTTTTCTATATCTTGTTCATTACCATAGAAATTTACTTTGTAACTTTTACCTTGAACGTAAAATGAGTCATTGGTAAAATCTTGAACAACAATCTTTCTTTCGTAAGTTTTTGTTTTGGTTGAATTGCTATTACAGCCAAAAAAAATAAATAAAATTAATAATAGCCACATAACTTACCCTTTCTTAATTAAACATAAACAGGCCCCTTTCGGGGCCCAAAATGAAAAATTAGGGACAAAAATATTTACCAGAGACAGGGTCATAAACAACCGAATCGCAGTCAAATTGTAGCGGAGGTCCATAATTACCACTAGATCCTGGAGGTTCAGGTGCAACTAAAGGGTACCACCAGGTCACCCAATCCCAAATATGACATTGATCTCCACCTGGTTGACACTGGTTTTCTCCCCATTTTAAATCACCCAATTCATCACGGTGTACCGACATTCTTTCCCAATGCCCCAACACTCCCGGGGACCCTAAATAAGGATACAATTTCCAACTGGCTCCTGGGGGCACAAGTGGCATTGAGATGGAACTTTGTGTATTCGAAAGTAATAAAATAATGAACAAAAACAGAACTAATGGCAATATAAAACCAATCTTTTTCATTTTTTCTCCTTTAAAATTTGTTAAACATAATTTTTTTGAAATTGTTTAAGAAATTTTTAAGGCGAATTGGGAACAAGCGGACGCGGTGCATTGTTTAATTCGTCAGCTTGATGATACAAACAGGTGGAGGTCGGGCAAGCAGAACGCAACCATCGAGCGCACGCTTCTTACGGGAACATCTATTTCGGAGTTTGATTTCTGAATATACTCTCTCTCTCTCTCTCCAGTCAGGCAAACAGAATTAAACACAAAAGGAGCCTCAAATGGAATTATCCCCCGCATAGCAAGATTAGAAAACACTTTACGGCACCATTGCCAAAACATTTTCAAAATCTGCTAAAGTTCAAATTGCAATATACGAAAAAATTTCAAATTTCCAAATTTTTTTTAAAAAATTTTTTGATTTCTTTAAGTCTAACTGTTTCAATAAAAATTGCGGAGATGTTGTTAAATTTTAATGTCGAGGAAGCCTTTGGCTATTTGTGCTTGGGCTTGTGTAAGTTTTGGTAATCTTGTGCAGAGGATGCACTTCCCCTTGCCCTGCGGAAAGACATCGGATGTTTCGCAAACATCCGATGTTTGTGGAAATAATTGTGGGGGCGACCGGACCGGTCGCCCCAGCAAGATTTTACTTATTCAACTGTTACGCTTTTGGCAAGATTGCGTGGTTGGTCGACGTTGCAACCAAGTTCTACTGCAATGTAGTATGCAAGCAATTGCAAAGGAATTACTGTAAGAATTGGTGTTAGCATTGGTAAAGTATCGGGAATATAAATCACTCTTTCGGCATAACGGGTGATGGTTTCGTCGTTTTCGGTTGCAATGGCAATGACACGACCTTTGCGAGAGCGAACTTCTTCGATATTCGATATAACCTTGTCGTATATTTCATCTTTTGGGGCGATGAACACCACGGGCATATTTTCGTCGATAAGTGCTATTGGTCCGTGCTTCATCTCTGCCGATGGATAACCTTCGGCGTGTATGTAGGATATTTCCTTCAACTTCAATGCACCCTCCAAAGCCACAGGGAAATTGTATCCCCGACCCAAATACAGAAAGTTTCTGGAATATTTAAATTCTCTTGCAATTTCTTTTATCTGGTCGGCTTTTTCTAATATTTTTTCGACTTTTTCGGGTAGTTCTTTTATTCCTCGTGCAATTCGTATCCCTTCGATTTTCGATAGGTTCCGCATCCGACCCAAAAGTAGGGAAATCAAGGTAAGAACAACAAGCTGGGATGTAAAAGCTTTGGTCGAGGCAACACCAATCTCTGGTCCAGCGTGAATATAGACACCTGCATCTGTTTGCCGAGCGATTGAACTGCCAACAACATTTACAATTCCAAGAACCGTGGCGTTCTTTTGTTTAGCTTCCTGAACAGCAGCCAAAGTGTCGGCAGTTTCGCCGCTTTGGGAAATTGCAATTACAATGTCATTTTTCCGCAGAATCGGGTTGCGGTATCGGAATTCCGAAGCATATTCGACCTCGACGGGAATTTCGCAAAGGTTCTCGATGAGATATTCCCCAACCAAGCCAGCATGCCACGAAGTTCCGCAACCAGTGATTATTATCCTATCGACTTCTCGGAGTTTGTCGAGAACGGGAAGCAGACCACCAAGTCGGGCGATTCCTTCTTCAACAATCAAACGACCACGACAGGCATCGCGGATTGTCTGCGGCTGTTCAAAAATTTCCTTCAACATAAAGTGTTCGAACCCGCCCTTTTCGATTTTGCTCAAATCGAAATCTACCAAGTGAACTATGTTGTTCGTACGGATGTTATCTATGGTCTTTGTATAATAATTTTCGTTATTCAAAGTAACCATCTCGTTGTCCGAAAGGTAAATGACTTGTCGGGTATACTGGATAATTGCCGAAGCGTCCGAAGCCACGATAAATTCCTCTTCGCCCAAGCCAACTATCATTGGACTGCCACGGCGGGCGGCGATAATTTTGTTCGGCTCATAGGTTGAAAGCACAGCCAGCCCAAATGTTCCTTGCACTTCGGTCAATGCGGTTCGAACCGCCTCTTCTAAATCCTTTACTTTCTCGTAGAAATAGCCTATAAGAACAGCAAGGACTTCGGTATCGGTTGCAGAAACAAATTTATACCCCTTGGAGATAAGCATTTGCTTCAACGATGCGTAGTTTTCGATGATTCCGTTGTGTACAATCGCAATGTTGCCAGAATTATCGTGATGGGGGTGTGCATTAATGTCGCTTGGTTCGCCGTGTGTTGCCCAGCGAGTGTGTGCAATACCAATGTTTGCTTTGAATTCTTTCCCTTCCAAAACCTTGATGAGTTCTTTAACTTTGCCCTGCTTTTTGAAAGTCAAAAGATTTCCATCTTCGATTATAGAAAGTCCAGCGGAATCGTATCCACGATATTCTAACCGCTGAAGCCCATTCAACAAAACAGTTACTGCGTTCCTTTTCCCAATGTATCCAACTATTCCACACATTTTTTTAATTTGGAATTTGGTTTTATAAAAAAATGCAAATTAATTTAAATAGAATACTTAATCACAACCCGATATTAAAACTTTTATTGTTTGTTCCAATTGGAATCTCAATTGGCTTTACAATTCCACACCAGTTTTTATTCCCAATTTTAATTGCACTTTCAATTTTTGCCCTGATTTTTTTGCAATTCAAACAAAGAACGCCATCCTACATACTGATTACCATTGCTATCGGATTGATTCTTTCGGTTAACTTCAAACACTTCAAACTCTTGAGTACAACAGATAAATTTCAAGAAGTTAAAGGAAAAATCTATGGTGAAATAACCGAAGTTTTTGCTTCTGAACCCGATTTTGCCTCTGTTCGGATTGTTGGAACAATTTCGCTTGGGAATCAGACATATAATGATGTTCCAGCCCTTCTTAAAATTTACTCAAAAAAAAACACTTTGAGGAAATTTAGAGCAAACGCCAAAATTCTTGCTATTGCAAGCATAAGACCACCGAGAAGAACCAATCTGCCCACCGATATCGCAGAAATTCCGCTTGCTTTAAGCCACGAAGTTTTACTTTTTGCTCGAACTTCCAATGATTTGATTATAAGATTTTGGGAAAGTCCCGTCACAGCGGAAAACATCTTTGCCCGATTGAGAGAGAAACTTGAATCGAATTTGAACAAAATGTTCTCGGCGGAATATTTCCCATATTTCGATGAGATGCTTCTTGGAAATAAGCAATTACTCGAGGGCGAGCAACGGGACAAGTTCGCAATAACTGGCATTTCGCATCTTCTTTCGATAAGTGGATTCCATTTCGGCATTGTCTTTGCAATTGTCTTTGCCCTGTTTTCGATTTTTCCAAACAAATGGGTCAGATTTGTCTTATTGTCATTATTTATGTTTTTTTACCTTTATATTATCGACTTTCCCCCTTCGGGAATTAGAGCATTCATTATGATTGCTGCATTCCTTTATGCAAATACACTGGAAAGAAAAGTTTCGCCCTACAATGTTCTTGCTATCATCATTTTAGTTATGTTGATTTTAAAACCAAGTTTATTGTTTTCTGTGGGTTTTCAATTGTCTTTTCTGGCAGTTTTGGGAATAATTATGTTTCAAAAAAGGATTTACACTGGGTTGGCAAAAGCCTTGCCCGTGCGAAACGCCGTTACAAATTTCCTGCTTATGCTTTTGTCTGTAACCATTTCAGCCCAGTTGTTTGTTTCGCCTGTGGTTGCCTACTACTTTGGTTATTACACATTTATCTCCTTCTTTTCCAACTTGGTTTTAGTGCCAATTTTCAGCATATCACTGACTTTTGCCTTTCTGGCAATGCTCTTTTCTGTTGCAACTATTGAAATCGGGGAAATTTTTGCCGTCCCAGCCGAAATCCTTCTCTCGTTGGGTGTCAAATTCAACAATATCTTGGCGGAAAAGTTAAGTCCTTTGGTTATCAACAACAATGGGGTAGTTCTGCTCTCGATTTTGCTTTCCGTATTGATTATCTGGGTTTTGTTCGCCAAAACATTCAAATCTTTTGTTTTCCGATTCGGTGCGTTAATTCTTCTTCTTATCGGGTTCGCTTTGAATCTAAATGATGGAAATGGGAAGGAGATAGAAATTTATCCAAGAGCAAAGTATGTAGCGTTGATTTTCAAGAATTCTGGCAAGAACTATTGCTTGCTTTTCGACCGCAAGCCACATCTTTTCCCTTCACGGGATTTGGCAATGGAAAAATACATTTCTCGGCTCAATGGTGATGTAATTTTGGCTGTAAATGGCAATGTTGGTATTGCTATTAGCGACCAAATAAAAAAACAACGAATGATTAGAATCGTCGAAGTCCCTTCGGATGTTCAATTTGCTATATCTAATGCACTTGGAAAAAACCAAAGTATTTTCAAACTTGGGTTAGGCGATGACGATTAACTTAATTGTTCCAAATATTTTCCCAAAGGACAAAATTTTGGCTGGTGTTACAGAACGAAACTGCCATATTTATCCCGATGGCTTATCTTTTGGAATTACCGAACACTTTGACTCCCAAACAGTTCGAAAGCATCGCAAATTGCTTGCAGATTATCTTGGAGTGAAAGTCGAGGATTTTGTTCTTCTCCATCAGGTGCATTCCGACATAATTCATATTGTCGAGGCAATGGAAACGAATGGTTATGGAAAAACCATCCAAAGTATGCCAAGTTCATTTTCAAACAATTTAGATTCAAATTTCGATGGCGACGCTTTGATTACTTCAATTAAAGGGAAAATTCTTGGGGTGAAAATTGCCGATTGTGCAGGAATTTTAATGTATGACATAAAAAAGGAAATAGTTTCGGCTGTGCATTCGGGATGGCGTGGGAGTGCCCAAAAAATTCTACCGAAGACGATTAGCAAAATGCAGGAGCGGTTTGGCACGAATCCAAAGGATATACTTGTTTTTATCTCCCCCGTGCCAGATGCACAAAAGTATGAAGTAGGGCAAGAAGTTGCTGAACTTTTCCCCCGTTCAACGGTGATTTCGCCCGATGGGAAATACTTTTTCGACAATCGCAAAGAATTGCTTTTGCAACTGCTTCAAAGCGGAATTGAGGAACGGAACATCGAAATTTCGCCAATTTGCACAATCTCGAACTTAAATTTACATTCATATCGCCGAGACAAAGACAAATCGGGACGAATGCTTGCCTTTATTGGAATGAAAACAACATAAGTTCAATCTGAAAAGACATCGGATGTTTTGCAAACATCCGATGTCTGGGGAATTGTAGGTGCGACGGGCCGGTAGCCCCTACTTAGACCAAAGAGTATTTAAGATTAAAGAATATGCAATCTTCGCGCTTGCAGGAGCGATTGCGGAGCGAAAAGTTGCATTTCGCCTCGCTCACAGGCAAAAGTATGCCATATTTCTGGCGAAGGAACTCGGTGGCTTCTTCGAGTGCAATGTATGTATCGCGCTTACAGCAACGGGGACTACCGAGCTCTGCAATTCGCTTTAAACTATTCGAAACGATTAGATTACCTTCGGTCCAAGAATTTTCGTCCTCGGGGTCGAGTCCTTTCCAAACAATTAAAAAAATCGAAGTTCCGAGAGCCGCTCCGCAAGTTCCCAGATGCCAGCTGCAAGTGGGAGCGAATTTCGTTGCAAGGTCTTCGGCTTTCTGGATTTGCTCTTCCAGTTCGTTTCGGGAGTTTGTATAGTTTGCAACTACCGTTAAAAGCACAGCGGGGGTGATAAAGTGATGATCAGGCCCGTGCATTTTAATCGCTGGCGATGCCATTATCTCCATTGCCAAGTCGATTGGGTCTGTTTTAGCCGAACGCAGGCACACCAGCTTGACAATTTCTTTTGCTTCGAGCTTCAGGCAATCGTCGCAAACATAGTGGTTTTCGACGCAAGCCGAATCAGCCAAAAAAGTTTTCCCGCAGAAGGAACACTCCGCAGATACTGGCTTTACAAGATGGATAACCTCGTTCCCGCAAACAAGGCAATAGTTTTCGTTCTCTATTGAATTTTTTGTCTGTTCCATTTCGCATACTTATATTTTTAAAAAATGCATTTTACAAAAATTCATTGACATAAACAATAAAATTTTAGTTTTGTACAATTTTTAATTTTCATTTTCATAAATTTGGGTTGCAAAAAATTTACAGTTTCTTAATATTTATGTGAAAAAAATTAATTAGTTTTGAATTTTTATTATGTGATTATATGGCAAAGATTAAAGTCGAAGAGCAGATAGGTGGTGTTGTTGTCTATTTAAAGGGGGACTTCATCGGTGGAGAGGAAACCGATGAGCTTCGTGATACTTTAAAGAAACTTGCCGAAGGACCCAAGAACAAGATTATCATCGATATGGGGAAAGTAACCTATTTGAATTCTACTGCTCTCGGGGTGTTAATATCTGCCCACGCAACGGTAGCCAAGAAAGGGGGAATGATTGCATTGTGCGATTTGGATAAATCGGTTGAAAATCTTTTTGTGATTACTAAATTGACACTTGTATTTCCAATTTATCCTAATTTAGAAGAAGCAATTAAAAGTTTATAGAATTATGTTCAATAATATTAATGAAGGGATTATATGAAACGGTTATTTAATGTTATCGTAATAACATTAGCACTAATCATCGCCTTTTCGATTTACTTTTTCTATTTTGGCAATCCGAACAATTTCGAAGACCCTGCAACAAAGAAGAAACCCAAGAAAGGTAGCGTTGTTGGAGCAATTTACACTGGCGGTCCAATCGTTGGAATATTGATGAGCTTGATTATTATCGCAATTACATTTGTTTTCGAGCGAACATTTTCGATTAACAAGGCACGCGGGAAAGGGGATACAGCAGTATTTGTTAAAAAAGTTCTCGATTATCTTGCGAAAGGAGAGTTCGACGCCGCCTTGAAGGAATGTGACAACCAGCGCGGTAGTCTGGCTAACATACTACGCGCTGGGATAGAACGGTTCAAGCAGGTCGAAAACGACCCGAACTTCCCTGTCGAAAAGAAATTGACAGAAGTTCAAAGAGCAATCGACGAGGCAACGAATTTGGAGACTCCTCTGCTCGAAAAGAATCTGGTTATCCTTTCGACGATTGCTTCCGTGTCGGTTTTGTTCGGTCTTTTGGGAACAACTATCGGTATGATTCGTGCATTTGCTGCTTTTGGCGAAACGGGAACAGTCGATGCTACCCAGCTGGCTATTGGTATTTCCGAAGCTCTTTATAACACGGCTGGTGGTTTGGCTGCTGCAATCATCGCCATTATCTTCTTTAACTTCTTTACCACACGGGTCGATAATTACTTGTATATGATAGATGAAGCAATTCTTAATGTAACTCAAATCTTTACATTAAGATTGAAACAATAGCCAAAAGGAGGCAGTCGTGCCAAAAATTAAAAAGAAAAGGATGGGATTTGTAATCGACCTAACTCCATTGGTCGATATTACATTCCTTTTGTTGACTTTTTTGATGTTTACAGCAAAGTTCAAATCCGAAGCAGAAGCCGAAAAGCAATTCACAATTCGTCGTCCTACTGCTTCTCCCGATACAACTCGTCTTCCTGAACGTGACCTTGCCATTATCAACATTGCTATCGATGATAAAAATCCGAACGACACTTCATACTACTATGGCTTAACAAACACGAAGGACTTACTTCAGGTTTATCAACTTGTGCCCGAAATTCCACAGGAATACTACAATAAAGCTCTTGTCAAAGTTGATACAACGGTGCTGGGCAAATTAATCCGTGCAACTCTTTCGGTGCGGAGTTCCACCCGCTTTGCAATCGATGCAGACCGAAGGGTACGATACAAATGGGTTGAAGATGCTATGAACATAATGCGAAGGAATCGTGCTTTCGTGTTTAATTTCGTAACCGATAAGCGACGAGCGGAAGAAGAAAAAGCAGGTGGCAAATAAGAATAATTTTTTGAGTTTTTCGTGTAACTTTTTGGTGTATTATTTGTTTAAATATTTGGAAAACATAGGAGAATAAAAATGGCTGGTGGTGGTGGCGCACTCGAAATACCCGAAAGGCAAAAACGGGGCAAAATAGTTAGAAGAAAAAAGAAAAAGAGAATTGGCTTTCGTATAGATTTAACTCCATTGGTCGATATTACTTTTCTTTTGCTAACGTTCTTTATGTTCACTACGACTATGCTGAAGCCCCAAATAATGGAGATGAGAATACCGCCCGAGATGTATGCCAAAGTCGAAGTTCGTGCTTCCGAGCTTTTAACTTTGATGTTGACTGCCGATAATAAATTATATTGGTACAAAGGAATTGCCGATGCCAATAACAAGCCGCAAGAAATTCCCATCCCCAAGCTTCGTGCTTTGGTAATCGAAAAAAATCTTGAACCAATGGTAAAGAACCGTTTGATTACAGTTTTGAAGATTTCCCCCGATGCCAATTATGCCAAAGTAATTCAAGTTCTCGATGAGCTAAATCTTGCTGAAATACCGATTACCGAAGCCTTGTCGAAGGAAGTTGACGAAAAAGGGGAACCAGTGAAACGACAAAGAAAATTTACAATTGCGCCTTTGACAGAAGAAGATTTGAAATTAATACAAGGGGAGGTAAAATGACAAACAAAGTTATCGAACTACCGCCCCAACCCACTTATGGGTTTGCAGAATTGAAGTTGGTGATTCCACGGAACACAATGCGTGGATTCATCATCACTGTTTCGATTATCCTATTGCTTCTACTTGCCTATTTCATATATGCAAAAGCCAGCGAGCGAAGTCAGGTCGCATTGCTAAGAGCCCCAATAAGCAAAATAACACTTGGCGGTCCTGTGCAACAACTCGAAGAGCAGAAAGAAGATGCACCGCCTCCGCCACCTACGCAGCAGTTTATGGAAATTGCGACCGCTGCGAAAGCAGGAACCCCCGTGCCAGTTCCTGATGCAGAAATCAAGGAGGATTTGAAAGAATTTGCGACTTTCGAAAAACTTAGCGAATCGCTTGCTCGCGAAAAAGGTCAGGAAATCGACATTAATCAACTGCCGCAAGATTTTAATCTTGACCAAAAAGTTGAAATCAAGCAGAAAGAAGAAGAGCCTAACATCGACGAATTCATACCCGTCGAGAAGGAACCATACATCGATTTGGCAGACTTGCAAAAGCGAATCGTCTACCCCGAGATGGCTCGCAAAGCTGGTATCGAAGGGCAGGTTGTTGTTCGTGTACTTGTCGACAAGAACGGGAAGCCAAAGAAAGTCGTGGTTCAATCTTCCGATTCGCAGATGTTGAACCAAGCAGCTATCGATGCGGTAATGAAATCCACCTTTACACCAGCAATTCAGAACGGACAACCTGTTATGTGTTGGGTTAGCATCCCAATCCGCTTTAAGTTAAGGTAAGAAGGTTATTTCCGAATTAAAGGGACTGCCTCGTAAAGGCAGTCCCTTTTTTGTTTAATTCATTTATCTTGGAATTTTTTTCTGCAAAATGGCATCTTAAAGACATCGGATGTTTTTGAAACATCCGATGTCTGGAAAATGCACAAGGGTGAAAAAGTTGAAAAGGCTGGTGAAAGAGGTGGCATTGCTTGGTTAAGAAAAAGTTGTCGCCTCTGCCCTGCAAAAGACATTGCCTGTTTTTTGAAACATCCGATGTCTCATTTTTTAGTTGTCAAACTCTTCTAATCAATTCCAGATAGCAGGATAAATTTGGAAGTGGCTCAAGCCCTTAGCATATTCGGGCGAAGCTTTGCGAAAGGTAATTCGAGATGAGCTCTACCAATGTGATTACTTTTGGATAGTTCATTCGTTTGGGTCCGAGCAAGCCAATGTAGCCAGTGGCGTTCCTAATCCAATATGGAGAGGCTATGATTGAATAATCCAAAAGTAATTCGTTGCCAGTTTCGGAGCCAATTAAAACAGTCAGATTCGGATTGTTCTTTTTGAATTGATTTATGACATTCAGTATTGTTTGCGTGTTTTCCAAAATTGTAATCATATTTTTTATATGGTCGGGATTTTGAAATTCTGGGTAAAGAAGCAGGTTTCGGGCTCCTGCGATAAATGTTCGCTCGTAATCTTGTAGATTTTCTTGAATCTTATCGAAAATATTAATTATCAACTTAATTATTGGCGAATCTTGATACTCGGAAACAGCAAACAGGTCGGAAAAATTTTCGTAAATGAATCTCAGCGTTTTACCAGAAATTTTTTCATTCACAAATTGAGAAACTTTTTCAATTTGGTCTTCTTCGACATCAATATTTGCATCTATCGTCAAAGTATGAATTATGTTCGAATTTAAAGCCAAAACGAAAAGCAATCGATTCGAGGTTATCGGTATCAATTCAATTTTCTCGACCGTTATGTCTTGGATTTCGGGAACGATGACGATACTCAGGTATTTCGAAAGGACGCCCAGCACTTTGGAAGCTGTTTTCAGTATGTCATCAAAATTTGTAGGCTCAATCTTGTTGAGCTCTTCTTGGATTTTGCGAATTTCCTTCTCTGTTGGCTTCCTTTGGACGAGCAGGGAGTCGATGAAATAGCGATAGCCTTTATCGGTTGGAATTCTGCCCGAGGATGCGTGTGTTTGATGGAGCAAATCCATTTCCTCGAGTTCGTAAAGGATGTTGCGAATCGAGGCGGGGCTTAGTTTCAAACGATTACCTAAATAGCGTGCAACCAAACGCGAACCAACAGGCTGGGCACTTGTTATGTAAAGTTGGACAACTGCCCGAAAAACAAGTTTGTTCCTTTCGCTCAGTTCAAACGGCGTTTCGACTTTATTTATCTTACCAACATTTGGTTTCATAGCAAAAAAAGTAATATTTTTATCCTTTTTAAAAGACAAAAATTATGGAAAAATATTTTGGTAATCAAATGAAAAGGGTAGCTATATTACTTGCAGGTGGTTCGGGCGAAAGATTTTGGCCCGTAAGTCGAAAATCGAGACCAAAGCAATTGCTTGCTTTGAACTCCGAAAAAACTTTAATCGAAGAAGCTGTTGAAAGAATAACTTCGTTTATATCCCCGCAAGATATTTTTGTTTTTACAAATGAAATTACTTTGCAACCCATACGTAATGTTTTGCGAAACATTCCACCCGAGAACATTGTTGCCGAGCCATACAAGAAGAACACAGCCCCAGCACTTGCTTTTGCAGGAAGCTTTTTGCTTGCAAAGTATGGGAAAGAACTTTCGCCCGATGAAATTTCCGTTGGTGTTTTTACATCCGACCAAAGAATTGAACCACTTGTTGGCTTCCAAAAAACTGTCGAGCTTGCTTTTGGTTTCGTCGAAAACAATCCCAAGATTGCAACTATTGGCATAGTACCAACAAGGCCCGACACAGCCTTTGGCTACATTGAAGTCCCTGTGAATTTTAAAGAGGCCAACGAAAGCATCCTGCCTGTTGTTCAATTCAAAGAGAAACCCGATGTCGAAACCGCTCGATTTTATGTCGATTCGGGTCGTTTCTTCTGGAATAGTGGAATGTTCTTTTGGCGACTCGATACTTTCCTTTCGCAACTCGAAAAATATTTACCCGAAATTTATAATAAAGTTTCTTCTTTGGTTGAGCTTTTAAAAGATAAAACCGAGATTCCATTTTCGGGCTCAATTCCCGAAATCGAGAATATCTACATCACATTCCCAGATATTTCGATTGATTACGCATTGATGGAAAAGACCCGCGACATTGTTGTAGTCAAATCATATTTCGATTGGGATGATATTGGCTCTTGGGATGCTCTCGACCGCACCAAGCCGCACGATGCAAACCGCAATGTGAATTTGGGGAATAATATCCTTTTGGATACGCAAAATTCAATCGTGGTAAATGAATCGACAAATGGTAATATAAAAGTATGTTGCTTGGGGCTAACGGATTTGGTGGTCGTGGTTGCCGACGATGCTGTTTTGGTTTGCCACAAAGCTCAAGTTCAGAATGTGAAAAAGTGTGTCGAAGCAATAAAACAAGAAGAAAATTCCAGCAAGTGGTTGTAAAAATGATATATCAGAAATGAAAGTGCTTTTTAAAAACATTTCATCGCTAGTTACAATTTGTCGAAATGGCGAGCGATTCCTTGCAGGTGAAGATATGAACTACGTTAGCGAAATAAAGGATGGAGCCATCTTTTTTGATGAAAAAATTCTTTGGGTTGGGGAAACTGTTGACGCAGAGGAACAAATTCGCTTCGGAAAAATCAAGCCCGACAAGATTTACGATTTGAAAGGGAAAAGCGTTATCCCCGGTTTCGTGGATTCCCACACGCATACGGTTTTTGCAGGCGACCGTTCCGATGAGTTTGCCCAAAGAGTCGCCGGGGCTACTTACCAAGAGATTGCAGCTCGTGGCGGAGGAATTTTGAAGACCGTGAGCGCAACGCGAAAAGCATCGGTAGAACAACTTTTTGATAATGCTTCTCGGTTTCTGAAAAATGCTATTGCCCACGGCACTGTTGCGTTGGAAATCAAAAGCGGATACGGACTCGATGTCGAAACCGAACTGAAAATCCTGCGTGTGATTCGCCGGCTTGCGGAAAATTTCCCTGTGGATATTGTTCCGACTTTTCTTGGTGCTCACGATTTCCCTCCGGAATACCGAAACCGCCCCGACGAATATGTCGACCTGATTTGCAATGTAATGATTCCGCGCGTAGCCGAGGAAAACCTTGCCCAATATTGCGATTGCTTTGTCGATAAAGGATATTTCACAATTGACCAAGCCCGAAGGATTTTTGAAACAGCCACCAAGTTTGGATTGAAAATCCGAATGCACGCCGATGAACTTGCAGACGTCGGGGCTGCGAAGCTCGCAGCAGAGCTTTGGGCAGTTTCTGCCGACCATTTGCTCTTCGTTTCGGACGAAAGTCTGGACGCAATGCAAAAAGCCGGAACAATTGCAACCTTGCTGCCGGGGACATCCTATTTCATTCGGATGCCCTATGCCCCTGCAAAAAAGATTTTGCAGAAGGGGATTCCGATTGCCCTTGCAAGCGATTTTAATCCCGGTTCGTGTTTCACCGAAAATATGCAAATCATCCTTTCCCTTGCTGTAATAAATCTCGGGCTGAATTGCCAGCAATCTATGGTTGCTTCGACACTGAACGGAGCATATTCGCTGGGCATTTCCCACCGGCTTGGCTCGATTGAAGTTGGAAAAGACGCCACCTTTGCCATTCTCGATTGTCCTTCCTATCTTGAAATGTTCTATCATTTCGGAGTTAACCACGTCGAAAGCATCTGGATAAAGGGAGAAAAGGTGGAAATTGATTCAGGGGTATAGAGAGGGGATGAGCAGGAGACAACAGTGGCTTCAGACATCGGATGTTTCGCAAACATCCGATGTCTTTCCGAAAGTACTTCTGCCTTTCTTTTTTCACGGCTCGATGGAGCTTTACAACTTTGGGGAAATTTTAATAACTTCTATTCTTTTTAAATTTGTTAATTTTGTAACTCATTTTTTAATTAAGGGTTTATTTTTGGAGTGAAAAATGAAAAGGACGTATCAACCGAGTCGACGGCATCGATTGAACACGCACGGGTTCCGTGCCCGAATGGCAACGAAGGATGGTCGCAAAGTCTTGGCAAGGCGACGCGCCAAAGGACGCTACAAACTGACTGTTTCCGACGAAAAGAAAAAATATTGAGCTAATTTTGGTAAAGTATAAGCTTGAAACTATTAAACGCAAAAAGGAATTTGAACTTCTGTTCCAACAAGGTAAAAGATTTTACCGAGATAATATCAGTGCAGTTGTTTTGCCCAAAAGCCAATCGGAGCTCGAAGCGGAGAAGTTCCTTGTTCGTTATGCTGTGCAGGTAAGCCGAAAAGTTACAAAAAAAGCGGTCGTTAGAAATCGAATTAAAAGGTTATTGAGGGAATCCATCAGAAAATTGGCAAAGGAAGATATGAACGAGAAACTTTTTATTTTTAAATACATATTTTTGAACTGGAGTTCGGCTCCGAAACGACCTTGCGAAATCCATTTGGCAGATGTTTTTCCTTTTGCCCACTCTGTACTCGAAGATGCTTATTCATTCTTTTCCAAAAACTTAGCACGAGGGGAAAATTGAAGTACATTCTGATTGCACTTGTCAAGCTCTATAAACTTTTTATATCGCCACTTTTCCCTCCGAGCTGTCGATTCTATCCGACTTGTTCCGATTATTCCATCGAGGCGTTGAGAAAATATGGTGCTTTCAAGGGCTTAATCTTGTCTGTTCGACGGGTTTCTCGGTGTCATCCTTTCCATCCTGGTGGATATGACCCTGTTCCTTAATCAAAATAAATTTGGTATGCTATGGACAGAAAATCGATTTTGGCTATTATAATTATCACGATAATTTTGACAATTTGGACATTTTACATTTCAATCAAAGTGGTTCCACCTACGAAGCCCACTCAAAATCGAGATACAACAACACTTGTTGCGGACACCAATCTGAAAAACGTCGATGTGAAAAAGGAAGTCAGCAGCGTAGTTCCCGATTCGCTGAAATTAGTCAGCCAATTTGGTCCGACTTTTGCTCCCTACACTGGTGGAATTGAAAAAGTAATAACCATCGAAAACGATTTGGTTCAAGCACAAATAACCTCGAAGGGTGCAACCCTTTTGAACTGGACACTGAAAAAATTTAAATCTTGGAACGGCTTCCCTACTCAACTTATTTGGGCAAAAGGCGGAACACCTTCGCTCTTGATTAACAGCAGAGACAATGTTCAAATAGACGACAGGAACTTGAATTATTCATTTAACACCGAAAATAATCACATAAAAATTTCGGGGAACGATTCGGTTGAAATTATTGCCAAAATCGATTTTGGGAATAATCGATACATCGCCAAAAGATTAGTTTTTTACGGGAATAAATATCATTTTAGAAAGGAAATCATTTTTTCTAATGTTGATGAATATGTAACGACGAGAGGATACAATCTTCAATGGCAGAATGGACTCCGCTACCAAGAAATGAACTCTGTGGACGAGTCGTCGGAGGCAAAAGCTATTGTGTCGCTCAACGGCGAACTTGTGGAAGCCGACGCATCGAGCGATGAGCCTGTACAAATTTCCCCTGCGGGCAAACTGGATTTTGCTGCTGTTAAAATCAAGTACTTTACAGCGGCAATAATTCCTGAACCGAAAGGCTCTTTCGATGGAACTGTGTATGTTAATGGCTATCAAACTCACGTCGAAAACAATGGGGTGATTGAAAAATATAATCTTGCTTTGAATATTCCTTATCGAGGGGGAACTCAACAAAAATCTTTCGATATTTACATTGGACCTATAGATTACGGCATTGTAAGTAGCTACGGCATTTCTGCGGTTGTCAATTTTGGATGGCGGTTTTTGGTTCGTCCCATCGGCGAATTCTTTATGTTGCCAATTTTTAAACTTATTTACTCAATCATTGGGAATTATGGCATAAGCATAATCATCTTTGCGTTGATAATGAAAATAATCCTTTATCCATTGACTATTTCACAGATGCGCTCATCGCAAAGGATGCAGCTTATTGCTCCTGAACTGCAAAAGATTCGCGACAAATATAAAGACGACCCACAGAAAATGAATCAGGAGATAATGAAGTTATATTCCGAATATGGAATAAATCCGATGGGGGGATGCTTGCCTTTGCTTTTGCAATTGCCTATACTTTATGCTTTGTGGGCAGTATTGCGAACGGCAATTGAACTTCGGCAGGCACCATTTATCTTGTGGATTAGCGATTTGTCGCTTCCCGACTACATTTTGACCTTGCCAATTTCGCTTTTAGGGATAAAGCATATTTCCGGGCTTTCGGTTCTGATGGGTGTAACACTTTTCTTCCAGCAAAAGCTTACCATAACCGACCCAAGGCAAAAGTCGATGATTTACATTATGCCAATTCTATTTATTTTCCTGTTCTCATACTTCCCTTCGGGCTTAAACTTGTATTACTTCACTTTCAACCTTTTCAGTATCCTGCACCAAATTTATCTAAATAAATTTTCGAGGAAGAAGCTTACGCTTGCGGATTTGAAGAAGCAGCCCAAAAAAGAAGGCTGGTTCCAACGCAAACTTCGCGAAGCACAAGAAATTGCCGAAGCACAAGGTAGGCGTGTCCCAGGACAAACAACCCGTCCATCAACGCAAAAGCCTCGTCCACCGAAGAAGAAGAAATAAGGAACAATGTGAAAATGTAATAAGACATCGGGTGTTTTAGAAACATTCGATGTCTTTCGTCATTCCGTTGTCTGAATCTGGGAAGACATCCGATGTTTGCGAAACATCGGATGTCTGAGAAAATCCACAAGGAATTAAACCAAAAGTTCACAAGCAAGGGAATGGAAAAGACTAAATGGGAACAAGAGGAAATTGCTTCTTGCCGAAAGCGATTTGGCTGGAACAATTTTTCCTAAAATGCATCGGATGTTTTAGAAACATTCGATGTCTGTAATAATCTACTTGTTTAATTGTTGGATAGAGCTGGGTTGGTGCTTCCTTGCAACAAGCAATATTGCTTTTATCCTTTGCAACACGAACAACACAATAAATTCAATAGATAAAATTACTTAGAAATAATTTCTAAAAGCGAGTTTTAACAGCTAATTTTTCTTTTGGGAAATTCAGAGTTACAGATATGCAAATAATGGGGTTAATTGGCTGAATTATTTCTAATTTTGCTTTTTTGTTATAACATTAAAAGGGAAATAAATGAGCGAAAAGAAATTTGCAGTAATGGATGGAAACGAAGCCGCAGCGTATGTGGCTTTTCGGGTCAACGAAGTTATTGCTATCTACCCGATAACACCTTCGTCGAATATGGGCGAATGGTGCGATGAGTGGGCAGCAAAGGGTTATAAGAATATCTGGGGCGTCACCCCAACTGTGGTCGAAATGCAAAGCGAAGGCGGTGCGGCAGGGGCAGTTCACGGTGCTCTGCAAGCAGGAGCATTAACAACTACTTTCACAGCCGCGCAAGGTCTTTTGCTAAAAATTCCAAATATGTTTAAAATTGCTGGCGAGTTGACTCCAACTGTGTTCAATATCAGTGCTCGTACGATTGCAACCCATGCTCTTTCGATTTTCGGCGACCACAGCGATGTTATGGCTGCTCGTTCGACCGGCTTTGGGTTGATGGCTTCCGGTTCTGTTCAGGAAGTAATGGACTTAGGCTTGATTTCCTATGCTTCCACTTTGAAATCGCGTATCCCGATGATACACTTTTTCGATGGCTTCCGAACCTCCCACGAGGAGAATAAAATCGAAGTTGTTCCCGATGAGATTATGCGAGAAATGATTCCCGACGACCTGGTCCGAGAACATCGAATGCGTGCTTTAAATCCTGAACGACCTGTAATTCGTGGTACGGCACAGAACCCCGACGTGTTTTTCCAAAACCGTGAGACTGTTAATCGTTACTATGATGCCTGCCCCGATATTGTTCAGGAACAGATGGACAAGTTTGCAAGTCTAACAGGTAGGCAATATCATTTGTTCGACTATATCGGGCACCCCGAAGCCGAAAGAGTTATTGTGATTATGGCGAGCGGAGGCGAAACAGCACAAGAAACTGTGAAATATCTGGTCGAAAAATTTGACGAAAAGGTTGGAGTTGTTCGAGTTCGATTGTACCGACCATTTAGCATTGAGCACTTCATAGAAGCTCTACCAGCTACTGTCAAGGTTATTGGAGTGTTGGATAGAACCAAAGAACCCGGGGCAACGGGCGAGCCATTGTATTTGGATGTTGTTAATGCAATCAATGAATATTTTGCAAATGGAAATACAAAATTTTCTGCATTCCCGAAAATTGTTGGAGGACGCTACGGATTATCGTCGAAGGAATTCACTCCTGCAATGGTTAAGGCTGTCTTTGATAATTTGAAACAAGACAAGCCAAGAAATCATTTTACCGTTGGAATAATCGACGATGTTACGCATACCAGTTTGGATTTTGACCCTGAATTCTCGATTGAATCCGATGACGTTGTTCGCGCAATGTTCTTTGGATTGGGCTCCGATGGTACTGTTGGTGCAAATAAGAACTCCGTTAAAATTATTGGTGAGCATACCGATTTGTATGCCCAAGGATATTATGTTTACGATTCCCGAAAAGCAGGAACTTTGACCGTGTCCCACCTGCGATTTGGACCACGCCCGATTAAGGCACCGTATTTAATCACGAAGGCAAATTTCGTTGCTTGCCACCAAACAGTATTTATCGAAAAATATTTTATGCTCGATAATTTAGTTCCCGGAGGTACTTTCCTTATCAATGCACCTTTCGAGGGCGAAGAACTTTGGAATTACTTTCCGAAATCGGTCCAACAGCAAATACTCGATAAAAAGATAAAAGTTTATTACATCGATGCACAAAAAGTAGCCGAAGCAAGCGGAATGGGGCGAAGAATAAATACAATAATGCAAACCTGCTTCTTTGCAATTTCGGGAATTTTACCAAGAGAACAAGCTGTTCAATCAATCAAAGATTCAATAATTAGAACCTATGGCAAGAAAGGCGACGAGATTGTCCGAATGAATATCCAAGCGGTCGAGAACACTCTCGAAAATCTTCGCGAGCTCAGGATTCCCGAAAAGATTACTACAACCCACGACATTCGACCACCCGTACCCGATTACGCTCCCGAGTTTGTGAAGAAAGTAATTGGTCCAATGATTGCGGGGCGTGGGGATTGGTTGCCCGTAAGTGTATTCCCTGCGGATGGAACCTGGCCCACGGCAACTACTCAATACGAAAAGCGAAACATAGCTTTGGAAATCCCTGTTTGGGACGAGAAAATCTGTATTCAATGTGGCAAGTGTGCTTTGGTTTGTCCACACGCAACAATTCGGATAAAAGTTTACGACCCGAAATATTTGGAAAATGCTCCTGCAACATTTAAATACACTGATGCACGCGACAAAGAGTTTGCTGGTATGAAATATACTATTCAAGTAGCTCCGGAGGATTGCACCGGATGCGGCGTTTGCGTGGATGTTTGCCCAGTGAAAGACAAAACAAATCCGAAGCACAAAGCTTTGGATATGCAACCACAATTACCTTTGCGTGAACAGGAAGCCAAGAATTGGGACTTCTTCTTGTCGATTCCTGATGTCGACCGCCGAATAATTAAAGTGTCGACTTTAAGGCAACAGCAGTTGCAAAGGCCATTGTTTGAATTTTCGGGGGCTTGTGCTGGATGCGGCGAAACGCCTTATGTCAAGCTGGTTTCGCAGTTGTTCGGCGACCGAGCAATCATTGCAAATGCCACAGGTTGTTCATCGATTTATGGTGGAAATCTGCCAACAACGCCTTGGGCAAAAGATGAAAACGGGCGAGGCCCGGCTTGGTCGAACTCTTTGTTCGAGGATAATGCTGAATTTGGCTTTGGCTTCCGCCTTGCAATTGATAAACAAAAAGAAATTGCAATCCGATTGTTGAAATCTCTTGCTTCCCAAGTTGGCGAGCAATTGGTCGATGAAATTATAAATGCCAAGCAAAAGACCGAGGCGGAAATTTACGAGCAGCGGGAAAGAGTTGCTATCCTTGTGGAAAAATTAAAGCAAATAAACACGCCCGAAGCACAAAAGCTTTTGAGCATAGCCGATTATTTGGTTAAGAAAAGTGTATGGATTATTGGTGGCGATGGTTGGGCATACGACATTGGCTACGGAGGACTCGACCACGTCATTGCAATGGGAAAGGATGTTAATCTTTTAGTTCTGGACACCGAAGTTTATTCAAATACGGGCGGGCAAGCCTCGAAATCAACTCCACTTGGTGCAGTGGCAAAATTTGCTGCAAACGGTAAACCTGCTTTCAAGAAAGACCTCGGTTGGATGGCAATGGCTTATGGCAACGTCTATGTTGCTACTGTTGCC
This sequence comes from Bacteroidetes/Chlorobi group bacterium MS-B_bin-24, assembly GCA_003731685.1. GTDB lineage: Bacteria > Bacteroidota > Ignavibacteria > Kapaibacteriales > UBA2268 > Naka2016. The sequence goes on from RCNO01000007.1 coordinate 22,503, forward strand.
TTTGGTGCCAAGGATGAACATACTTTGAAAGCCTTTCTCGAAGCCGAAGCCTACGAAGGTCCTTCGATAATTATTGCTTATTCTCATTGTATTGCACACGGAATTGATATGAGCCAACCATTGAAGCAACACAAACTTGCCGTCGATACCGGGCAATGGATTTTGTATCGATACAATCCAGAACTTGCAAAAGAAGGCGAGAATCCTTTGATTCTCGATTCCAAAGAGCCATCGGTTCCAATTGGACAGTATATGAATTCCGAGATTCGTTTCCGAATGCTTGCTAAAAGCAATCCCGAATTGAGCAAATACTTGCAGGAAGTTGCTCAAGAATATGTTAAGAAGCGTTATCAAATGTATAAGCATCTCGCTTTGATGAAAATGAATGGAAATGAATGATGAATAGAACTGGGAAAGAAATATACAGGGCGGGTTTCTTCTTTGCACAAAGCTGGGGAGAATCCTGCTTTTTTGTTTAAATTTCAAAATATTTTAGGGGAAAAATATGGATATCACAACAAAATATTTAGGAATGACTCTTAAATCGCCATTGGTTGCCTCTGCTTCGCCAATTACTGAAGATATAAAAAACATTAAGAAGCTCGAGGAAGCAGGTGCAGCGGCAGTGGTGTTGCCATCGATTTTCGAAGAACAAATTCGCTCCGAACAGATGGATTTACATTTTTACCAAACACAGGGCACATATACCTATGCCGAGTCGCTTACCTACTTCCCAGAAATGGATGAATACCGGTTTGCACTGGATAACTACCTCGATTTAATACGAAAAGCCAAAGAAAGCGTTGGTATTCCAATCATCGCAAGCCTTAATGGTGTTACTCCTGGTGGTTGGACAGAATTTGCAAAGAAAATCGAGGAGGCAGGGGCAGATGCTTTGGAATTGAATTTGTATTTCATTCCAACCGATTTGGAGCAACCCGGAGAATTAGTCGAGAATACTTACATCGAAATAATCAAGATGGTGAAGAATGCAGTAAAAATACCTTTGGCTGTTAAGCTCAGTCCATTTTTCACCAATTTTGCAAATTTTGCTCGCCGTGTTGAACAAGTTGGGGCAAATGCTCTTGTCCTTTTCAATCGTTTTTACCAACCCGATGTTGATTTGGAGAATCTCGAAGTCAAGCCCTCGATACATTTGAGCACTTCGCATGCAAACCGTTTGCCAATGCGATGGATTGCTATTTTGAAGAATAAAATCAATTTGGATTTTGCTGCAACAAGCGGAATCCACTCTTCCGATGATGTTATCAAAATGCTCCTTGTTGGAGCAAATGTTACGATGCTTTGCTCTGCTTTGCTCAAAAATGGAATCTTTTACCTTTTGCAACTCGAACGAGAATTGATTGAATGGATGGAAGAACACGAATACGAAAGCATACAACAGATGATTGGGGTGATGTCGCAGGACAAAACAAGCAATCCCAGCGAATACGAACGAGCCCAATATGTCCGTGCCATCACAAGCTACAAATTTTAATTTCCTTTTGGTTATAACACATAGGATATTTAATAATAATAGATTTAACAAATTGAGCATTCAGTTCCATCCTACTTTTTTGAAAGACATCGGATGTCTGCCAGACATCCGATGTCTGGAAACCCCTTGTTCGGTGAAATGCCTCTGTGATAAATAGCCCTCGACCTGCTAAAAGACATCGGCTGTTTTAGAAACAACCGATGTCTGGGAAATTGTAGGGGTGACCGGCTGGTCGCCCTTACGTGGCACAGGATTATGGGTCGAACAGGCAGGAACAGGAGGCGAATAATTATTAGCCCCTACACGATATTATAATCGCAGAACCAATTTCGTTTCCCAAATGGAATTCATCACGGTTAGACATCGGATGTCTGCCAGACATCCGATGTCTGGAAACCCCTTGTTCGGTGAAATGCCTCTGTGATAAATAGCCCTCGACCTGCCAAAAGACATCGGATGTTTCAGAAACAATCGATGTCTGAAACCTACATCCCGAATTTGTTCCCTTTAAAATAAATCCTTGATTTTATCGCCTCTTAAAATTAAATTTTGATTAGTTTAAGAAATGATAAATTTTTTATATCAAATTTGGGTGCTTTTTGTCGAGATGTCTCCATATCTACTTCTTGGAATAACTTTTGTTGCAATTTTGGATGCATTTGTTACAAAGGATTTTATTTCACGGCAAGTGCGGAAAAATAATTTGAGTTCCATTGTCAAAACTGCATTGTTTGGAATTCCTTTGCCGCTTTGCTCTTGTGGGGTTGTGCCAACCAGTGTCTATTTAAGGAAAAGTGGGGCATCGAAGCCTTCGGTTGTTTCGTTTTTGATTGCAACGCCACAGACAGGAGTCGATAGCATTGTTGCCACCTATGGTATGCTCGGACCAATCTTTGCAGTTTTCCGTCCGCTGGCTGCGCTTGCTATGGGCATTTTGGGCGGAATCGTTACTATGTTCTTCTCAAAATCCGAAAAGGAAGAAAGCACTTCACCAACGAACTCATTTGCGTTTGAAGATATAAGTGTACAGAAAAAAACGAATTTTCCCGCAAAGATAAAAAAGTCCTTGCGTTATGCGTTTGTCGAGTTCATCGACGATATTTCTACGCAGTTTCTTTTTGGACTTGTTATTGCAGGAGCCATTGCGTTTTTCGTTCCCGACGACTTTTTTGCGTCTCTATTCAAAGGTAATGAATTACTTGCGATGATTTCGATTCTAATCTTTGCCGTCCCAATGTATGTATGCGCCACAGCGTCGATACCCGTTGCTGTTAGTTTGATGATGAAAGGATTTTCGCCCGGAGTGGCTTATGTTTTACTTGTTGCTGGACCGGTTTCGAACGCCGCATCATTGGCTATATTGAATAAAGTTCTGGGCAAGAAACTTCTTGCCATTTATGTGCTTGTGGTCTCTTTGAGTTCGATCATCTTCGGGTTTCTTTTGAATTTTATTTTTGAATGGACGAATGTTAACCCTCACTCTCAAATGTCCCATTCTCATATCCACAATACAAATTTTTCGCTTTTTGATTATCTATTTGCTCTAATCTTTTTAATTTTGATTTTGAGTTCAATTTACAGAAAATATTTTGTTAAAACGAAAGGGGAAGTAATGGAAATCCAGAATGCAAAAACTTTTAAAATAGAAGGAATGACTTGTAACCATTGTGTTATGAATGTGGAAAAAGCAATTCGTAGCATACCGGGAGTTAGCGATGTCCGAGTGGTTTTGAACGAAGGAGTTGCTATTGTGAAGGGAGATTATAGCATCGAAGCAATAAAGAATGCAGTGGAAAATATAGGTTATAGATTCGCAGGGGAAAAATAGTGGGGAAAATAGCAATTTATCCGGGAACTTTCGACCCCATAACGAATGGACATATTGATGTAATCGAAAGAGCCTTGAAAATTTTCGACAAAGTTATTGTTGTTATTGGTAGGAATCCCAAAAAACAAACACTTTTCACCGAAGAAGAACGAATTGAATTAATTCGGGAATCCTTAAAGCATTTGGCAAATATCGAAGTTACAGCAACCGAAAAATTAACTGTTGAGTTTGCTCGGAGTGTGAACGCCAATGCAATTATCCGTGGTATTCGTGCAGTTTCGGATTTTGAATATGAATTTCAGATTGCATTGATGAATCGTAAACTTTGCCCAGATGTTACTACGATTTTTTTGATGCCAAACGAAAAATTTACCTATTTGAATTCCTCAATAATTCGTGAATTGGCTCAATATGGAGCCGACATCAGCGATTTTGTTCCCCTCTGTGTGGAGAAAAAATTAAAAGAAAAATTTTCATAGTTTTTAAAATACAATATACAAAAAGTTGCATCGTCATCTTGTTAGCACTCGGTTAAGGCGAGTGCTAATAAATGTTAGTGAAATGTTGAACAAATAAGGAGGTACAAAGATGAACTTAGCACCATTGCACGACAGAGTGATTATTAAGCCATCGCAACCCGAAGAAGTAACCAAAGGGGGAATAATTATCCCCGACACAGCAAAGGAAAAGCCAATGCAGGGCGAAGTCGTCGCAGTAGGTCCCGGCAAACTTACCGAGGACGGCAAAGTTATTCCATTAACAGTTAAGGTTGGCGACAAAGTGCTCTATGGAAAATACTCGGGCACAGAAGTCGAAATTAACGGCGAGCAATTCCTAATTATGAGAGAATCAGACATTTTCGCAATCATTAAATAATTACAAATTTCATTATGTTAAACAAAAAAATGGAGGTATAATATGGGAGCTAAAATAATCACATTTGATTTTGAAGCAAGAAATGCTTTAAAACGAGGTGTCGACCAATTAACAAATGCAGTCAAAGTTACTCTTGGTCCCAAAGGTCGAAATGTTATCATCGATAAAAAGTTTGGTGCACCAACTGTTACCAAAGACGGTGTTACTGTTGCAAAAGAAATTGAATTAGAGGACCCAATCGAAAATATGGGCGCCCAGATGGTACGCGAAGTTGCATCGAAAACAAGCGATGTTGCTGGCGATGGAACCACAACTGCTACTGTCCTTGCCCAAGCTATCTTCTCCGAAGGATTGAAAAATGTTACCGCTGGGGCAAACCCAATGGATTTGAAGCGTGGAATTGATATGGCTGTCGAGGCTATTACCAAAGAGTTGAAGAAAATTAGCAAAGAGGTCGAAGGGAAGAAGGAAATTGCCAATGTTGGGGCTATTTCGGCTAACAACGACAAAGCAATCGGCGAACTCATTGCCGATGCAATGGAAAGAGTTGGTAAAGATGGTGTTATTACAGTCGAAGAAGCAAAAGGCACCGAGACTTCTATGGAAGTTGTCGAAGGAATGCAGTTCGACCGTGGTTACCTTTCCCCATACTTTGTTACCGACGCCGAAACGATGGAAGCAGTTCTCGAAAATCCATACATTTTGATACACGACAAGAAGATATCTGCTGTAAAAGATATTCTTCCAATACTTGAGAAGATTTCGCAATCGGGCAGGTCGTTGTTGATTATTGCCGAAGATGTCGAAGGCGAAGCTTTGGCAACGCTTGTTGTGAACAAATTGCGCGGAACCTTGAAAGTCTGCGCCGTCAAAGCTCCGGGCTTCGGTGACCGACGCAAAGCAATGCTCGAGGACATTGCAATTCTTACCAATGGTACAGTGATAAGCGAAGAGAAAGGCTTCAAGCTCGAAAACGCTACGCTCGCTTATCTTGGAACTGCTAAGAAAGTTGTTGTCGACAAAGACAACACAACGATAGTCGAAGGTAGCGGCAAACCAGAGGAAATTAAGAAGCGAATTAACGAAATAAAGATTCAAATCGAAAAGACCACAAGCGAATACGACAGAGAAAAACTACAAGAGCGACTTGCCAAATTGAGCGGTGGGGTTGCTGTTTTGAAGATTGGTGCAGCCACCGAGGTCGAGATGAAAGAAAAGAAAGCCCGAGTGGAAGATGCTTTGCACGCTACCCGCGCAGCAGTCGAGGAAGGAATCGTTCCCGGTGGTGGCGTTGCCTATCTCCGATGTCTGCACGCTCTCGACGACTTGAAGCCCGAGAACGAAGACCAGAAGATTGGCATCGAGATTGTCCGCCGAGCTTTGGAGGAACCAGCTCGACAGATTGTCGCAAACGCTGGGTTAGAGCCTTCGGTTATTGTTAATAAAATCAAAGAGGGCAAGGGTTCGTTTGGATTTAACGCCCAAACAGAACAATTCGAGGATTTATTCGAAAGTGGTGTTATCGACCCAACCAAAGTTGCGCGAGTGGCTTTGGAAAACGCTGCTTCGGTTGCAGGTTTGCTCTTAACAACTGAATGCACAATAGTCGAAAAGCCCGAAAAGAAAGAAACCCCGCCGATGCCTCGCGGATACGATGAATACTAATGTTTCTGCTAAAAATTTTAGGGGCTGTCTCGGTTTAGAGTCAGCCCCTTTTTGTTTTCTTAAGTAATCAGCATCTGGAATGTTTGCCTGCTAAGGAAATAGATGAAGTCGCCTTTCGAAATTAGTTAAACGAGCCCATTTTTTATTGCATAGTGGGTGATTTCGGCATTCGAACGCATCCCCATTTTCTCGAGAATTCGGATTCTGTATGTACTAACTGTATTTGCGCTGAGATGCAATTCTTTCGCTATTTCTTTAATTGTCTTTCCTGAAGCAATCAAACACATAACTTGGAACTCGCGGTCGGAAAGTTGCTCGTGCAAAGGAACTGGGCTGGTTTCTTCCAATTTCGTGGCAAGGAGCTCGGCGAGGTTTTCCGAGACATATTTCCTTCCCATTGCAACGCGATGAATTGCCTCGATAAGTTCTTCGGGTTCGCATTCCTTGTTCAAGTAGCCCGATGCCCCAGCTTTCAAAAGCCGAACAGCGTATTGGTCTTCGGGATACACTGTGAAGATCAACACGGGAAGTTTCGGATTAATTCTTTTAATGTCCTTCAAGGTAGCCAAGCCATCTTTGCCGGGCATCGAAATATCCAAAAGCACAACATCGTAGTTGCCTTCGCGAATCTTTTCGAGTAGTTCAAACCCGGAACTGGCTTCCCCAGTCACTTTCAGATTGGGGTCTTGTTCGATTATTTGCTTCAAGCCAGTTCGAACTACCGCGTGGTCATCTGCAATTATTATTTTAATCATAGTTAATTTATTGGAATTGTTAATGTTACCGTTGTTCCAATGTTCGAAACACCGCTTATCGTGAGTTTTCCGTTAACCGAGCGGGCTCGCTCTTTCATTCCAAAAATTCCAAGTGATTTCTTTGCCGAAATATCTTCGGGCTTGATTCCTTTCCCATTGTCCGCAACTGTTAGCACAAGGTTATTCCCTTCGATATCGAGATGAATATCCACTCGTGTTGCATTTGCGTGGCGTGCAATGTTTGTCAGTATTTCCTGAAAGACGCGAAACACTACGATAGACTTGGCTTCGCTCAATTGAATTTCCTGCTTGGGTAAATTTAAACGGCAACGGATTGCAGTTTGTTTTTGGAATTCTTTGGCTTGCCATTCTATTGCAGCGGTAATTCCAAAATGGTCTAAAACGCTCGGTCGTAACTGCGAGGAAATAGAGCGAACTTTCCGAATCATCGAATCAATCATATCAATCATCTTATGTAATTTCTCGTGCAAAACTTCCTCGCGGAGGAATTTCTTCTTCAAGACCCAAGACAATTCTAATTTCATCGCCGTTAGAATATGCCCCAATTCGTCGTGGATTTCGAAAGCCAGCTTTTTCTTTTCTTCTTCGCGAAGCGACTCGAAATACATCGCAAGATTTCTCATCTCCTCTTGCGAAGATTTTAATCTCTCTTCGGCTTGCTTCTGCTCATCTATGTCGAATGTAATGCAGTCCAAATACAAAATCTTGCCTCGACTGTCGACTAAATTTTCTACTAAGGTCTCGACCCAAACAATTTCCCCATTTGCCTTTTTGATTCTATACTCAAAAGTTTTCGACAGGTTTGGAAAATGAAACATCTCGGAAAAATTATTCTGAACACGGAAATAATCATCGGGATAAACTATCTCGACCCAACCGTTGCCTTTCCCAACGAATTCTTCAACTTTATACCCTGTGATTTCATAGAAAGAACCTGTAACATCTGTAATTTTAAAGTTGGAGTCAATCTTAAACAGAACAGATTTGGTTTTCCTTTCAACCTTTGCAAGAGTTTGTTTTAAACTGTTTAGTTCTTGTTCAATGTTTTTGAATTGTGTCAAATCATCAATTACGTAAGAGTTGTAATGGGCTCGTGTGGAGCGAGTTTTAATTGGATAGCCTTCGACAAGGAATGTGTTTTCCGTATTGGAATTTGCAGCTGTAATTTGAGCTTGCCCTTGTCTAAATATTTGTTCTTTGTGCTTTAAAACTTCGTTTAAAAATTCGGGAAATTCTTTGAAAATTTTACCTGCTTTGTCGTTCTGGTAAACTATTTGGCCCAAATCGTTTTGGACAAAGATGCCCGAATCACCATTTTCAATCAATTTGGTAAAAATTTCATACCGCTCTTGCTCAAAAGTAGTCCGAACGTCATCTTCCGTAGTTAAATAAAACAAACTGACAATGTATTCCGTGCTATCTTGGCTTTGAATTGGAACAAATTCTATTGTAACAGGAATTCTCTTTGCAGAGTGGGAACTTATCTCGCTGGTAAAAACAACTTTTTCACTATTTGCAAGCCGAGTCGAAATCTCCTCGATTGGCAATTTGCCTTTAAAGTTACAAATATCGAATAAACTTCTGTTTAAGACTTTATCCGAAGGATTTAAAAATTCTTTAAAAGTCTTGTTAAGATATAAAACATTAAAATTCAAATCAGTTAAAATTATCGGGATTGACAAATTTTCGAACAAGAAGAGTAATTTGTTTAATTCAGGACTTTCTTTGAAGACCGAATTATCAGATGTTTCATGCCCCTTCGTGCTTGGGATTTCCTTTTCGAGCACAAAGTTGAGCGAAAAGATTTGCCTATCGATTTCGACAGGAACGGCAAAAACTTGCAGCGAAACTTTTGTGCCGTTGTCTTCGTGTGTTGCAACGAACTTATCGAGCGGTTGATTCTTTTGGAATGCTGCAATCGCAGGGCAATTTTGGCAAATCGTTGAAGATTTCAAGAAGATATTGTAACATTTCGAATCTTTCGAGAAGGAAAAGTTTTCGCGGAATTTCTTGTTTGCCCAAACAAGTTCATAGGTTGAGTTGATTAAGTAAACTGATGTGTTCTGGCTTTCGTACAACGACGAAAGTAAATTTAGTAAGCCATTTCCGCTGGTTTGCGAATCGATTGATTCGCTTTGGTTTGAATTTTTTGTAAATATTTTTAAAAAGCCAAAATTCATTTCAAAAAACTAAATACATAAATAATAACAAGTTCCAAACAAAAATATTGTTAAAATTTCTCGTCGGAGTTGAAAACAATTTCGACTTCGTTTTCGAGCCAGATTCCGAATTTTTCAAAAACATCGTTGCGTATCGAACGAGCGAAATCAACAATTTCTCTGCCCGATTTAACACCAAAATTTACAATCACGAGCGAATGCTTTTCGTAAGTTCCTACATTTCCAATTCGTTTGCCCTTCCATCCTGCTTTCTCAATTAGCCAACCTGCTGGAATTTTGAACAAATCGTTTTCAACGGGGAAAAAGGGAACATCGGGATACTTGCTCTTCACTCTTTCTAAAATATCGTTCGTTACAACAGGATTTTTGAAAAATGAACCAGCATTTGGAAATTGTGTAATATCGGGCAACTTCGATTTACGCAGTCGGCAAACAGTCTCGAATACATACTTTGGGTCGGGTTGGATAAATGGAAATTTCTTCACTTCCTTCTTCAACTCGGGATACGAAAGATTTACATTTGGTTTTCGATAAAGTTTGAATTTTGCAGAAGTGATTATGAATTTATTTTTCAACTCGTTCTTAAAAATCGAATTCCGATAGCCGAAGGAGCATTCTTCTGCCGAAAGGTTTTTAAATTCCATCGAGGCAACATCGACTCCACGAACTTCGAAGACAAAATTCTTCAACTCGCTCCCGTAAGCCCCGATGTTTTGTGCAACTGCTCCGCCAACATTTCCAGGTATCAATGCCAAATTCTCCAAACCATAAAATTTATTTTTGATGGCAATTTCGACGAAATTGTGCCAACTTATTCCAGCTTCAACTTCGAGAAGTATAAATTTTTTGTTGCTTTCGATGATTTTAATCCCCCGATTTACAGGATTTATAACAATGCCGTCGAAATCGTCTGCAAACAAAGTGTTCGAGCCCCCGCCCAAAATATATCGCGCACTTTGCTGGAAAGCTTGCGAGTCGAGAACAGAAAGCATATCAGATTCATTGCGAACTTCCGCAAAAAATCGTGCTTTCGACTCAACAGCAAAAGTTGTTTTCTCTTTAAGCGAAAAATTTTCTAAAATTTTTACCATAGAATACAAATTTAGAGAAAAATAGCGAAGGGAACCCAGCGATTTATGTAAATTTTCGCCGAGTTCCCTGTTTAAACGAGTTGACTTTTGAATATGATTAAAACGAAATTTAGATACCTATTCCAAGAATCATTCGGAAGAGGAGTTCAGGTTTTCCAGCTGTATTTTTCGAAAACATCAAAGTTGGTGAAGCTGCGACCCAAAGATGCTCTTGACCGTGGGAAACAACAAGCCCTGCGTAGTGGGCATCTTTATCTCCCTTGAATTCCATTCCCAAACGGAAGAGTTTGCTAAACTCATACCGAAAGCCAACGGCATAGGCATAGGTAAATTCCGTTTCGTCTTCGACCTCAAGCTCGAATATCTGATTAATCGCAAAGTTGAAACGACCAATGTCTTTTGCAAGGATTAATTTGCCTTCGAATTTGTGCTTCGATAAGTTGAAATTCGACCCATATTCCAAATAGATTAATGGGTCTAAAAAGAACTGGTTTTTTTCGCCAATCAAAAACCTACTGCGTAAATCGAAACCCGAGTAGTAGAGATTGCCCTCCGAGCTTTGCTTGAAATTTTGGTAAATCGAGAAGTCGAAGTGGTTAGTCATACCAATTTCGACTTCCAGCTTGTGTTCAATCGTGGCTTTTCCTTTGATTTCGCCGAGTTTTGGAACCGAGATAGTCATATAGTGTTCAACTTCTGCTTTTCCCGGTTCCATAATCATATACTCATAAGTCCAAACATAGGAACGCATATCCGCTTTGGCTCCATAAGCGAACATAAGGCAGAACAGAACAAAGCAAAATAATTTTTTCATATCAAAACACAATTGTTAAATAAAACGAAAAGCAAAATTAGGCTAATCAAACTTAAAAATTCACTCAAAGAAGATTTTGTATTCAATTTGTTGCAAGGGAAATATCTAAATTTGGCCTAAAAACTTGATTTCTTGACCCCAGAGGAATTCTTCACAGAGAGACATCGTATGTTTTTGAAACATCCGATGTCTGGAAATTTTGTAGGGGCCACCGGCTGGTCGCCCCTACGAATTATAAAATTTTGAAATACTTTTTTTATGTTTAAATTTTTTTTCTTTATCAGCAATGCATTCTGTTAAAAATTTTCCCAAAAGACAATTTTTTCATTTATTTAACGATTATAATACTTTCAAACAATTTTGAGGGGAATATGAGTGAACCTGTTATTGCACAAAAGTCTCCATACCAAGTCAAGTTGACTGCTGGAACCTATTATTGGTGTGCTTGTGGTGAATCGAAACGTCAACCTTTTTGCGATGGCAGCCACAAAGCTAAAGGTGCTTTCACTCCTGTTCGATTTGATTTGAACGAGGACAAAGTGGTTTGGCTTTGTGCATGCAAAAGGACATCGAATTCGCCTTTCTGCGACGGAACTCATAAGAAATTATAAAATGGCTGAACCGATTGTTGCATTATCAACCCCGCCGGGAATCTCGGGTATCGCTGTTATTCGAGCCTCTGGCGAGGGCGTTTTCCAAATCCTGGATTTGTGCTTCGAGGGAAAAGTAAAAATATCCGAAACAAAGACCCATACAATTCATTATGGTAAGTTCCACGATAACCAAAATCTTATCGACTTTGTTACGGTTTCGGTTTTTCGGGCTCCCAATTCCTACACAGGCGAAGATGTAGCCGAAATTTCCTGCCACGGCGGTTATATCGTGGCGGAAAAGGTCATCGAAACGCTAATCAAATACGGTTGTCGGCTTGCCGAACCGGGGGAATTCACCCGCAGAGCATTTCTAAATGGCAAACTCGATTTAGCTCAAGTCGAGGCTGTTGCCGATTTGATTCATTCAACTTCGGAAGCCAGCTACCAAGTGGCAGTTCGCCAGTTGGCTGGCGAATTTAGCCGGCGGATAAGTGAATTCCGCAAAAAACTACTGGATGCTGCAAGCCTGCTGGAATTAGAATTGGATTTTGCCGACGAAGGGTTTGAATTTGTCGATAGAAACATAATTGTCAACTCAATTGACCAAGCCATAAATTTTTGCGAGGATTTGACGGCATCATACCATTCCGCCGAAATTATGCGTTCGGGTTATTTTGTTGGCATTGCAGGTTTCCCGAATTCGGGTAAATCCACTCTCTTTAACTCCCTTTTGCAAAGGAAAAGAGCGATTGTGAGCGAAATTCCCGGAACCACTCGAGACTACTTGGAAGAGACAATTTTTATCGACGGATTTGCTGTTAAACTGATTGACACAGCGGGATTGCGTAAGACAGCAGACATAATTGAAATCGAAGGGATTCGAATGGTTGAATCCCTTTTGGCACAATCAAATTTAATTCTTGTGCTGAACGACATAACCCAAGGCAGGGAACATTCCGATTCGCTTTTTGCTGAGCTTAAAGCTCGTTATGCAAATTGCAGAGTGCTGTTGGTTCAGAACAAAATTGACCTGTTGGATACACTTCCGCCAGCGCGCGAAGCCGAAATTTTTATTTCTGCAAAACATAGCGTTGGACTCGAAAAAATCAAAGAGTTTATCAGCGAAGAGTTGAAGAAAGAACGAACCCACATTCAAGATGTTTTGCTGAACCAAAGACATTACTTGCTTTTAAAGAAAGCGAGCGAAGAATTGCGGAATGCCAAAAAGAGTCTTCTGCAAGGAGCGGGGAATGAGCTTGTTGCCGACGATTTACGCAGAGCGGTCAAAACGCTGGGGGAAATCATCGGCGAAAGTTTCAGCCAAGATGTTTTGAACAATATCTTTTCCAAATTTTGCATTGGGAAGTAAATGTTCCACGTGGAACATTTACTTTGACACTTCAAAACAAAAATTTTGGTTAAATCCTTAAAAAATATTATTTTTGTTGTCTATTTTTTGTTAAAATCGGTAAAGTTATGTTTGAACCTTTGCCCGAAAGATTTAATTATTCGGAACTGGAACATAAAATTTTGGACTTCTGGGAGAAGAACAAAATATTCGAAAAATCGCTGGAACAGAGAGAGAATTGTCCATTCTTTAGTTTTTACGAAGGTCCGCCAACGGTTAATGGCAAGCCCGGTTTGCACCATCTTATGGCGCGAACAATTAAAGACACTGTTTGCCGATATAAAACAATGCAAGGCTACTACGTCCGCCGCCAAGCAGGTTGGGATACTCATGGACTGCCGGTTGAACTCGCAGTGGAACAAATGCTTGGCTTCAAAGTTAAATCGGACATCGAAAAATATGGCATCGACCGTTTCAATCAAAAATGTAAGGAGTTTGTTTATTATAACATCGAAATGAACCAAGGCTGGCGCGATTTAACCCGCCGAATGGGCTATTGGCTCGACCTCGACAAAGCTTACATTACTTGCACAAATGAATATATTGAATCCGTTTGGTGGGCTCTGAAAAAATTCTTCGACAAGAGATTGATTTACAAAGGTTTTAAAGTCGTTCCGCAATCTCCAACAATTGAAACTCCGCTGAGCAGTCACGAACTTTCGTTGGGCTACAAAGAAGTCCGCGACCCAAACCTATTCATTATTCCTAAAATCGTTGATTCCCCAATGAAAGAGCTAATTGGCTCGCATTTGTTAGTGTGGACAACAACGCCTTGGACTTTGCTTGCTAATGTTGCTATGGCAGTTGGCGAAGATATCGATTATGTTTGGGTCGAGAATATTCGCAAAACCAAAGAGGGCGAGGAGACAATTCGGCTGGTGCTTGCCCATAGCCGCCTTTCGGTGCTCGATGGCGAGGTTAAGATTCTGAAAAAATTCAAAGGGAAGGAGTTGATTGGAACTGAGTATGAACAGATATTTACCTATGCTAAAATCGACAAAGCAAATTACCCGGATGCATTAAAAGTTTTGCCCGGCGACTTTGTTTCGACAGAAGAAGGAAGCGGAATTGTACACATTGCACCAGCATTTGGCGAGGACGACTACGAAATGTCGAAGAAGTTCAAAATTCCATTCCTTCAGCCCGTAACTCCTAATGGACACTTTACCGAAGATATGGGAGAATTCGCAGGCAGGGCAATCAAAGATTTCGTTTATCCTGACCACAAGGAGGAAGGAGCCGACAGAGATATTATCAAGGCTCTAAAACTTAATGGCAAGGTATACAAAGCCTCGTTCGATTATGTTCATAGTTACCCACATTGCTGGCGTACGGGCAATCCAATTATGTATTATGCCCGTGAATCTTGGTTCATCAAGTCCCCTGAATATCGGGATTTGATGATTGAGTTGAACAAGCAAATAAAATGGCAACCACCCGAAATAGGTGCTGGGCGATTTGGGAATTGGCTCGCAGAAGTTAAAGACTGGTCCCTTTCGAGAGATAGATATTGGGGCACTCCTTTGCCAATTTGGGTAAGCGAAGATGGAACGGAAAGCTTTGCAATTGGTTCAATCGCAGAGCTAAAAGAAGGATTTATGCTCGACGAGCAAGGCAACAGAATATACTTGAAAGATTCGAATATCGAGATAGATTTGCATCGTCCATTTGTCGATAAAATATATTTCAAACGGAACGGAAAAATCTTCAAGAGGGTCCCCGAAGTAATCGATGTTTGGTTCGATTCTGGGGCAATGCCCTTTGCCCAGTTCCATTATCCTTTCGAAAATCAGGAACTTTTCGAAAAAAGCTTCCCTGCAGATTTCATTGCCGAAGGTGTTGACCAAACTCGGGGATGGTTCTACACTTTGCACAACATCGCAACGGCTATTTTCAACAAGCCAGCGTTCAAAAATATCGTTGTGAACGAACTCATATTGGACAAAAAAGGCGAAAAAATGTCAAAATCGAAGGGGAATGTAATCGACCCCTTCGAGGTTATGGAAAAATATTCAGCAGATGCTGTGCGGTGGTATCTCCTTGTAAATAATCCACCTTGGAAGGCTACACTTTTCAACGAGGAAGACATCGAAAAGAGCATCCTTTCGGATTTCTTCCGTTCGCTAACAAATTCTTATTCATTTTTTGCTCTTTATGCTAATATTGACAAATACACAGGGGACGAACCCGAAATTCCAATTCAAGAGCGATTAGAAATCGACCGCTGGATTATTTCCAGATTGAACACCTTAATCCGAAATTATATCAAATATATGGAAGATTTCGACTTGACTCGTGCATTCAGGATGGTTCAGAGCTTTGTTATCGATGAACTTTCGAATTGGTACATACGAAGGAACCGACGGAGATTCTGGAAAGGCGAAAACGACAAAGATAAACTTTCGGCATACCAAACACTTCATTATGTGTTGCTGAATGTTTCAATCTTGATGGCACCAGCCGCTCCGTTCCTTTCGGAAGTGTTCTACCAAAGAATCCGAAGGGGCGACCAGCCCGAATCGGTGCATCTGCTCGAAATCCCCGTGGTTAAAGATGAATTAATCGATACAGAGCTGGAAGAAAAGATGTGGCTCGCCCAAACGATAGTCCGAATTGTTCGTTCATTGCGCGAAAAAGCAAAAATACGAACTCGACAGCCTTTGGCAAAAATTTTAATCCCTGTGATGAATCCTCAGCAAAGAAGGAATATTCAATACTTCGAAGATGTTATCAAAGAAGAAATTAATGTTAAAACAATTGAATATGTTTCTGCCGAGACAGAATTTGTAAAAAAGAAAGCCAAACCAAACTTCAAGGTTATTGGAAAGAAATTTGGGAAATTGACCCAAGCAGTGGCAAACAAAATCAAAGAACTAACCCACGATGAAATTGTTAAAATCGAAGCAGGAGGATTGAAAATCGATATCAACGGAGAAGTTGTTACTATTCAACCCGAAGACTTGGAAATTTACAGCGATACTATCGAGGGCTGGCTTGTTGGCACCGAAGATAATCTTACCGTTGCTCTCGATACACATATCACCGAAGAACTTCGCATCGAAGGCATTGCACGGGAATTTATCAACCGCATCCAAAAGCTAAGAAAAGATTCAAACTTCGATGTTACCGATAGGATAGAAATCTACGCGATGGTTCCGCCTGAATTTAAAGAACCTTTGCTGGTTTCGAAAGATTATATTTCGAAAGAAACCTTGGCGGAGAGATTTCAACTGGTCGAAAGTTTAGAAAATGGAACAGAAATTGAAATTGATGAAAAAAAATTGTTAATTTCGCTGAAAAAAGTTTGAAAAGTTATGATAATTTTTTGCTAAATAGTTAGTTTTTTATATATTGTATTTTTTGAAAGGAGTTTTATGGCTGCAAAAAAAGAAAAGAAGGAAAAAGTTGCAACACCAGAGACGAAAGAAACCAAACCGAAGCGAGTTTGTAAGCCACGAAAGAAACAGGTGGAAGAACCGCAGGAGCCAAAGTCGACTTCTAAATTAAAGGTTGGTGGGGCAGAAACTACCGGAACCAAAGAGCCTAAATCGAAAGAAAAGGAAATTGCACAGCCAAAAGGAGCCAAAAAAGAGGCTCAAATAAAAAAGAACGCAAAGGAAACCGTGGTAAAGGAAGAAAAAAAGGATTCAGCACAAGGCAAAACCAAAGCTACAAAAGAAGTGGAAGCGAAAAAGACTAAAACCGCAACGGAAACAAAAGCAAACAAAAAGGAATCCTCGAAGAAGAAGAAAGAAATAGCAGAGGAAATAGTTGTAAAGGAAGAGAAAAAGGATTCAGCAAAGAGCAAAACCAAATCGACCAAAGAAAAAGCGGAGAAGAAGACCAAAGCAGCCACCACTACAGAAACCACAAAAGTAGAAACTCCAAAGAACAAAAAAGAAACTACAAAGGAAACAAAAACAAAGAAGGCAGAAAAACCTACTGAAACTGTTAAAGCTACGGAAAAGAAAGTTGCGGAAACCAAAGAAGCCAAACAACAGAAGGAAACGAAAGCATCGGAGAAGGGAAGCGCCCCCGCCGTAAAAGAGAAATACCAGTCGCAGCTGGACGAGGATAAAGTTTCGGGAAAAGTTGCTCAACCTGCTCCCAAGCCACAAGTGCGATATTCCGACGAAGACTTGGAGATATTCAGGAAAAGAATTCTGGAAGTGAAGAAGGAAGCTCTCGAAGAACTCGAGATGCTGAAAGAAAGGCTCGAAGACTTAAACGCCTACGACCTTGCAGAAGAAGGCTCAATCTACTCTATGCATATGGCTGAGCAAGGCTCCGAAATTTTCGAAAAAGAAAAAGTTTACGCACAAATCCAAAGAATCAATGAATACATCAAAAAACTTGACGAGGCACTGAAAAGAATCGACGACAAAACTTATGGGATTTGCCGTGTTTGCGGTATACTGATTGCAAAGGAGCGGTTGCTCGCCGTTCCAATCACAACGCTTTCTGCCTCGTATAAAATTCACAAGAAATGTCCCGAAGATGGTATCGACAGAATCGAACCGCTTGGGAAGTAAGTCGCTGGAAAATGTTATTCGGTAAAACCATTTTATATTTTTTCGATGCAAATTTATTTTACAATAACATTTTTAAAATCTTATTTTTTTTACTTCTTTCGATAACTTTACAAAACAAAACACATTCCTGCCACTTGTTCGTTTATTTATTTCTTTAAGTGAGTTAAAATGAAAAAACAGACATTAATTGTTTTTGCAATTGTATTACTACTGATTATAATCGACCAAGTGTCAAAGTATTTGATTTATGAGCATTTCAAGGTGCAACATTTAGGTTCACAAAGCTATGTTGTGTCCAACCCTGATGCAGAGATAAAAATAATTGGAGACATGGTCAAATTTGTTTATGTCGAGAACGCAGGGATGGCGTTTGGAATTCAGTTCGGTGAATTTAAAATAATTTTAAGTCTTTTCTCGATTTTTGCAAGCATTCTTCTTATCTGGCTGATAATTAAAATTCAAGATTCTCCGATTGTAATTCAGATTGCATTTGGTTTTATCCTTGCTGGAGCCGTTGGCAATCTAATCGACCGAGTGTTTTACGGCGTAATTTTTGGTTATGCGCCATTATTCTATGGGAGAGTAATTGATTTTATTCAAGTGGATATTCCCGATATTCACATTGGCAATTTGATTAATTACACACACTGGCCCGTGTTCAATGTTGCCGACTCTTGCGTAACAATTGGCGTTGCTTTGTTAATCATATTCAACAGGAAACTACCTAATTTTTCGGCTTTGTTAAAACGCAAAGAACCGAACACAATCAATTAGAAAAATGAATCAGAGCGAAAGCATCGTAAATACGCTCGATGGGTTCTACATTGTGGAACACACTTTGGAAGTTCCCCCCGGCAAGGTACCGGAGCGAATCGACACATTCCTTGCACGCCACTTACGTAATGTATCGAGAACGAAAATCCAAAGAGCAATCGAAAACGGCGATGTTACGGTTAACAATCAGCTCGTTAAAGCGAATAGAAAGGTCAAGCCCAAAGATGTTATCGTTTGTCGACTTCGACGGCTCCCCCCTTTGAAACTTGTACCCGAAAACATCCCGCTCGACATTGTTTACGAAGATGATTATCTTATGGTCATCAACAAACCTGCTGGAATGGTAACACATCCGGGCTATGGCAATCGAACTGGCACATTGGTCAATGCAATTCTTTACCATCTTGGCTATCGCGAAGAAATTGAAATTTCGGGCGATAGCTTGGAAGAATTAGAAGAAGACCAAGACGAAGGCAAAATTTTTGCTGCACAAGAAATACGCCCGGGCATTGTCCACCGATTGGACAAAAACACAACCGGCTTATTGGTGGTGTCGAAAGACCCTTCGATTCATCAGCAACTTTCGGAGCAGTTTGCTAAACGCACCGTCGAACGCTTCTATTTCGCAATTGTCTGGGGAAATTTCAAAGAAGACTTTGGTACATTCGAAGGGGACATTGGCCGCTCGCCCCGCGACCGAAAACTTTTCGCCGTTGTCCGAACAAACGGCAAACCCGCTATTACAGATTACTGGGTCGAAGAACGTTTCGATTATTTGTCCCTTGTAAAAATTAAATTAAGGACAGGTAGAAACCACCAGATTCGTGTCCATTTTTCCCATAACAAGCATCCTGTTTTTGGCGACCCTTCTTATGGCGGTAATTCAGTTGTATATGGTGGACATAATCCCCGCTTTCGACAATTTGCTACAACTCTGCTGAAATCAATCAATAGGCAAATGCTACACGCCAAGACATTAGGATTTTTCCACCCCGTCCTGAAAAAACAAATACAATTCGAAGTCGACTTCCCGGAAGACTTCAAGTATGTCCTTACCGAATTAAGAAACTACACCAAGCAGTCATAAGTACAACTGGGAGAAGCTTCAAGAAGAATGACCCCTGTTTTTAATCGATATTGATTGGAATATCTTATTTAAGCAGTATTTTGGGTTGTGGGTATAATCATTAGACATCGGAAGAACAGAGACATCGGATGTTTCAAAAACATCCGATGTCTTTCAATACCCTAATTTGCCTGTAAATTTTGCCAGACCTGTTTGGAATGAAGAGAAAATTTTTTTAATTTGTAATTCTGAAAGGTGAAAATTGGGGGGATGTTGATGAGGTATGTGTTTTGTCTTTTGGCTTTAACTTTTTTGCTTGTAAACTTTGGTTATGGTCAAACCAAAAGCCCGAACAAGCAAGTTCGGATATTCCCCGACGAATATTCCGAACTTGATGATGTTACTGTCTCGAAACAACTGGACGACCCTTTTGTAATGAAAACGCTCGAAAGAGCACGGGTAAAGTATTTGCGGGCTTTGAATTTTATCGAAAAGAAGGACACTGCCTCTGCCGAAGAAAATTTTGAACAGGCAATTGATATTCTGAATTCTATCAGTTATTATCCAAATATTCATTCATATCGAGACTATACCGATTTAATTCAATCTATTTTAGAGGATTACGAGAAATACATTCAGGACATAAAGAATTTGGACGAGAGTTCTTCTTTGTTCATTTTGCGCGAAACATTGAACAAGGAACTCGAACGTTCGGCGAAAACGAAAACCCCTGCGGTTGGGAAGATTACACGCACCGTGAAAGATACAACGAAAGCGGGGGAGCGAATGCAGATTCTCGGTTTCCAAATTCCAATGGACGACAATGAATATGTTAAAAAGAGCATAGAATTTCTTACCCAAAAGCCAATCGGACGGAAATTTGTTCGGACGAGCCTTGCTCGGAGTACTGCTTGGGGCAACCTAATCAAGAAGATAATTGCCGAGGAAGGAATGCCCGCGGAGTTATTCTATCTTGCGATGGTCGAAAGCGGCTTTAATCCTTTTGCTGTTTCGCGAGCAAAGGCTGTAGGAATCTGGCAATTCATTATGTCCACTGGTCAACTTTATGGATTGAACGCCGACGGGTCGCAATGGATTGATGAACGCCGCGACCCAATCAAATCTACTCGCGCTGCAATGCGACACTTGCGGGACCTTTACAACGAACTGGGCGATTGGCATCTCGCTATTGCCGCTTACAACTGCGGGATTAATGCCGTTCAACGGGCTATTGCTCAATATGGCAAACCCGATAGCGTTTCCTTTTGGACAATTATGCAGTATCTTCCGCGAGAAACTCGAAACTATGTCCCTCTGTTTATTGCTGTTGTCAAAGTTGTTCATAATCTCGAAGAGTTTGGATTTAATCTAAATGAAATCGAGTACGCTCCCGAAATTCAATTCGATAAATATGCTTTGAAGGAACCTGTTAGCTTGACTGCAATTGCAAAGTGTGCAAACACAACAGTCGATAAAATCCGTGAGTTGAACCCAGAACTGGTTTTCTCGTTCACCCCACCGACAACCAACGAATATGAGATTCGCATTCCTTATGGTTTAAAACAAACTTTTGTGGCAAATTTTCTCAATCTTACCCCCGAAGAGAAAAGGCCTTATCTTTCTTACAAAACCGAAAAGCACGAAACCATTGAGCAAATTGCTAAAAAGTTTGAAGTCGACCCAAATGAAGTCCTTTTGGTCAACAACATTACATCTGCGACCAAAAAATTGCCAAAAGGTACGACTTTGAAAATCCCAGTTGGAGGCACTGCATATCCACAGCAAAATGCTTTGGCAAGCAACGATAGTCCCGAGACATCGAATACTCAATCGACCACACCACGAAGCAAATCCGATGCCCTTGCATCGCCCGAGAAACCATTGGAAAAGAGCAAAAATTTGGCTACCCAAAGCGTGATTCGTTATGTGGTAAAAGAAAATGAAAACCTTAACAAAATAAGCGAAAAATACAATATCCCCGCAGATAGCATTGTTGTTTGGAATGGTTTGAGGAACAAAGTTCTTACTCCGGGACAGACGCTGCGAATTTACTTCTGTGGGGAAGCTAATCGAACCGAAAGAAATCTCGCCGACCCGAAACCCAAAACCAATGAAGTTGAACCCAAAACTACAGCGAAAGCCAGCAATGATGACGAAGAGCGATTAGTTCCTGCAAAAACTAAAAAGGAACAGGCAAAAGCCAAGGAAATTGTTCACAAGGTTCGACGCGGCGAAACATTGGAATCAATCTCGAAAAAATATGATGTTTCGATGGATGAAATCATTGCCAACAACAAGGATTTGAAAAAAAGGAAGGGAAAGCTTCTTGCTGGGGAAAAACTTGTTATCCGAACTACTCAGAAGGAAAAGTCGAGTGTAGCCCAGAAGAGTAACTCGAAGGGGAAAAGTTCAAAAAGCAAGAAATCGGAGAAAGTAAAGCCTCGTTACCATACAGTTCAAAAAGGAGAAAATCTTTCATCAATTGCGAAAAAATACAAGGTCGATTTAAATGATATATATGCAATGAACCCAAGGGTGAAACAGCAAAAGCTAAAAGTTGGTCAAAAGATACGAGTCAAATAGCAAAAGGGTGAATTGGGGAGAGACAAGCGGACGATTCTAAAATTCTGGGAGGTGCAGGTGAAAGAAACTGCACCTCCCGTCGTTTAAGCAGATAGAGAATCAAATCCGAGAAAAACAAAGCAAATTCTCAAGCATTAATATTTATACAAAGTGCCTTGCCTTTTCTTTGCTAAGGAATCCCAAAGAGGAACAATCGTTCGTAGAAATTCATTTTTATCCTCCCAAAGCAATTTCATATCTAACTGAATATACCGCTGTGCTTTCTCTTTTGTCGAAATATCGGGATAATCGATTGGCAACTTAACACCCATTCGGGTAAACAAGGCGGCGAGCATACCTCGTGCTTTTTCTGCTTTTTCAATGGATGTACTCAAAACACGAAGCGCTTCTACAGGGGCGTGGAAACCAACACCATTTGCTGCTGCTACCCAGTCCCAACGCCATTGTGCCGAGCGAATAAGTTTCAAAATTGGTTCCATATCCTTTTCTGTCGCACCATAGCGCCAAGCCATTTCCGCTTCCAAATGTGCCTTTGCTATTGATTGTTCTGCGATTTTCCGCACTTCACGAACTCTATCTTGTCTTTCGTATACATCCCGAATCAACTCCTGTTCGCTTTGACGATGGCAAACCTGACACGAGTTGGCAATATTTGCCAAGGGACTACGAATGTGGTGGTCTGTGAATTTAACGCCGCCTTCAACTTTATAGGGCATATGACAATCGGCACACGACACTCCGCGTTTAGCGTGTATTCCTGTCATATATAGTTCATAATCGGGATGTTGAGCCTTCAACATCTTTGCCTTGCTCAACTTATGTGTCCAATCGGAAAAATTAATTTCATCAAAATAGGCTTCCATCGAATCAGCACTAAATCCTTTATCCCAAGGAAAAGTAAGATACTTTCCTTCGCCCTTGAAATAGTATTCAACGTGGCATTGGGCGCAAACAAGGGAACGCATTTCTTGGTGAGTTATGTTTTCCAATTTTACTCCCCTTCGCTGAAGAGCCTCGATTAGGGCAGGTCTGGTGATGCGCAAATTCATAGTCTTTGGGTCGTGGCAATCTTGGCACCCAATAGGATTGACCATTTCAGGTCCCATTTCGAACCACTTTTTCTTATAAAAAGCTTCGGCTCCAAGTTTAGCAACCATTCTCGGGAAATCGGTCGTTTTACAAGACCAGCAAGTTGCAGGTTGAGGCGATTCTTTAACGCCGCCTGTTCGTAAAGTACTTCGTAAATCCTCGATAGCCCAAGCGTGTCCACGAGCCTGATTGTAATCTTTGGCAAAAGCATAGCCAGCCCACATAATTACCGATTCGGGGCAATCTTCCAGCAAGTCAATATGACCCGAACCAAGATATTTGCTCCTAAAGCTTGTGTCCAGAGTCCTTTTGTACGACTCGAATTCACGAGGGAAGTTTTCGCCCCAAACTTCGTTTCTTGGTTCCCAATCGGCAATAGGTTTGACGATTTGAAATCTTGCTATCGATTCGGCGCGTCGCTCAAGTATTGTCGAAACAAACAACCCCACAATAATGACGATAACGACAGCAAAGATGAATATTGCAAGATAAAGAAATCGTTTTTGGTTTGGTTTTGTTTCCATTGTTCTTTCCGATTTTGTTATACATATTTATTCATTCGAGATATATTTCTTTAACCAATCTGGTGTTAATTGGTAATTTACCGGAACACGACCATAGGGAGTTGAAGCTTGGCTTGCAATACGCCCATGCGGAACCTCCCGATGACAATTCCAGCAATAACTTTGTTCGTCTTTGTGGAATCCTTTTTTCTGCACAAAGGGGAAAACATAATTAATTTGTTCTTTGTGGCATCGGATGCAGTTCTCCTGAACAACTTTTGCGCCCGCTTCTCTTAATCGAATCACTTGTGGATAAGCATTAAAAGTAAAAAGAGTCGAATGCCGAAGTCCATCGTTCAACTTAAACCATAATGATTTAGCAGTATTTCCGTGTGGGATATGGCAATCGTTACAAGTTGTTTGATTACGATGACTGCTGTGAAACCAAGTGATATAAAATGGATTCATAATGTGACAATTAATACAAGCATTGGGATTGTCGGAAAAGTAAGAATGTAGCCGCGATGAATAAATTCCAAAAACGAACAATCCGCAAAGACACCCGAAAACAATCGAGTATCCTATTTTGTAAAATTTCGTTGGCGCAAACTTTTTAAGTTCCATTGCAACCTTAAACTTTTAAAAATGCAAAATAAGAAAAAAATATCTTATTTTAAAAAATAAAAATTATGTTTGTAATCAATAATATTAATAAAGTGTTGCAAGTTTTACCTTAAACATCAACAAAACTTATTTGAGGAGTTGCAATTTTGTAGAGAATTAGCCACATCTTACGAAAAAAAAACATTGCCTGCCGGATTTGGTGATTATTTTCCCTCCCCTTTTATCTTCTGGATTATTTTGGTGGTGGATTTGCCTTCGACGAAGGGTATGATTTCGACTTTCCCGCCGTAGGACATAACAAATTCGGAGCCAACAATTTCCTCGACCTTGTAATCTCCGCCTTTGACAAGCACATCGGGCTTGACCATCTGAATGAGGTGAAGCGGGGTGTCTTCTTCGAAAATCACAACATAATCCACTGGCTTCAGTGCATCGAGAATGCGTGCACGGTCGGATTCGGAGTTTATTGGTCTATCTTTTCCTTTCAATCGTTGGACCGAGGTGTCGCTATTCAAACCAACAATTAGAACATCGCCAAATTCTTTTGCCTTCGTAAGGTATTCTATATGACCGCGGTGCAGAATATCGAAACAACCATTTGTGAATACAATCTTTTTGTTCTGTTCCCTCAGCGAATTGCAGATTTTTTCAATTTCATTGAAATCGACAATCATCGAATGCCATTCTTTTTGTTGTTTTTCCGGATTGAATCCAGAAGTTTGTCGATAGTAATTGGCACGACGCCTGGTTCCTCGCAAACAACGCCTGCGGCGTAGTTGGCAATTGTAGCGCATTCCTTCAAACTTGCCCCAGCCGAATAAATTGCTGCGAAAGTGGCAATTGTTGTATCGCCAGCGCCCGAGACGTCGGCAACTTTTCGCGCCCGAGTGGAAACGAGCGAAACCTCGCCGTTCGACTCGAACAGCGCCATACCGTCGGCTCCGAGAGTCAAAAGCACGGCTTGGGGCTCGAGCCTTTGCATCAGTTCGTTCCCGGCGGAAACAATTTGCTCACGATTTTGGATTTTTCGATTCAATGCTTGCTGGGCTTCCTTTCGATTGGGTTTGAAAACGGTAGAATTTCTGTATTCGAAAAAGTTATCGAACTTTGGGTCGACAAAAGTTGGAATCCCTCGCTCATTGGCTATTTTAATCAGTGAATGTATTAACCGCGCTGTTATCGTTCCTTTGTTGTAATCTTGGAAGATAATCCCATCAAGATTTTTCTCGTTGGCGATGACTTTTATTATTGAATCGGTGATATGGTCGGGGATTGGGTCGCGAACTTCGCGGTCGACACGAACCACGTGTTGATTATTTGCAATGATTCTGGTTTTTACAGTCGTGGGTCGCGAACTATCGACGAACAGCCCGGAAATATCGATTCCGTTCTGCTGGGCAATTTCTAAAAACATCTTCCCGCTGTTGTCGTCCCCAACGACACCGCAAAGTAGTGGGACAATGCCAAGATTGTTCAAATTGTTAGCAACATTCGAGGCGCCCCCCAGATGTGCGGTCTCTTCTTCCAAATCGACAACAGGGACTGGGGCTTCGGGCGAAATTCTGTTCACCGTGCCCCAAAAGAAGCGGTCCAGCATCACATCGCCCACGACAGCGATACGCTTGCCGCTGCAGTTTTCGAGCAGCTCCCTCGCTCTTTCTAATGTAACTTCCAACATAGCATATCGAAAAAAAACAAAATTACAAAAATATTTCCACGCAATCCATCACGGGTGGTGGAGCTTGAAAATCACAATATGGATTTACGCTATTTTCGTTCGTTTTCTCTTTCTTAACATTTTGAATTAACAGAAAAATTGGAAAGTTACTTAGGGGCAACTGACCGGTCCACATACAAGTGTTTTCAGCTATCGGATGTTTCAAAAACATCCGATGTCTTTCCGCTGGGCTATCGCCGATTATTACAATCGCATTTGACCGAACAAGGGACTTCCAGACATCGGATGTCTGGCAGACATCCGATGTCTAACCAAAATGAATTCCGTTTGGCAAACGAAATCGGTTTTAGGATTATAATATCTCCTGGGGGCGAATAATTCGCCCCTACATATTGAATTGAGTTATAACAAAAAATTTTTTTAAAAGGATTAATTTTGAATTTTTATTTTTATCTTTGTATTTTCTTTTCAACTTGGATTGAAAAGAACAAAAAAGCTAAATTCTATAATTAATTTTGTTTAACTAATTCAGGAGAAGATATGAAACTTGAACACCACAAACTTTTGAACAATGGATACAAAATGATTGTATTCCTTCTCTTTACCACAGTTCTTATCGGTTGCGGCAAAGGGAAAAATGAAAAAGCAGAAATAGTTGATACATACTACAGCCCCGAACTTGGTTGGAAGATGCAAATCGTCAAAGGTTGGGAAAAAATCGACAGCAACAAGGTCGCTGAAATGACTAACAAAGGAATTTCGGCAATACAATCCCAAACTGGAATAGACAGCGTCGATGTGAGTGCAACAAAACAGTTGTTAAATCTTCAACTCTCGGGGAACAAAACAAACAAATTCCTTTCTAATATCGAGAAATGGGATTTTGCATCCGAAAAAGAGTTCACCGAACATTTAAATTTATTACTTGGACTTGTTTACGATACTTTTACTGGGCTTAAGTTTAATGTCGAAAAAATTGAAAACCCTGATGTAATAATCGACGGCGTCAAGTTCAAACATATTACTTTTAAATTGTCCCAAAATGGATACAATTTGGAAGAGAATATGTATATCGCTTATCACAAGGGCTATTTGTTTACTGTTACAATCGTAACTACACAGGAAAGCTACAAAAAGGAGATAGAAATAGCATTCCTAAATTCCAAGTTCAGTAAATAAATTTAGATGAAAGGGGAGTGTGGTGAAAGTATTCAGCCTCGGAATTTGATTACGGCAACACTCCCCAAAATCTTTATCCAACAACCCCAGAGATGTAGTCTTTAAGGTATTTATTTTCTGTCTCTGTTTCTTTTAGCATCGACTTGACAATGTCGCCAATGGAAATCAAACCAACAAGAACTTTGTTATGGATGACAGGAATATGCCTGCAACGGTTTTGAGTCATAACTTTTTCGACATATTCCAAATCGTCCTCGGGTTCAACGACGATAACTTGTTGGGTCATCACATCTTTTACTTTTTTCGAGAGGCTGTTGGCTAGGTCGGAGGCAAGGGTGCGAATAATATCCCTTTCGCTTATTATACCGACAATTTTTGCTTCGGACGAAAGAACCAGAAGCACACCGATGTTGTTTGCCGCAAGAATTTTCACTGCATCGGCAAGAGTTTTTTCTTCGCCGATTGTAAATACTTCCGGTCCCTTTTGCTTTAGAATATCCTTGACTTTCATTAAAACCTCACCAAATTGTTATTCTTTTACCAATTTTAGATTGTTTTTGATTCTTTCGAGCATTTGTGTTTCCAAGATTCCATTAGATTTCCAGAAATGAACTTGATGGGTAACGAAATCCTCGAACCCGCTCAATTGCCCTTTAAATGAAATGAACACCGAGCCATCGGGATTCTCTTTGACCTTGAAAGTGTACTGGATTCTGCCGTTTATCCAAATCCCCCCGCGAATCAGTGGCATTTCGTAACTATACCGTTTAAGGACTTGGAAAGTTGTATCCTTGCCGAAGGAAAACACGCAAAAGTCCGATTTCAATGTCCCGGTAAAATATCCCTCGTCGTTTTGCTGATATTTCTCGTATGAAATCATACAACCGATATCATCGAGCGACTTTTTGATAGCACGCCAAACCATGTCGAAGCTTTCGCTGAAGGTTTCCTCGTATCGTTCCTTGTAAAATTTTAATCGCTCGGGAACAGTCTCTTGTTGGTCTTTGCCCGGGGTAATCTCTTCTTGAAATTGCGGAGTTTCTTCTTCCTCTTTCTTCTTTTCTTTTTCCTGGCTGAACGCGGTCGAAATAAACAAAGTAAACATACAGAGAATGGAAATCAACCAACGAAAATTTGCCTTTTTCATTTCAAATTCTCTTTATTGTTTATTAAAGTTTCAAATTTATCAAAAAAACAGAAAAATCAAAAGCAAAATTTTCGTAGGGGGCGAATGATTATTTCGCCCCCTACATTTTTCCCAGACATCGGATGTTTCGAAAACATCCGATGTCTTTTGGCAGGGCAAGCGATATTTGTTCCAGATGCATTTCATCGAACAAGGGGACTTCCAGACATCGGATGTCTGGCAGACATCCGATGTCTAACCAAAATGAATTCCGTTTGGCAAACGAAATCGGTTTTGGGATTATGATATTTCGTAAGGGGGCAAATGATTATTTAGCCCCTACAATTTTCCCACACTTCGGATGCTTCAAAAACATCCGATGTCTTGTGGCAAGGCGAGCGCTGTTTGTTTTGGATGCATTTCGTTGAACAAGGGGTTTTCCCAGACATCGGCTGTCTGGCAGACATCCGATGTCTAACAAAATGAATTCCGTTTGGGGGAACGAAATCGGTTTTGGGATTATGATATCTTGTAGGGGCGAAAAATTATTATCCCCTACAATTTCCCAGACATCGGATGTTTCAAAAACATCCGATGTCTTTTTGGCAAGGGCAAGCGCTGTTTGTTCCAGGTGCATTTCATCGAACAAGGGGTTTTCCAGACATCGGATGTCTGGCAGACATCCGATGTCTAACCAAAATGACTTCCGTTTGGGGAAACGAAATCGGTTTTAGGATTATGATATTTCGTAGGGTGCGAAAAATTATTCCCCCATACAATTAAAATTTAATTACTTTTAGTATTGCTTCTTTTACATCTTCTTTGTTGGGCAGGATGGCATTTTCGTATTCTTTTGCAAAACCGACTGGACAATCTTTCGAGCCTACTCGTAGTATGGGCGCATCCAAATAATTGAAGACATTTTCGGCGATTTTGCCGGCAATTTCGCCACCAAAGCCACCAGTTACTTTATCCTCGTGGGCAATGACAACGCGATTTGTTTTGCGAATGGATTCGTACACAAGCTCTTCGTCCCAAGGTATCAAAGAACGCAAATCGATAACTTCGACATCGATGCCTTCGGCTTCGAGGTCCTTCGCTGCGAATAATGCAAGATGGACTGCTGTGCCATAGGCAACAACGGTAACATCGGTGCCGGCTCGGCGAATCTTTGCCTTACCAAAGGGGACCACAAACTCGGGGTGGGGCTTCTTTGCATACGCGTTTTTGAAATTATACAAAAACTTGGGTTCCAAATACATCGTTACCCCACGCGAACGAATTGCATTTCGCATAAGTCCAACAGCATCGTCGGCAAAAGCAGGAGCTACAATGCGAATTCCGGGAAGCGTTACTAATGCTCCTTCGATGTTCTGCGAATGATATAATCCCCCTTGAATATAACCACCACTGGCAAGACGAATCACAATATTCGGGGTGAATTGCCCCTTTGTCCTCCAATAGTCGTGTGAGCATTCAACAAGTTGTTCCATTGCGGGCCAGAAGTAATCGGCAAATTCGGCACCTTCGATGACAACACGAATGTCATCGCGGTATCGGCAGAATCCGTTTGCGGTTCCAACAATATTATCCTCTGCAATCGGGGCGTTAAAAACTCTTTCTTTACCAAACATCTGGGGCATTCCTTTTACAACATTGAACACCCCGCCTTTGCCAATGTCCTGTCCCCAAAGAAATGTGTTTGGATTCCTTTGGAACTCTTCAATTAGAGTTTGATTGATTGCCTCGCGTAGAGAAATCAAAGGTGCATCGGGATCGGGTTCGTATTCTTCGGTTTTAGCATCTTTTGGAATATATGGTTCCGGAATAATGAACTTATTCCATTGAGAGCCGTCGGCATTTGGCATTTTTTCGGCTTGGTCTGCTGCTTCGAAAATAATCCGTTGGTTTTCGGATTCTATTTCCTGTAGTTCCTCTTCTGTTGCAATGCCACGACTTAGAATGTAGTATCGAAATTGAAGTAGAGGGTCACGGCGGGCTACGGTTTGCAATTCTTCGGGTGTGCGGTAAAGTTCGTGATTGTCGGAATTAGAGTGGGAGCCAATTCGGTCACATTCTGCGTGCACAATTGCAGGACCATTGCCACTTTCGACCCATTCAATTGCACTTTGCAAAGCACGATAGGAGTCGAACGGGTCTCGACCATCGCAGTTTATTATTTTTAAGTTTTTCAAGCCCGAAAAGTTCTCGGCTACATTCAAATTTCCCATCACTTCGTGTAGCGGAACCGAGATGCCATATTTATTGTTTTGGATTACGAACACGACTGGCAATTTTTCGGTCGAGGCGCAGTTGACTGCTTCGAAATAATATCCTTCGGCAGTGGCAGATTCACCAGTTGAACAGAAAACAATCTCGTCGCCATTGTATCTACGGATAGCCCTGCCCAGCCCAGCAGCGTGTTGGGCGTGATTTCCTGTGCACGAGGACACGTTTTGTATTCTTATCTCGGGCTTAGCAAAATGATTGCTCATATGGCGTCCGCCACCTGCAACATCGGCGTCTTTGCTCAAACCATTCAAAATTATCTCGTATGGGGTAATACCAGCAGCAAGGCAGGTTAGCATATCGCGATAATACGGGAAAAGAAAATCTTTCCCCGCCCGAAACACAAGACCTAAAGCCAGCTGTATCCCATCGTGCCCGCCAAATGGGGCGTGATAGGACCATCCCTTTGCCATCTTCAAGTACAACGCAGCCTTCTCGTCGAGCCTTCTGCCCAACTGGTTTAATTTATACCATTTCAGGATAGTTTCCTTGTCGAATCCAGTAAAATCGAACTTGCTGTAAAGCTCGACTTCGCGTTCCTTCCCCAGATAGGTCATCTTTACAATCTTTGCCTTGCCGTTTGGCTTTGATTCAATTTTCTTTTCGCTTAATTTTGCTTTTGCATTTTTCATATATACTTAATTTTTGTTAAACTAACTTTAAAATTTAAGAAACGAAAAAATTTTAATTTGCTTTTAAACATAAAAAACAAATATATGGAAATTTTATGAAAGAAAGAAGAATAGTAATCGGGGATGTTCATGGTTGTTATCGAACTTTGGTTGAACTAATAGAAAATAAAGTTAAGGCTACTGCCGGCGATAAGTTGTATTTTCTTGGGGATTTGATTGACCGCGGACCACGCGTCCGCCAAACCGTCGACTATGTCGTAGATTTATGTGAGCGGGGCAGGGCGGTGGTAATTCGCGGTAACCACGAAGAAATGCTGTTGCAATCATTAACCGATGCCATAGCCTTTTCCACTTGGATTTACAATGGATGCGAATCGACCCTTGCAGGCTTTGGAGTTCAACATCCATTGGAAATTCCCGAAAAGTATTTGAATTTCTTCCAAAATCTGCTCTATTTTGTTGAATTCGACGATTTTATACTTGTCCATGGCGATTTAGATTTTGATGCCGAGAACCCATTCGAGAACAAATACTGGATGGTGTGGGGACGGAGTTTATGCGCTCGACCCGAAAAAATTGGCTATCGGAAAGTTGTGGTTGGGCACACGCCAACGCCCTTGCCCAGAATTCAAAAGTCGCTGAAAGAGTGGAAAATCTATCTCGATGGTGGATGTGTGTATGCAAACAATCCTTTCCGCCCCGATTTAGGCTACCTTTGTGCCCTCGAGTTGGATACATCAACTCTTCATTATGTTTATAACATTGATTTTTAGGCAAACCTAAATTCAATTTTTTTATTAATTTTGTTATTTTGAAAAATAAATTTTTAAAATGTTTATTAGAAGAATAATTATTCTGATTTCTTTATTTTCGTTGGTAGTTGGTTTAACAGCGGGAATTACTCGTGCTGGGGAATTTAACCTTTTGTTCTATATAAATCAATATCATTTTCTAATTATGATTGGAAGTTTTCTGGGCACTTTAATAACATTGGAAAGAGTTGTGACAATTGAAAACAAAGTGTTTCACTATCTACCTTTGTTAAATGGTTCAAGCCTTATTTTCTTTCTTCTGAATGAGCCCGAAATTGCAAACTTAATGTTGGTTTTGGGTGGATTAATACTTACTTTGATATTTCTCTACTTTTTGTTTTCGCATAACGACCTTGTTCATTGGCTATTTTTGCTCTCGGGAATAGCATATACATTGGGAATGCTTGTATTTTATTTGGATAAAGACCTATTTTTGAGTGTAAGACTGCTCGAAATGTTCCTTTTGATTACGATTATCGCCGAAAGACTTGAATTGAGTAAGTTTATTGGCATTTCAAATTTTAAAAAATACATTCTTTTGCTTTTTCTGATACTTTCTGGCTTTTTCTTGAAAATCAATGAAATTGCTTATGGTGTTTCAATAATTCTTATTGCCCTTTGGTTAATGCAAAACGATATAGCAAGGATAAATATTAAAAAGTCCGAACCTTTTCGCTTTCGTGGTATTGCATTGATGTTTGGCTATTTTGGGTTGCTGATAAATGGTTTGACAATTGTGTTGCCAAAGTATTCAACATACGACCTGCAAATACACTCTTTCTTCCTTGGTTTTGTAATGAATATGATTTTTGCACATATATCAATAATCTTACCTGCTGTTTTGAAAGTGAAAATTAAAGAAAACTACTTTTTAAACTATACTGTTCTCATCACATTTCAAATTGTTTTAATTTTGCGGTTCCTTTCTACAATTTTATTTGGGAGTAGTTTCCCGCATTTAGCATTAGTAAACGCAATTGTGCTTCTTCTTTTCTTTATTGTTAATCTTTTTAGCATTCTATCAGAGAAAATTCATAAAAGTCTACAAGGTCCTAATGTTTAACATTTAGAGGTTTCTTATGGATTACTATGTAACAAAAACAAATCTTGCTCAAAAAACAAATCAATGGCTGAACAGAATCGCTCCGTTTAATACGCACAAACTCGCTTTAAACCCATCAAAATCTGCACTACTTGTTATCGATATGCAAAAGTTTTTCCTCGACCCCGAGTCGCCCACATTTACTTGCGGAGGTCTTGCGATAATTGATAATTTAAAGAGCTTAATTGATGCATATCGAAGGAAAGGGCTACCGGTGATTTTTACCTGCCACGTCCACGACCCCAAGGGGATTGATTCTGGGATAATGAAATGGTGGTGGGAAGGAATGTGTATAGAAAATAGTCCCGAAAGTAAGGTAATAGATGAAATTGCCCCACGAGAAGAGGAGAAAATAATCTACAAGCACCGTTATTCTGCTTTTTACAACACCGATTTGGAAACCTATCTTCGTGGCTTAAAAGTCGAAGACCTTGTTGTAACAGGAATTATGACCAATATGTGCTGTGAGTCGACTGCTCGCGATGCTTACTACCGTGACTACAGGGTGTTTTTCCTTGCCGATGCAACAGGTTCTATTAACGAAGAGATGCATATTGCCTCTTTACTTAATCTGGCTTTGGGTTTTGCCTATGTTACACACACCCAAGAAATTTTGAATTTTTTGGAAACTTAATTTTGGAATTAAAGCGTGCCTAAATCAACACTGTTTTTTAAGTTCAAGCGCGGAAGTTTTTGTTTTAAATAAATTTGATATTTGCTCAATACAATCAACCCTTTAAATAAAGATAGAAAATTTTTCATATTATCGTCTCGTAGGGGCGAGCGGCCGCTCGCCCCTACAATTTTCCAGACATCGGATGTCTGGCAGACATCCGATGTCTTTTTGTAAAGGGTCGCGAACGAGAGTTATTCGGTCAAGCCACCAAATAATTTATTATCTCTTAAGGGCGAATAATTATCCGCCCCTACATAAATTTTGTTTCATTGTTATTTCAATGTTCAACACAAATTTTATTGATAATTAAAAGCATTTCCTTTAAATAATATTAAATTGCTTAAATTTAATTTTTTCAAAATTGATAATTGAAAATGGATGAAAAGAACAAGCAGTTGGTGGAAGCCAAAATCAAGCAGATGTTCGAACTTAAAGGCAAGGCTCTCGAAGGTGGCGGGAAAGACCGCATCGAGGCACAGCATAAAAAAGGGAAGCTGACTGCACGCGAGCGAATCGATTTGCTTTTGGACAAGGGGAGCTTTTACGAAATCGATATGCTTGTCCATCATCATTCTCACGATTTTGGCTTGGACAAAAATGTCTTCTTTGGCGATGGCGTTGTTACCGGCTACGGAACAATCGAAGGGCGAAAGGTTTTTGTATTTTCACAAGATTTTACCGTTCTTGGTGGCAGTCTCGCTGCTGAACACGGGCGAAAAATTTGCAAAATTATGGATATGGCTATGAAACTTGGATGCCCTGTGATTGGGTTGAACGATTCGGGTGGGGCTCGTGTGCAAGAAGGCGTAATCTCGCTTGGTGCTTATGCCGATATTTTCCTACGCAATACGCTTGCTTCGGGTGTTATTCCGCAAATTTCGGTTATTATGGGACCTTGCGCCGGCGGCGCTGTCTACTCCCCCGCTATTACCGATTTTATCATAATGGTGGAAAAAACATCGTATATGTTTGTTACAGGTCCAAAGGTTGTAAAGACTGTTCTACACGAGGAATATACCTCCGAAGAGCTTGGCGGGGCTAATGTCCACGCTACGAAAAGCGGAGTAGCCCATTTTACAGCTCCGAACGATTTGGAAGCCCTGCGTCTTGTTCGGAAACTCCTTTCCTTTATTCCATCGAACAACAGCGAAGACCCGCCATTTATACCAAACGATGACCCAATCGACCGAGAAGATGAGGAGCTGAACTACATCGTCCCTGCAAATCCCAATCAACCATACGATATGAAGGATATAATTCGTAAAATTGCCGACAATGGGGAATTTCTGGAAGTTCATAAGGATTGGGCACCTAATATCATTGTTGGGTTCA
The DNA here is from genome assembly GCA_003731685.1 of Bacteroidetes/Chlorobi group bacterium MS-B_bin-24. Classification (GTDB taxonomy): domain Bacteria; phylum Bacteroidota; class Ignavibacteria; order Kapaibacteriales; family UBA2268; genus Naka2016. The sequence continues at coordinate 57,229 of RCNO01000007.1, forward strand.
TACGGCTTGGGGGCTATTCTGTTGGGGTTGTTGCCAACCAGCCGGCTGTGCTTGCTGGCGTTTTGGATATTAATTCTTCGAGGAAGGGTGCCCGCTTTGTTCGATTTTGCGATGCTTTCAATATTCCTCTGCTTGTTCTCGAAGANGTTCCAGGTTTTATGCCCGGAGCCGACCAAGAATGGGGCGGTATTATCACCAATGGGGCAAAATTGCTCTATGCATTTTGCGAAGCCACCGTGCCAAGAATCACTGTTATCACGCGGAAAGCCTACGGCGGGGCTTACGACGTGATGAACAGCAAACACATTCGTGGCGATTTCAACTTCGCCTGGCCCACGGCTGAACTCGCCGTTATGGGACCCAAAGGTGCTGTCGAAATCATTTTCAAAAAAGAGATAGAAAATGCCCCCGACCCAGAAAAGAAGGAAGAAGAACTAATCGAAATTTTTAACCAAAAGTTTGCAAATCCCTACATCGCTGCTTCCTATGGTTATATCGACGATGTAATCGAACCAAAGAAGACCCGACAAGTCCTAATAAACGCATTTCGTCTGCTCGAAACCAAAGTGGACAACAATCCCCCGAAAAAGCACGGCAATATTCCATTGTAAAGATTTACACAACACAGGCATCGGATGTTTCAAAAACATCCGATGTCTAACCAAAATGAATTCCGTTTGGGGAAACGAAATCGGTTTTGAGATTATGATATTTCGTAGGGGGCGAAAAATTATTTCGCCCCTAAAAATTTTCCAGATATCGGATGTTTCAAAAAACATCCGATGTCTTTTGGCAAGGCAAGCGATGTATGTTCCAGATGCATTTCATCGAACAAGGGGATTTCCAGACATCGGATGTCTGGCAGACATCCGATGTCTAACCAAAATGACTTCCGTTTGGTGAAACGAAATCTGTTTTGGGATTATGATATTTCGTAGGGTGCGAAAAATTATTCGCCCCTACATAGAATTGCCCATGCTATTCCATTATAATTCGGAATTTTGGGGGCGACGCCCAGCCATAGTTCAATTCGATGGTGTATCTTATCAGGAGGTTCAGAGCATTTTGGACCAGGCGGGAGTCTGCTTGCACTATTTCCTTGCGTATCTGGAAATGTGTTTGCGAAGCGGCGTAGGAACCGCCTTCGAGTTCCGTTGTCAATGTTTGCGAAAGTATTGCTTTGGAAATCTCATTGTTGGCGAAGCGAATCAGTTCCAGATATAGTTCCACCGAAGAATTCCGATTTGGTTCGTGCAGTTCGATTTTTACATCCATTGGCGAGACGATTATTGCGTCTTCGTAGATGCTTTCTAAATCGCGGGCAAGTTGTTCTATTTCGTTATTTGTAGCCCCTCGCTGGTATTGGCCAATGAGGATAGGCATACCATAGCGTTCGGTGAAGTTCACCCAAAAACGCAGTCCACCATTTTTAAATGTAACTGGCCAGTAGCATTTTGCAAGCAGGGAATGTCCGTAAGGATTTATCGCCGATGCTTCGTGCTGGACATTGATTATTTTATAACGCTCGACCACTTGCCGTTCCGAAGGATTAGAACCATTGTAGATTAAATTCCCGTTGCTATCGAAGGCGAACCATTCCTGTGGCTTTGCTTTGAGTTCGGTTGGAATGATTTTGCCGTTTATGTAATTCCAAATGATTTCGATGGGCTGGAAACCAAAAAGCCGGGCTTCGAGTATGTCCGACTCAATTTGGTAAATATCCAGATTGTCGAAGATTTGGCGAATCAAAGTGTAAACTTCGTCGGGTGCATCCATTTGTTCCAGCGTCCACTGCAAAGAAAGAACACCGCTTTTGCGGGATTGAATGCAACTCCAAACGTGCGGGTCGTTCTTTAATTCACGATAAACCTCGAGGCCCCGCCCAATCTTTCGCAAAATTGTGTCGGGATTTGGCAGCAAATTTGTAGTTCGGTAAAATGAATTATATATCTCCCGCAACAATTTTTCCTTAACTTCCTTTTTCATTTTTCTTTGCTACTTTATCTTACATAATAAATAACCGAAAGCAGTTCCCAGAACAAAAATTGCAGGTTTTTCCCACCATCTCTCCTTCTTTTTATCGAAAGAATAAACAATTTTCGGGACTTTGAAAGTATCGGGAACCGATGAAATCGATAAGTCGAGAATATTCTCGGGATAGCGATATTGTAGCGAAATGGTATCTCTTTGCACTGCTGTATCTATACTTACCACGAACGGATGAGTTTGAATAATTGTATCCCTGCGGAAAATAATTTTTGGCTTTGCACGACGGATTACAACTTTTTCAACAGGCTTAACCAACGAAATCGTATCGATTTTGAGTATTTCAACAGGCGAAGATTTAGGCTTTCGAAGATGAAGCAAGAAAAGAATTAGGATTATCGCAAAAAGGACAATTGTGATTATTCTCTGCGTTCTCATATTTGCTTTGAAGAAATTTGTTCATAAAAAAGAGAGTAGAGCAAATCCAATCGTTGTATTAAATCCGAAAGTTTTGTCGAAAGAATCTCGCCGTATTGCGTGGTTTTTTGCTCAAGCAGATTAATTCTATTTTCCAAAGCCATTGCCCGACGCTCTTCGGCGACCTTTTGTTCGAGCGATTCTTTCTGGCTTCGTTGTATTTCTTTCCGTATCTTCCAGAACATTGTTCCTACCGATGCCAATGTTCCAGCCAAAAGAACCAGCATTTGAAAAGTTTGGATGTCCATATTTTTTCTCTAAAAATTTTTTTACTAAAATTATGCATTCAATCTCCTGCGTTCCAAGCTGCGCCAATACGCAATCGAAAAGCAAAACGTTTGACAAGTCCGTTGGTATTTCATTTGAAAAGAACTCCAACGGAAAGCCTGCCATTGGCAATTCCATTTGGCTCATAAACCACTTTGAAAAACTGAAATGATGGATAGAAAATATTTAGAAAGTATGAGTTTGTTCGATTGTTTTCGGAATTAACATTGATTTCTTTCAGAACTCTGTAAGTTTTTTGATTATTCGAAACACGGAAAGAAATTTTCCCGTTCAAAGTGCCCGAAACATCTTCCCAAACAAATTCGATGCAAACAGTATTGTAGAAACTTTTGTTTCCAAAGTTTTTCTCTTCGAATTCAAAAGGAATCCAACGGGACTCCCAGCGATTTTGCATATTCCAATTGCGAACCAGTTCCCAAATCATCGCCATTATTCTCCAAAACCCACAAAGCCAAGAAGATTGAGATGACCAAGCGGGTGAATCAAATTCCTTTTCCAAAGGAAAACGCCTTCGACCCACCTGTTTTCTTGCTTCGAAAATTTTCGTGTGTTAAAGCCAATGGTTTCGACCCAACCCTTTCTGCCAAGTTTAACAATTCGTTCGGTATGACCAAAAATTGAGCGACCCCTTTGCCAAACGATAAGGTCATCGATGGAGATTTTGCTCTGCCTTTTGCCCTTTTGTTTAGCAAATCGAAACAGCCCCGTCGAAAGCCCTGTGGATGGCAAAGGAATAGCGGATTTGGGAAGTCCCAAAATCTTCGTTGCCTCGAAGAAGCAGTAGTATTGGCCCGCAAGGCAATATGGCGAGCCCGTTGGCAGTCCCAATACTTTAAGATATTTCTCGATGTCTTTGCCATCGTTACGATTTGTCGCTTCGGTCACGCCTAATTGCATCCAAAGGACTTTTCGGGATTCATCCACAAGGGCTTTCGAACAAGGCAAAACATATCGATTTTGACACAAAACAATCGTTTGAGCAAATATTTGTAAAACCAGCAAAAGAAATATTCTTGCCATATCAATTAGTAAATTGTGCTAAATACAAAGCAAGCACAGAAAGTCCAAACGAAATATGCACACCAAGAAAAATCAAGCCCAAATTTGGCGTAACAGGATTTTCGGTAAATCGAACATTTGTGAAAACAAAAACGGCAAAGCCCGAAAAGGCAATTGCAATGCATTCCAACAAAGAAGCAAGCAGAAAAGCACGAATTTCGGGGCTTTCGAGATTCGACAAGTAAAGCGTTGCAAGGACAAAAATCAACAAAACGCCATTCCTTTTCAAAAAATCAACAATTTTTTCAAGCATTTCACATCTCCACAAAAGTGTCCAAAATATCGTTGCCGAAGATACGGCTGTCCTTGTCTTTGTTAACCATCAGAACAGGTCGGCGGGAGTTGTCCGCAATGTCCAATTGTATATCGCCGTTTTGAATCTGACGGAGCAGATACAGAGCATAGGATTTTCGGCGGGAAATCGAAGGCGGAACAACCCCGTCGTGGTTGTAATATTCATAAAGATTAGCCACTGCAAGTTCCCGTGCAACAAAGTTAATCAAGATTGGCACAGGATTGAAAGGGACATCGAAGCGGTTCCGAAGGAAACTATCGATTAAGTTCGAGGCATTGGATATTGCATAATCCAAACGGGCTTGGTCAATAACCGACCCCGAGGGGTCGCCCGTCAATATGGCTAACTCCTCGGGGGTAAATTCTTTTAATAATTCATTTAAGTTGGTGTACATCTGTTGTCTCCTTATGGAACAAGCAAAATCTTCACGAACTCGCCCACAACGGCAGAAGTCAAAGCCCTTCCGTTTACTTCAGCTCCTGTTGTTGCGACTATTGCTCTGCCCAACGAATCGCTTGCAACCTTATCGCCGACATTTATCGTTCCACCTGCTTCGACAATCGCAGTTCCCAAGACCACAATCGAAGCAAAGGAGCCATTCGAAAAATTTGACAAACTCACACCAAAAGCCTTCTGATTCGCACCGCAAAGACTGCCCGAAAAACCAACGAACCTATTGCTTGCAACATCGCCTGTCGCTTTAATTGTTAATATTTGCACTGGCTGATATGTTTTGTTGTTTATTGCCATAACTCCTCCCCATTAAGAAATGTGATTTGTGTTGTAAATCAAGAATCCAGCCTGTGGCGTTGTTAAAAGAAAAGTATAGGCATCGGTAGCTCGTATGACTTTGATTTTTCCGCCATTTTCGTAATAGACATCGATTTCGGGGTAACCCGACTTTTGCAAGATGTAACCGAAACTTGCTCCCATTCGAGTAGTTTTGCCTTTATCTTGTTCCTCGACATAGGCTAAAACAATGTTGTCGCCCCAGATGTCGGTGAAATCGATGTCATTTGGGGTGTAAACTCCCATTCCAACATAGATATTTTTGATTTCAAGCAACTCGCTTAAATAATTCAAAGTTACTTTGCCAAGCCCAACATATTTGATTTTGTCCAGCACTTTTGGATGGAAACTCAACGCCCGATAAGTTGGTTCGCCAATTATCATTACATTTGGGTAGCGAGAGATTTTTTTGCGAACTGCCGCCACCGCTTCCATAATCTTTTGAATAGGGTCGAACGATTTGGTATAATCGTCAAAAGCAATTGCGGCTGTGATTTCCATCTTCATATCGCTACTGTAATTGTTCGGATTTTGCAGGAAGTCGGCAACTTCTTTTTCCCGTCCAAGCAAAAGAATGTCGAGCAGTTCATTTGTTGCTTGCTGTTCGATTTGGAAGAAGTTGGAATATTCCTCTTCTTCGATATAATCGAGCGAGACTTCGACATCACGCTCCAGAAGTTCAAATTCCAAGTAGGTCAACTCTTCGGGTGGGATTCTGTTCGAATCCGCTCGAACGGCTCGGATTGTGTCGCGGTGGATGAATGCTTGCTTGCCAAACACAGGGATTTTGCCTTTGCGTTGATTCACCGAAACCACAGGCAAAATTTTATCGGCAACAAAGCCCGAGTTGCGATATTCCTGTGCAAGCGAAGTTAGAACAGGGTCGATTAATCGAATTTCTGTCGCCATTGTTCCTCCTATAATTTGTTAATCATTGATAAAGCTTGTTCATAGGATAATTCAGGGTTATGTTTTTGGAGTTCGCGCGCTCGCAGATGCAAATCTAAACGCTCCTCGTCGATTTTTTTCCCTTCGAATTCGTGTTGAACAAATTTTTCGCCAAAAGCTGGCTGGGCAAATTCTTTCCGTATTGCCATCGGCTTCCAATTCGTGAAGAATTCCTTGATTTTATCCAAAAGCGAAAAGTTTTCGGGAAAAGAACCATTGCCGTTGCTGCGAATCAATTGGTCTGCTTTTTCGGAATATTCGAGTATTTGCAGGAACAATTGCTCTTTTGCAGGCGGAATGACAATAAATTCGCTCGAATTGTTAATTCGTTCGATAAAATCACGGAAGCTCCGGGCAAGAAATTCTTGGTGGGACTTTTCGAGGGATTCTCGTAGGGATTTGTTTTGGTGGGCAAGTTGGGAGTTTTCGATTTCGAGGCGTCGAATTTCCTCCCGGAGTTCCGAAAAATTATGGCTCTCGGCTTCCGAATACTCAAAGGTTCGCGAATCGTCCAATTCCACGAAGGAAATTGGCTTCAATCCTTTTACTGCAGGGGTTTCGCCCCCCAACAAACCGATATGCCGAAGCAAATAGTCGGGATACAATGAAATCGAAACGCGACGGAACTTGCCTTGGCGAATGTCTTCGATGATTTCATTGGTCAACGATTTCAACTTAGCATAGAGCACGCTTCCACGGCGGGCAAGTCGCTCCACCCATCCGTAAGCAGGGCTATCGCTTTTGGGGTGCCCTTTCACCAATGGTGCTTCGAACGACGGGTCTTGCTCGACTTTTTCGTTATACTTCCTTGCGATTTTGTCCAGGTCGCTTTCGGTAAATGTTTCGGTAATGCCTGAACTATCGGTGAAAGTGCCTGTGCGAAAAATTTCAATCCACATCTTTACCTCCTTTTTGTCAAACATCAGCGAAATCATTTTCGCCACGATGCAAAACTATTGGAAGCTCCAAATACACACCAGAAAAAGGTTTCAAAAGTATTCCAAAACCATCCCCAATCGAATTTAGAAAGAATTTTTAGATATGACCCAAAAGACATTTCAAATAGGTTCACAACTTCTCGTTCATTTTAAAAAGACATCGGATGTTTCTAAAACATCCGATGTCTGGGAATCTTGTAGGGGCTACCGGCTGGTCGCCCCGACAAAATTTGTAGTCACATTTTGTTTTTCAATCTTGATTGAATTATGAAATAGTAGCCTTGAATTAAAAAAGCAAAGTAATTTTTCCCGCCTTTTAGTCTCTTTCGATTCTTTTCACGACATATTTTACTTTCCCGACAAATTCAATATCGAAAGTGTTATCGATGTAAACGGATTTATATCTTTTGTTCTCGGAATGCAAAAGATAGCCATTTTGGAAGAGTTCCACTCGCTTGACAAAGTAACTATCGGCAATTTTGACAATGTAAATTGAATTGTTTGAAAAATGGGATTTTTCTGCCAGAACCACGTCGCCGTCTTCTATTCCTGCTCCAATCATCGAATCGCCGACAACGGTAAACGAAATCAAGTTGCCCGTGGGGATAGATTCCTCTTTTTCTTTATTTTCGAAGTTGTAAACTTCGTGAGGCGATGTCGAAAGGCTTTCGTAAACCGTTGGCAAGGCTTCGCCAATTTGCAACAAGAGCGAAAGCATCTCGAATTTGTAGAAAGCCTGTTCGATAATCTCCTCGGGGTCGACGCCTATTTTCTTCAAACTTTGAGCCAAACGAAAGTATTCCGGCGGAATCTTGTTCGTTAGATGAGAGTAAAGCAGAACTCTCTCGAATTTCTTTATCAACTCTTTTCGCTCCAATTCATTCATTTTTCTTCCTCAAAGAAAGAAGTCGCATAATATCTCCAGCGGCAACAGTGTATGAACGAGCAAGCTCAATAAGTTCATCGATTCTCGCCTCGGGAATTGGAACATTGGTGGGCAAGGCAGAGGGCTTGTGTTCAGTTTGGGTATCTTCCCTTTTGGAAGGGCTTTCGCTTTGTTTCGGCGAGAGTTTTGCTTCGAGCTTACGTTTAAGTTCTCTTCCTACAGCATTTGGGGCGAACATTTCTCCTTCGCCCGATAAAATGAATATTGGATTTACCCCACGTTTGTAAAGACTTAGCAGAAACGAAGGCGGAACCTGCACACGCCCGCTTTCGTAATTCAAAATCTTGTGGACAGATTCACCCAAAAGATGCGCAAATTGGCTTGCCGAAAGTTTCCCGCCTTCATTAAATATGCTTCTGATGAACCGAATTCTTTCCCCAATTTCTTTATTTAAATTTTCCATTTTGATATTTTGTAAAATTTACTTAATTTTGTTGTAAGAAATACATAAAAGTTATGTATTTCTTACAAATACAAATATATGAAAAATTTTTAAAATAAAAATAGGTAGTTGAAATGGAAAATCGAAAAGACATTTACTCGCAACTGGAAATCGAAGATTTGACAGAGGATTTGAAACTTGTTGCAATGGCTTGTGGAATCGATACTGTCCGGGAATTGATGAAACATTGCTCAGGATTGTCGATTTATATTCCAAAGCTTGCGCGGCTGGACAAATTCATTGTCCGCTACATTCGCGAAAACTCCGAGAAGTCGTTCAAGGAAATAGCCCGCGACCTCGGCGTAACCGAACAGCACGTCAAGCGCCTTTTCCGCGAAATGCCAAGGAAATAAAATTCCGCAGGATGGATGCCCAATCATTGCAAGCAGGGCATTTCCGTCCACATAAAATTCCACTTTTAATGATGTTTGTATCTTACAATGGTACATAACCGATGTTCATCCTCGAAAGACATCGGATGTTTTCGAAACATCCGATGTCTGAAAAAAACATTTTCTATTTAAATATCAAATTGAACTAGTTTTAGATTCCTGCAAATGTTTGGGACAAACTTTTTGTTTCACAATATGTTAAACCCTTTGTTCTCGATGAACTCCACCCCTGCATTTCGAATCGCACGAAAATTCGTTTGTTGAGAATAAGTCGACCAGCAAAGCAAAAGAGCAATGATTAAAACTGCAAAAATTGAGGTAATTCTTGCCATTTCATACCTCTTTATATTTTCAAAACTGCAAAATTCAATTTATCAAAGAATATTTAATTGTGAATCAATAACTTACTTATTTACGAAAATGTCATCAGAGAATATTTTGCTAATCAAAGAACTATTGATAAAGTCGAAACCAGATTCGGGATTACATTTTCTGGTGTATTTGATTGACTCTGCAAGCACAAACAAAGGAACATCGTGGTTTTTGCATTGTAGTGCCAAATTCTGGCTTGGAACTCCGTTGACGACGCCACTGGGGGAAACGCAATCAGCCCCAATCATAGCAAAAGAACAATTCGCGATTGTGCCAATGGCAACCATAGGCAAATTCTTTGCAACAACTCCAATTTGAGTAAGTTTTTCGGCAAGCAAAACGCTGTAATCCTGTCCAGCCCATTTCGATTCTAAACAGAAAATTTCATTTGATTCGATCTGGCTTAATACTTTTGCAAATTTGAGGAAAGTCGAGCTAAACGATGCCGTTACAATTCGATAGGGCGGGGTGAAATTTTGAGTTATATATTCTTTTGCAATATTAATTGCGTCATTAGTTGACTTTTCCAACAATTCTAAAAGTTTATTCAATTGCAAAATCAACGCGAAGCGGTCGCCCGAAGACACCGCCAAAAGTGCTCGTTCCAAAACATTTTGCAGTGCGGACATTGCAGGCTTGGTCTTCTTCAACTCATTGACTAATCGACCCAATTTGTTCGTATCGTTTGGATATGCCCTCTCAACAATTTCAATTAATCCACGTAGCGCATTTTTAGCGATTGTCAGGCTACCATTGACAAAATCGTTTCTTATTGTTTCTATCAATTTGTTTGAAAGAGTATCAAAGTCCATTGTAAATGCTGGAAAAATCGACATTCCCGATTTTTATCTGATAACTATTTCGAATAGTTTCGATTGCAGAGGCTAAATCTTCGGACCTTATGCCAAAGTCTATGGAACTTTTGGCTTCGAGATAAGCCCCAAGATGGTCTGCTGCTCGGATTATCCTCCCATCGTAGGGCGAAAATTCATCTTTGTTGTACTTTTCCGAAATCTCTTCGACGGAATCAATTGTTACAACCTTCCCATCGATTACGACTTTGTTCAGAAACTCGTCCTGTGTGAAGTAGCGGATTTCGTTTACCCACGGGCTTTCCAGCAAAGGATAGATTTCCTTTTCTGCGAGTTCCTGTTCAAGATTATGGATGATGGCTTCGAAATCTTCCGATGAACTTTTGACGGGGTGGATTATATCGCGGGTAACCGTTTCGGGCAAGTCGTGGAACAGCCCGCCAAAGAAGTTGTTGTAAAGCCGACGAGGGCAGGGATTGTTGTCTCGGGTGATAAAGTAAGAAGCCGAAGCCACAAACATCGAATGACCCAGCACGGATGTTCGGGGTATTCGCGGAGTTTGGGACCATCGGATTTGGAAGCGAAGCTGCGAGCAGAGTTCGATAAAATCGGCAACTTTTTGCCTTGTGGCAAGTTTCCTAATCCCTTCCAATTCCATAAAGCGTGCAATATCTTTTAGCATATCTCTTTCGATTTCCTCAATCTGGTATCCCAAAGGATTTATCTGCTTGATTAAAAGAAATTCCAGATAGCTGGCGTATTTGTGTGCTGCATCCAGAATGTATCGGCTGAAATCATCGATTAGAGCGTCCTCGACGATGTATTCATAAAGTTCATTTAGCAATGTTTCGTCGCTCAATCGGCTTTTGAAATAGTTAAAAACCCATTCGTTTAACTTTTTGTAAACATCTTTATATTCTTTTTGGATTCTGAAAAAAATTGGATTTTTAATGTCCCGAATAACAACTCTACGAAGGAGCTCGTAGACCCCGCCACGAATGATATTAACCCAATTGACTTCATTCCGTCTTGCCTCTTCATATTTGGCAAGGCACCAGGCAATCATCATCTTGTGGGAATGCTTGTCCATTTCGATAAATTCAACGGGTCGGAGCTTATCGTTCCATCGAAGCACTGTAAACCCTTTGAAGAGTTCCTTAAACAAAATTGGTTCCGCAAACATAACACCTCCACTTTTAAATAACAAAATTACTTAAAAAAGCATTTATCGAGCGAAGCGAAGCAAATGGATTTATACTATGTGCAGAACAAAAATGATAAATCAATACATTGAATTTTTTTGTATATTGCTATTTGAACTTCAGCAGAGTTTGGAAATGTTTTGGCGTTGGTGCCGAAATACCTTTTCTAATGTTGCCAAGCAGGGAATAATTCTGTTGTTCGAGCCTTCTTTTGTGTTTAATCCAATTTGCCAAGCTGTAGAGAGAGAGAGCACTTCATCTCGGAGAAATAGGTCTGAATTACATAAATTCTGTTCAAATTGTCGTGGACCGCCAAAGTGCACTGGCTCGGGAAATTCTTTTGCATTATGTTCAATCAAACCTTCGTGCAAAAAACATTGGACTTCGCTTTTGAAAATTTGTTTTTGTTAAGTAATTTTGTTAAACAGAATTAAAGGAACAAAAAATGAAAAAAATATTTTTGTTACTGTTTGTAATTATTATAAACCTAATAAGTTATAGAGAGGCAAAAAGCGATTGCCCACCTGGTTGGTTCGAAAATGTAATTACTGCCGATTTTCAATACCAATACGATGGGGTTATTTATACTTGTCGGGTCATAATAGTTTTTTGCTGTAGATGGAACGCAGATTTACAAATGCCAGAAATAATCCCAAAGGGTGCTTATGCAGCATCGGGGTACAATGATTGTTTCCATATGATTGAGCAACATCCAGAGTTAAAAGACACTCTGATTCGTTTCATTTTTGCTGAAATGTCTAAAGTTGCAAAAACCAATCCAAATTGTTTTCCACAATGCCCACCTTGTGATGAAAATATCCCAAAACTCTACTATCGAATCATAGCATACAAATGTGTAAAATGGATAAGTAAACCCGCAATACGATTAATAAACGGAACTGTACTGGAATGGGCTGATGGTATTGAATTTTGTGATAATTTAGATTATAAATGTATACTAACCTATGCTTGTTGTTGTGATTGGAATACCTCTCCACCATCGTGTTATGAATGGTGTATTTCAGCCGAGCAATATGGAACATCCGAGTGTTCAAATCAGGAACCCCAGGTACCCCCACCCGGGAAAGATTGGAATGAACCTTGGGAAACTGAATGTTTTATAACAAACGTTTGTCGATGTCCATAATTTCTTTGGGGTGCCAACAAAGGCACCCCTCACAAAATTTATATATTAATTTTTCAAAAATTAAAGGAGGATATATGAAAAAACAATTCCTTATTTTGGTAGTAATTTTGGTGTTTTTTTCCCCGCTTTGTGCAGTTGCTGAATTTGATGTAATGAAATTGTTCGATGGTTTTGAGTCGAAGCCTATTTCATACAAATTAACAGGAATTGCAAGTAGCGGAACATCGATTTTGCTTTGGGGAAATGTTGGCGAGATAATGCGTTCGACCGATTTGGGCAACTCTTGGCATCGGGTTAATGTATCAAGCAAAATCATTGACTATCCAATCGGAATTGAGTATGTTAAGAACAAATATATTGGTGTTCTTTCTAATGGCTCGGGAATAATATCGATGGACGATGGAAAAACCTGGCAAATAATCAACATTAACGAAACTGAAAGAATTTTTAAAATGTTCGTCTATCAGGATAAAATTTTTTATATGACACCAAGCGAATTCAAAATTTACGACGACAATTTCCAACTTATTAAGGCTATACCATATCAAATAGATACAAATCGGTATGAATTTGTTGTTGCGAACAATTATGTTATCTACCCAATAGGAAATGGTAAAATTGGGATGATTAATGTAAGCAATCAACAAACAACCGTTCTCAAACTTGATAGTTTAAATATTTGTCAGGATTGTACATTACCAACAAATTTTTTAGCCGATAATGATTATTTCTATTTCATTTTGTTAGATTCCTTTTATAGGTATAGTTTTCAAACAGGGAAAATCAGTTCATTTGCAAAACCTTCGACTCAGAAGAATACCTCGTTTGTTTTGAACAATGGGAGTATTTATCAAATTTTTTCCAAAAANCTTGGCGATAACGATTCATTATACTTTCACCAGTTAATCAGCGGTGGAACAAGTGGAAAAAGAATAAATGCGACAGGATTCGACAGAAGGGTGCGAAACTCGGTTTTTAAAGGTTTAAAATTTATCAATAATAACATTATAATTGGTGTTGGCACAAATAAACTAATTTGCAAAAGTACCGATGGTGGAACAAATTGGAAAATCATCTCAGTTTTTAATCCAACCCCACCTTTAAACAACGGAAATTTATATATTTTCGATTCTTTAAATGTCCGTTTTATTGATGATGATTTCAATTATTATTATACAACAAATGGTGGGATAACTTGGCTTTCGACAAAACAGGCACCCAAGGAAATGTTTAACCTATTTAAATATGATTTTTACGGGGGACCAGACCGGAGATATTTTAGCTATTTTTTTGATTCGAACACTGGAATATCAGTTTATTCAAAAGAATTTACTGACCAAAAAAATATCTGTTATACGAATACTTCTGGCGAAACTCTCTCTGTTAAGCTTGATAGTAATTTTGTATACCGTAATGATACATATCAAACACTACCATACGGCAATAAACTTTTAGTTTTTACGAACAATTTTTTAGCTTATTATGGCACTTGGTTCATTGTTTGGGAATTTGATAAAGATTTGAGAATAGTTAAGGATACATTTAGATTGTATAGGTATATTTATCGCCCTATTAAGATTGAAAACCAAATTGTTGCCTTTTCGGTGGGTTTCCCGCCAAAGGAAATAAGAGGGAATGAATCATATTGGATTATAAAATCATCAGATGGTGGTATAACGTGGGATTCAATTCCAATTTTGCAAAATTATTGGTTTCACCCCGATACAGCTTTCTTTAAAATATATGGTGCTTGGTGTGTAAACAAAAACATTTATTATTGGTTCAATTATTACTATGGAAACAGCTATGATATGCTTTATCACTTCAATCCTGAGACAAATAAACTAACTTTAATAGACTCTATGAAAAATATGGCACCTTTACTTAATAGTATGTTTGAACTTCGAGGCAAATTTTATTTATGTCTTTACCTGCAAAAAAATTGGCAAGTTTTTGACCGCCTTTATATTTTCGACAGTCCAACGAGTTTCCAAGTGGTTGATTTAGCCGCCGATAGAATTAAACCACGCTACTTTGTTAGGTCTCTTGTTAATCCGAACTTATTTGTTGTAAGTTTTTTTGATACATTGTCCCAAAGTGTATTTATGTTGTTGATGAATGACAAAGGGGCAAGTTCTGTTGAAGAGCAAAAAGTTTTGCATAAACAATTAGAATTGTCCGAGCCATATCCCCAGCCGGCGAAGGTGCGGGTGAAGGCACGCGTTGCTTGGGACGGGAGTTTCGACCTGCGGGAGGCAATCGACGGGGTGTATGACACGATGGGACGAAAGGTAGAAGGGAAGGAGCGAATACGGGTGGACGCCCGGAGCACAACCAGCGGGGAGTTGGAATGGGAATGCAGTGGCATCCCCGCAGGGATATACTTCATCCTCATCCGCTGGAGTGGCGGAAGCGAGACCGTGCCGGTGGTGGTGGAGTAGGCTTCGACTGAAGATGTTCTTGAAAAGACATCGGATGTTTTAGAAACATCCGATGTCTGGGAAATACTTGTAGGGGCGACGGGCCGGTTGCCCCTACATCGATGGAACCGCGGAAACACCATTTTGGGTTTGTTCTTACAAACGGTATTCATCACGGTTAGACATCGGATGTCTGGCAGACATCCGATGTCTGGGAAACACCTTGTTCGGTAAAATGCGTATAGAACAAACAGTGCTCGCCCTGCAAAAAGACATCGGATGTTTTAGAAACATCCGATGTCTGCCTTAATTCCTTTTTCAAAGATTGGCAATTATTAATTTGGGATATGTTTATCTTTTTTCTTAATTTTGATTTGTTTTAATTGAGGTGAAAATGGATTTAAGAACAAACTATTTAGGTTTTACTCTTCAAAATCCAATTATTGTTGGAAGTTGTGGCTACACTTATTCGGTCAAGGACGTCAAGTCTCTTGTCGAAAATGGCGCTGCGGCAATCGTTTTGAAATCAATTTTCGAAGAAGAAATTCTGTGGGAGATGGAGTCGAATCTTGCTCAAATGCAAAGACCGATGACAATTTACCCGGAAATTTATGATTTCTTCGATTTAGAAACAATCGAGGACAGTGTTACCAAGTATCTCAATTTGATTTCCGAGTGTAAGAAGGAAGTTGATGTTCCAATCATTGCCTCGGTGAATTGCATCAGTTCCCACGAATGGGTGTCTTTTGCGCGCCGTATCGAAGAAGCTGGCGCCGATGCCCTCGAGCTGAACATCTTCATTATGCCTTCGGATTTGAACAGAACGAGCCAAGAAAACGAAAAAATGTACTTCGAGATTATTGATTCCGTTCTTTCGGTAGCGAAAATACCCGTTGCTGTAAAATTAAGCTATTACTTTACGAATTTGGCAAGTATGATAAAGCAAATTTCCGAAAGGGGAGTTAAGGGAATTGTTCTTTTCAACAGATTTTTTGAGCCAGATTTCGATTTAGACACTTTCACAGTCGTACCAACAAATGTTTTAAGTTCACCGTCAGACCTTGGCAAATCATTGCGTTGGATTGCAATTATGAGCGAAAGAGTTAACTGCGACCTTTGCGCCTCGACAGGAGTTCACGATGGCAAAGCCGTTATCAAACAAATTCTTGCAGGAGCAAAGGCAGTGCAAATTGCTTCGGCAATTTACCGAAAGGGTCCAAAAGTTATTGGCGAAATGTTGGAAGAAATCAAAAATTGGATGAACGAGAAAGGATTTAATTCTTTGGATGATTTCAGGGGAAGAATGAGCCAATCGCGAAGCTTGAACCCAGCGGCTTACGAAAGGGCTCAATTTATGCACTATTTTAGCGAAAAGTTCTAAAATTTTGGTGCTTCGTTGAAGGTTATCGATATTATTAAACAGCCTGTAGCGAAGGAACTCGATGAATTCGAAAAATACTTTCGCAATTCTTTGCGAACTTCTCATAGCTTGCTAACGACGATAATCCAATACCTTGTTTCGCGCAAAGGGAAACGCATTCGACCTTTGCTGATTTTCCTTTCGGCTGGGCTGGTTGGGGAAATCAACCAAAGAACCTTTATTGGCGCTACTATGGTTGAACTTCTGCACACAGCCACATTGATACACGACGATGTTGTCGACGAAGCAAAAGAGCGGCGGGGGATTCTTTCAATCAATGCCAAATGGAATAACAAAATTGCAGTTTTGCTTGGAGATTATCTGCTGGCAAAAGGACTTTTGGTTTCCGTGGAAAACAATGAATTTGAATTTCTTAAAATTCTGACAAATGCTGTTAAATTGATGAGCGAAGGGGAATTGCTACAAATCCAGACAGCCAAAAGTTTAGAAATCAGCGAAGAACGATATTTTGAGATAATTTACAGCAAAACTGCCTCGTTGATTTCTGCGTGCTGCGAGATTGGTTGCCTAAGTGCTTCCGATAGCAGCGAAGATAGGGCAAAACTCAAAGAATTCGGGCGCTTGATTGGCTTGGCATTTCAAATTCGAGATGATATATTCGATTACGAAGGCTCTTCGGGGATTATTGGCAAACCCGTTGGCAATGATATTCGCGAACGAAAAGTAACGCTTCCATTGATTTACGCTTTGAACTCGGCTCCCGAAAACCTCGCCCAAAACGTTTTTGACAAAGTAAAATCGAAAAGCAAAAGGAAAGACATTCGGGAAATAATCCAATTTGTAATTGAATACGACGGCATAACTAAATCCCGCAACAGAGCCCAAGCATTAGTCGATAAAGCCAAGGAGATACTTATGGAATTCCCCGACAATCCCGCCCGGCAATCTCTGCTTTTGCTTTCTGATTACATTATTGAAAGAGAGAAATAATCAAATATTCAGGCATTATTTATATTTGACTGAGCAACCGTAGGGTTTTGTAACTTTTACTGGTGGGTTTTTGCCCGCAAGCAAAGAATCGAGAACTTCGGTAACGTAGTTTCGTGCAGTTTTTATGTCTTCTATGTCCGTGCTGGGTTTATCGTCAACAGCTCCAGAATAGACAAGTTTGCCTTCTTTGTTGATTATAAAGAAATGGGGAGTGGTTTTAGCACCATACATTTTGCCTACTTTTCCATCGCTATCAATGAGGTAGAATGTCATCTTGCCGTTGTACTGCTTGATTCTCTTTTTAATTTCACCGGTGGGTAGATTGCCTTCTTTGCCGGGCGCAGAAGAACATATTGCCATCCAGATGACGCCCTGTTTGGTGTATTTGTCTTGCATTTTGGGTATATTTCCGCTTTGGTAATGCTTTCGAACGTATGGGCAATCAAAATTAATCCACTCTAAAACCACAATTTTGCCAGAATAGTCGCTCAGCAAAACATCCATTCCGTTTATATCCTCCAATTTGAAATCTGGCGCCGGTTGGTCGATTTTTGCCTCCTGAGCAAGCAAAGCAAGCGAAAATGCGAAAAACATAATCCAAAACAAAATTGCTTTTTTCATTTTTCCTCCTCCTTTACAATAGTTATTTAACAAATTTTGTGACAAAATATTTTTTCTTGCCATTATCAAAAGTAAATTCCACAACACCTTCGATATTGGAAGTATCTCCCCAAATATATCTTACGAATGGAAGCCGCATCGAAAGCTCGTTGCCGTTTGTCGAAAATTTAGGTTCCAGTTCGAGGTCAAATACTCCTTCGGTTATTGGATAGAAAAACACTTTGTGTAATCTATCTTCAAAATTTAGTGGAAACTTGAGCAAAGCACTGTTTGAACTCAATTTTATTTCGCCAAGTATTGTATCTTTCGGAATAAATTTTAACGAATTCAAAATTTCATTGTTTTGCAGAAATTTGAGATTTCCGTTGGATATCTGAAATTTTTTTGTGATGATGGCTTTACCGGGAATGCAAATATGCTTGCAAACAAGCCACTTGGCTTTCAATTGGATTTCCAATTCCTTTTTGTCGAAATCTTGCGGTATCCATAAATAAAAAGGGAAGTAAACAACATCGCGATACTCCAAAGTTACAATCCCACTGGTATTTTTGTAAGTAGGGACAGGGTATTGAGGAATAATTTTTTGTTGATTTGGGATATTTGTAGAAATCTCGAGGATGGTTGGTTCGCCTGCATCGCCGGGATTTTGCCAATAGATGTGCCAACCTTTTGTTAGTTTTACCTTTACAGCAAAAAGATTTTCTTTCCCTTTTTCAATTGCTTTTGTTGCAGGCACGATTTCGATTGAAATTTGCTTATCGCGATATTTCTCTACCGCATAGGCAGATGAAAATAAAACGAAACTAAAAATATATGTTATCAAAACAAACTTTTTCATAAAGCAACTCAAAAGATAATAAACGATAATATATGAATTTCTATTTTAATAACAAGTAGAACAACATTTTGTTTTATATTTGTATTCCAAATTAATTCAAAACAATGGAGGATGTATGGAAAGATTCAAAAATTTTATCAATGGTAAGTGGGTTGAGCCCAAAAGCGGGAAATACTTTTTGAACATTAATCCTGCGAACACCGACGACGTAATTGGCGAATTTCCCGAATCGGGGAAAGAAGACGTCGAAGACGCTGTTGCTGCTGCCAAAGAAGCATTTCGACGATGGCGGCTTGTCCCAGCACCAAAGCGCGGTGAAATTATAAAACGAGCAGGCGATATTTTCGCACGACGCAAGGACGAAATCGCCCGGATTATGACAAGGGAAATGGGTAAGCCCGTTTTCGAAACTCGCGGCGATATTCAAGAGGCAATCGATACAGCATATTATGCTGCTTCGGAAACCCGGCGGCTTTTTGGACACAACACTCCAAGCGAACTTCCCGACAAGGCTAATCTTTCCTTCCGTGTGCCGATTGGTGTTGTTGGAGTTATTACTGCTTTTAATTTCCCGATTGCTGTGCCTTCTTGGAAAATTTTGCCTGCAATTGCAGCTGGAAATACCGTTGTTTTCAAGCCGTCGAAGGATGTACCCCATTCAGGAGTGGTTTTTGCCGAAGTTATGGAAGAGGCAGGAGTTCCCCCCGGAGTGTTCAACGTTGTTTTGGGTAAAGGTTATATGGGGAATATGCTTGTGGAACATCCCGATGTTAAAGTAATTGGTTTCACTGGTTCAACCGAAATTGGCAAAAAGCTTGGGGAAATTTGTGGCAGATTAAACAAAAGGATTTCGCTCGAAATGGGTGGCAAGAACCCGCTAATCGTTATGCCCGATGCCAATATGGAGCTTGCCCTCGATGGCGTACTTTGGGGAGCTTTTGGAACAACAGGACAACGTTGTACCGCCACCTCCCGTTTGATTTTACATAAGGACATTTACGAAAGTTTCATTGAAAAATTAGTGGAAAGGACTAAAAAGCTTCGTTTGGGCAATGGTTTGAACGAAGGTGTCGATGTTGGACCCGTTATCCACGAACAGCAGTTGCGAACTTGCGAGGAATATGTGAAAATTGGTCTGGCAGAAGGGGCGAAATTGGTTTGTGGCGGCAAACGAGCAACAGATGGTGAACTTGCAAAGGGATATTTCTTCGAACCAACGATATTTATTGATGTTACACCAGAAATGAGGATTTTCAAGGAAGAGATTTTTGGTCCCATCCTGTCGGTTTCGAAAGCCGATTCGCTCGAACACGCGATTGAACTTGCCAATGCTGTCGATTATGGTTTGTCCTCCTCAATTTATACCACGAACATCAACAACGCTTTCGTAGCAATCAGAGACCTCGAAGCAGGAATTACCTATATTAACGCACCAACAATTGGTGCCGAAGCCCATATGCCTTTTGGCGGAGTTAAAGGAACGGGGAACGGGCATCGCGAAGGCGGATGGACTGTTTTCGATATTTTCACCGAGTGGAAAACCGTTTACATCGACTATTCCAATCGTCTTCAAAGAGCCCAGATAGATAATTATTAAAGGACTGTTTTGTTTTTTACATAAAATTCATTAACTTTGGAATTTGATAACTTTATAAAATCAAAGGTAAGAAAAAGATTAAAAAAAGATTTACAGAAAAAGGAAGAAATGGAATGGTGCAAAAGGACCTTTCGACAAGACATCTATTTTAGAAAGGGAATTAGTTTTAATTGAACAAATAATATTAGAAAAATTAGTTGCAAAACTATGAAATTTGAAGATTTAATAAAATGATATGCCAAGAATAAACGATTTAAATTTGAATAATTGGAAGGAGTATCAGGATATTATAACTGATAGTTTGTGGATTATTGGCGAACGAGATAAATCTGGTACTCACAAAGGAGATTATCACGGAAATTTTATACCTCAAATACCTAATCAGTTAATGAGGAGATTTACAAAGAAGGGAGATGTTGTATTAGATACTTTTTTAGGAAGTGGAACAACTTTAATTGAATGTAAAAGATTAGGACGAAATGGCATTGGAATAGAATTATTACCTGGTGTTGCTGAAATAGCAAAACAAAGAATTAGCCAAGAGCCGCTATTCGATAATGAAGTATTTACAGAAGTTTTAATTGCAGATAGTACAAAAAAAGAAACTCGTCAAAAAGTAGATGAAATTTTAAAAACCCACGGCAGGCAAAATGTTCAGTTAATAATAATGCATCCGCCATATCACGATATTATTAAATTTAGCGATAGACCGGAAGATTTAAGTAATGCAAAGTCAGTGAAAGATTTTATAAAACTTTTTGGCGATGTTGTTTCTAATTTTTTAGATTTACTTGAAAGAAGGCATTATTTAGCCGTTGTAATTGGCGATAAATATACAAATTCAGAGTGGATACCGTTGGGATTTATGACAATGCAGGAAGTATTAAACCGAGATGGTTTGATACTTAAAAGTATTTTGGTAAAAAATATGGTTAATAATCGCGCCAAAAGAAATCAAGAACATCTGTGGCGTTATAGAGCCTTGGTCGGTGGATTTTATATCTTTAGACACGAATATATTTTATTATTTCAAAAAAAGTAACTATG
>RCNO01000008.1 GCA_003731685.1 Bacteroidetes/Chlorobi group bacterium MS-B_bin-24
CAAAGCGCCAGAGAGCTTATGGGAAAAGAAAAGCTAAGAGAATTAGCTATTGTACTTTACGATAAAGTAAGGAAAAATACTACTATTGACTGGACAATACGAGAAAGCGCAAGAGCAAAGCTCAAAGTAATAGTAAAAAGAACGCTTAGAAAATACGGTTATCCACCTGATATGGAGGCACTTGCCACTGAAACTGTATTAAAACAGGCGGAACTCATTGCTGATGAAGTAATTTCGGGAGGTAATAATAAAATTTGATCGTTAATATTTCAAAATTTATATGACAACCATTCAAAAACTCCAAGCCTTCTTCGAACGTTTCTTTGATATTTCGAGGGAAGAGCTGTGAAAAGTTACTATGGCATTAGTTTATGATTTAATTATATCCCTGTTTTTCTTTCGTTATTATTTTGGTAAAGTTATAATTTTTAGCTTCCAACTTCACATCTGGTACAAAAAAATTTAGAACATTTAAGCTCGATGGATTATTTTCGTAAATTTTGTGTTGAAGAAAAAAATTTTGGTAGAAATAAAATTGAATGCGTTTGCGTGTAATTAAGAATTTATAGAGAATATATAATGTCACTTTGAACGAAAGGGACTAAACAACTCACATCAAAAGAAGCATTCAATAAAGCAAATCTTTTTTCGATTACTTTTCTTAACATTTATCCTAAGACCTCAGCAAATTTCACGAGTAAATACCTTTGTTCATTCGGTCGGAAGCGACTATTTCATTGTAATCTGGCACAAGAGCGGTTCTAATTTCAAAACGGAATAGCTCGTTTCAAGATTGTTTAAGAAAGCGCGGTGAAAATTTTTGTTTACAATTCGTTACTTCAAGAACTTCTCTTTTTCTTAAAGATTTAAAGTCTTTATTTTTAAAAAACTTGTTTGAATGTATTATTATTAACCCCAACAATATGTAAATCTTTACCTATTGGTTCGACAAATAAGATTTCGAGTTCGGTGGCTTCGGAGAGTTGCGGAATTGTGTATCCTTCGAATGCGTTGAGACCGCCGGGAAGTATTTTGGGCGAGATGAAGAACTGAATCTCATCCCAAAGTCCAGCCTCAAGGAAACTCGATAGGGTCTGGCTTCCGCCTTCGACCATTATGACATTAATTTGAAAATCTTCTTTAAGTCGTTCAATAAGCGAGGGAAGCGAAATCAATCCGTTTTCTGTTGGAACTTCAAGAATTTTCATGCCTGCAAGTGTAAGGTTTTCTCTTTTTCGAGAGGGTGGAAGTTTTTGGTCGACCACAACAATGGTTCGTCTCCGAATTTCATCGATAAAAATTTGGAGTTCAAGCGGAAGAGAAAGGTTGCTGTCGAGAATGACACGCCAGGGAGTTTTGCCTTCGAGCTGGTGGAGTGTCAACGCGGGATTATCTTTTAAGGCTGTGTTTCGCCCGACAAGAATAGCATCGACTTCTCGGCGGAGAATTAGTGCGCGCTCTCGGGTTTCGGGCGAAGTAATCCATTTCGATTCGTATTCGCGTGTTGCAATTGCTCCGTTCAGGGTTTGGGCAATTTTGAACATAACGTATGGTTTGCCAGTCGTTATCGTTTTGATAAAAAAGCGATTAAGCCATTTGCATTCTTTTTCTAAAACACCAACTTCGACTTCGATTCCTGCATCTTGAAGTTTTTTAACGCCTAGCCCCGAAACAAGCGGATTGGGGTCAATCATTCCAATGATGACCTTTGCAAATTTCTTTTCGATAATTGCATCGACGCAAGGTGGGGTTTTGCCATAATGGACACAAGGCTCTAAATTCACAACCAAGGTGGCTCCTTCCAAATCGACGCCTTTTGCATTTTCGATTGCGTCGATTTCTGCATGTGGGGCTCCGAAATATTTATGATATCCTTCGGAAATTATTTCATCATTGCGGACAATTACCGCCCCGACTCGTGGATTTGGGTGGACATAATTTGCCCCAAGTTTTGCTAGTTCAATAGCTCTTTTCATTAATTCGGTGGAATTCATTCATCCCCTTTATTTTATGCTTAATTTCATTGTTCTAACAATGTTCTCGGGTTTAGTTGGAAGGATAAAGAGGACCTCGAAATCGCCGCTTTCAACAAACTTCCCGTCGTTACTTGTGCGATTCCAAGGAATAATGTAGCGGCTGATGCCGCCAACTTCTGCTGGCTCGACACTTCCAATTACTTGCAAAAAGTTCAAATCGTTATCAGAGCTCCAAATAATTTTGCCAGAGTTACAGCGAATTACTATCCTTAATCTTTCGGAAGTTGGAAAATATTCATTCCCACTTGGTTGAAGTCGAATTAAATCCAAGTAGAAAATGAAAAGTGAATCACTTACAAGATAAAATCCGGGAATTGGGAGAAATTTTTCCTTTGTTTGCTTAAAATCCGCCTCGACTTCAACTTTTTCGTTGCCGAGCAGAAAGTTTATTTTACCGCAAATATCTTTGGTTATTTTCCTCGGAGTTTCAACGGTATAATAAAAAGTTGGTAGCGAGATGTTGTATTCATATTGGGATGCGATTTTAATAGGTGCGAAGTCGCTTCGCTTGCCTTGGCATTCAGTCCAAACTTCTTTTACAAAAAAGGGCAACGATTGTTTGAGTTTTAAATTAGAGGAGCGAACATAAATGCAATATTTTTGATATGGCCCGCCTGTATCGATTTTGATTTTGTGAACTTCAAAAAGCAAATTGCTTGGTGAATCGCTGGATTTTTCAACCTTTTGCGAAGAGCAATTGGAAAGGAAAAGAATGCAAAACAAAATCAATAAAGTGTATTTCATTTTAAAATCTCCGACAATGTTTCAAAGTTGGATTTAACAAAATGTCGGATTTCTTCTTCGGTGTGTGAATAAGAAACGAACATAGCCTCGAATTGTGAACAGGGGAGATAAATCCCTTTGGAAAGCATTAGGTGAAAGTATTTGGAATAGAGTTGTGTGTCGGATTTCATTGCTGAATTTAAATCTGTTACTTCATCTTCGGTGAAAAACAAAGTCATCATCGAGCCAACACGATTTAGGATAAATTTTTTCCCAAGATTATTAAGGTTATTTCTAATTCCATCTTCAATCATTTTAGATTTTTCTTCGATTGCAGTGTAGACGTATGGGTTTTCTTTGATGAACTTTAAAGTTGCAAGACCAGCGGAGATTGCAATTGGATTTCCGCTAAGGGTTCCTGCTTGGTAGACGGGACCAACGGGAGCGAGCATTTCCATTATTTTTCGTTTGCCACCAAAAGCACCTACTGGCAATCCCCCGCCGATGATTTTGCCGAATGTGGTTAGATCTGCTTGCACTCCATAAAGTTGTTGGGCTCCGCCAGGAGCAAGTCGAAAGCCTGTCATCACTTCGTCGAAAATCAGTAAAATGCCGTGTTGATTACAGATTTCACGCAATCCTTCGAGGAAGCCTTTTTTTGGGGGAACCACTCCCATATTCCCAGCGACAGGTTCAATAATAATGCAGGCTATGTCGTTGGAGAACTTATCCACAAGAGCAAGAACAGAGTCAAGGTCGTTGTAGTTTGCAATCAAAGTATCTTTTGCAATTCCAGATGTAACGCCGGGGCTGTTTGGAACTCCAAAAGTTAGAGCACCAGAACCAGCGCTAACAAGGAATGCGTCGAAGTGCCCATGATAACAACCTGCAAATTTGATTAATTTCTCCCTTTTGGTATAGGCACGAGCAAGTCGGATAGCACTCATCGTGGCTTCTGTTCCGCTGTTTACAAAGCGTACCATTTCGACCGATGGAACCAGCTGGGTGATTAGCTGAGCGATGCGGATTTCTTGGATTGTAGGGGCGCCAAAGCTTGTACCATTTTCAAGTGCTTCCGAAATTGCTTGTTTGACAAATTTCGGGAGATGCCCAAAAAGATGAGGACCCCAACTTCCTACAAAGTCAATGAATTCGTTACCGTCTACATCGAGAATTCGCGAGCCTAAGCCACGCTTTATGAACAAGGGTGTTCCACCAACCGATTTAAAAGCGCGGACAGGAGAATTCACACCGCCCGGAATATATTTTACTGCTTCACTATATAACTTCTGGCTGTAATCGATTTTCATTTCACTTCCTCATACAAATAAAAAGATGGAATTTGTCGGCAATTGTTTCGTAATGTTCAATTTCAAAATTAGTATTAGAAAGCAAATCGCGGATAAATTTTTCGCTTAATCTTTCGTGCAATGATGGACCCGAACCTGTATCTTTATCGAGCCAATCGATTATGGTCAGTTTTCCAGCTGGCTTTAATATTCTTTTGATTTCGTTTAGAAAACGCAAGTAGTCATCAACTTCGTGCAAAACATTCGACAGTAAAGCGAAATCCAAAGTTTCCGAAGGGATTGGAATACTATATTGCTCGCTATGCAAGATAATTACATTTTGAAGATTTTCGGCTTCTATGCGGTTGCGCAAGGTTTCCAACATTTCGATAGAAATATCGAAAGCATAAACTTTACCCAAAGAGCCAACAATTTTTGCCATTGGTATAGTAAAGTAGCCAATTCCGCACCCAATGTTCCCCGCAACATCTCCAGTTTTTAGCTCTGCTTTTTGGAGTATATTTTCAGGAGGTAAAATTTCCCTTATTTCGGGATTGTCAAGCGTTAGCTTTTTCTTTGGGTCAAAAATTTTGTTCATTAGAATTTCTCCATTATGGTTATTTTTCATTTGAAGGTTGCGAACTTTTCATCAATGTCTTTCCTAAGTTCTTCGCCAACTTTTTGGAATATATCTAATAGTTCATTATAGATTTCATCATCAGCGATGAAATTCCAAAATTCATCCCCAACCAAAATTTCTTTATTTTCTAAATCATATAATTCTCGCAATGTCCATCTATCGTAAGACTGGGGATAAAATGGATTATAAGGGATAGCCAGTCTTGTAAAAACATTCGCATTTTTATCTTGACTTAATCTTAAAGCAGTCCATCGGAGGAGTTTGAGTTTTAAGGCAGCAAATTCCTTTAAATTGGGCTTTGCGCTTGTAATGTCGAAATAATTTTCTTCAAAGCGAATTTTTATGAATAAATCTACTAAAGAATCCGGATGTTTTTGAGGTTTCCCAGTTTTAATAACTTTTTTGATTCTATTGATTTCTTCGAATTTGTTAGGTTTTGCTTCACCTTTCCTTAATTTAAAATGTAGTTCATTAATTGTTTTTTCGGTGTTTACATCAATCTTGCCAAGTAATTTAAATTGCCTTTCAGCTGGGAAACCGGCACCTTTTGCTAAAATTACTGCAACTTGTTCCCAAATGGACATTCCAAAAGTGGTATTCATTGATTGAATAAAAGAGAACATTGTGTATCTATCTTTGCCTAAGAGGTTATGGTGAAAGGGCATATATATGGTTTCAGGTTGATATTTTTCTAATTTTTCTTTGATTTTTTGTTTTAGAATATTTTCGATTTCTTTTTTTGTTCTGGTAGATAATGGCATATTACATCTTCCTGAAATAAAAAATAGATTCAAAGAATTTGTTTTCATCTCGTTCGGTTCTCATAAGCACAGGCCTGTGGAAAACATCAACGAGTTCAAATCCACACTGTTTCCCAATTTCTGGAAATAAATTAAATTTGTCGTTTGCAACGATAAAAATTTTGGCTCCGTCAATTAAATTTTTAGAAACATTTTGAAAGACGTCAAAAATGCCCCTCATATATTCAGCCCTCGCAGTACCATTTTGCCCTTTGGTAGCGGCTCCAATTTCTAATTCGTCAAGTCTTGGAAAATCAAATAGTTCATATGCATATCTATGCTGTTCATGGTAGTCGATTAATCCAATGTATGGTGGCGAGGTGAATATCCCATCAATTTTTAAGTTTGTGGGAAGCTTGACTGTTCTTGCGTCACCTTGGATGATTTTTATGAATGCTTCGGTTCTTAATTTGTCGAATTCTTTTAATCGTCTTATGGTATCGAAGCTATAGCGATTAATAAATTTTAGGGCTTCGTTAATGGGTTCGCAAAAGCGTTTATGTTTAATGCACCAATAGGTTTCTTTAACGGGTTTTTTTGGCCTAGCAAGGTCATAATGTGGTATTAACCTTGCAGAGCGCGCCGAACGGGAAAGGATTATTTTCAATACATCTTGATTTTTGTAATCACCGATTATACTTTTATAGTACAAAATTTCTTGTAAAGCTCTGGGAGAGAACCATTCGTTTAGATACTCGTTATCTGTTTTGTATTCGAGTTTACTTTGGTCGAAAAGGGCAATGTTTTTAAGTTGAAGTGCATAGCTAAAAGATTTTAGCTTTTTTAAGGCGTCTTTTATTTCCTGTTCTACTTCCGCTATATTGTATTTTTGTGTCTTAACTTCCTGTATCAAAACATTAAAAGGGGAAAGCTCAATGCCAATGGAATTAATTCCCAAAATATTTGCCTCCACGAGGGTTGTCCCGGAGCCCGAAAAAGGGTCGAGAACAGTGTCCCCCTTTTTGAAATACTTTCTCAAAAAAACTTCAACCAATTGTGGAATAAATTTCCCAAGATAGGGATGTAAACGATGAACATGTTTGGTTCTTTCGCTTTCCCTAACACCAATAAATGTTAAATCATCGCCAAGAATTTCAATGTTTTTTTTCGTATCTACTTTCTTTTCAATGTATTCAGTATCAATGCCAAATTTAATCGCAGATTTTTTGTTTACCTCTAACATTTTATTTGTGTAATAATTAAATATAAACGAATAAATTAAATATAGGAAGTTAAAAAAGAATTTATTTCCCTTCCCTTTGAAGCGTCAAGCGTTTCCTTTTTCTTTGGGTCAAAAATTTTGTTCATTAGAATTTAATGTTAATTGGCAAATTTAATTAAAAAATGCATAATTTCACTTAATAGATTGGAAATTTATTTTCGCTCTAAAAGAAAGATAATTGTATTTTCGGGGAGTTTCCCAAAGCTCGCTTCGTAATCTTTTGGGTCATACTCAATCTTGGTATTTTCTTTTTTTATTTGTAAGCGCTGGGAAACGAAATCAATTAACTCCGATAAATTTGATTGGGCAGTTGTCTTATCCATAACTACCACTGCCCCGTTGATATATTCACGATATTCTGCAATTTCATTGATTAGCGAAATTAGGCTTGCAGAAGACTTGTCGAAATTTGAGGACAAAAAGAGCCTTTCGTAAATTTTACCTTTATAAACATAAGAATTCCTTAAAACTGTTTTGGATAGACTCAGCACAATTGGATAAGTAATAGAGTAAGAATTCAACGATGAATCGTAAACAATTAGGTCAATGAACATAGTGTCCGTTAGGTTGAAATCGGATTCCAAAGCTTTTGACAGATCGATTCTTATAAAAGGAGAAAGTGTCTCGCCCGTTATCTTGAAGGAAGAGTTCCTAATCTTCAGTTCCCACTTTTTAATTTGCTCTTCTTTTCTATAATTGATGAATACTTCAAGCACAGGAGGCTCGAAGTTCGTTTGTTTCTTTACTAATTTTAATGGCTTGTAAATGTTCGAATCACTTACAAAAACTGTTAAATTTTTATCATTTGAATGGGAAATTTGAATTTTGCTTTGAGATTCGGGATATTCCTTGCTGAGCAGGAAAATAGCATTAACAATTAAGGTTTTTAATTCTATATTGTTTGTATCGAAAGCGAAGGTAATTTCGGAACGGGAACTTTTCCAACGGGCGAAGATGATTGAAACAGCGTTGTCGATTATATCTTCGTATTTGCTGATTTTTTCTTCTTTAAAGTTTGGGTCGAACTCTTTCAGTTTGCGCACAGACGGGATTTTTTCGGGGAACTGGACGAAATCGTAAAGATATGAACTTTCGAGACGAACAGTTGGAACTTGAACTGAAAGGCTCAACTCGATTCTTTTTTGTGGTTTGGTTGTGGTGTCGGGAATTTGTGTTTTGACTGCGGAATATATGTCGAGCTTACCAATCCCTTCGGGGCGGTCGGAAACGAAAAGAGCAAGAGTGTCGTTTACGATAACGAAATCGGATTCATTGAAACGCGTGTTCAGAAGATTCAGTGGATTGGGCTTTTCCCAGTTTGTGCCTTTGCGAATGCTAAAGTAAATATCAAATCCGCCGGGACCACCGTAGCCATTGCTGGCGAAATACAAGGTGTCGCTCGAAGCAAGGAAAGGGGTGATTTCATCGCCGTCGGTGTTCAGCTCCTCAAGTTTTTCGATATTTCCCCAGACGCCTGTTTCCATTCGATAAGCAATGAACAAGTCTAAGTCCTTTTTGCTGCCGTCTTTGTTCGACGAGAAGATAATGAAAGTTCCATCGGGAGAAATGGTTGGGTGAAGCACAAAACATTCGCATTGAAGGCTATCCAATGGGATAGGCTTTAGCCAGTTGCCTCCACGACGGAGGGAATGGAATATGTTTAAATAGGCTTGTCGCAAGCCTTGGCGATAGGCATTCAACACAGCTTCGGTTTCCGAAAGGAACGAAATGTACGAAACATTTCCCGTTGCACGATTCAAGGGGTCTTTTAATTCAATGGGTGAAGTAAAGTTGCCATTTTCGTCTAATTGAGAAACAAAAAATTTCGATTTTCCTTTGCGAAGAGATGAAAAATATAAGCGGTTTTCGAATTTGTTCCATTGCGGGGCGAAATCGTCTTCGGTTGAATTTATCGAACGAATGTCGGTCGGATTTCCCCATTCGAAATCTTGACTTAAAACAAGAAATGGAAAAGCGTAAAGGACAAGGAAGATTAAAAACTTTATGATTTTCTTTTTTCGGATTAGAAAGGTAAGGCAGGATTGAATTGAGCAGATATCCAATTGAATAGCCCAGAAAATTAAACATTCAACAAATTTTTCACATCATCTTCTTTGCCAAAAAGCACCATAATTGTTCCTTCGGAAAGAATTAAATCGGGGGTTGGAACGCCAAGAACTTCGTATTCTTCGTATTCACCGAGACTTAATAATCCGCCCGATTTTTTCAATTTTTTCAGGGTTACTAAATTTAAGTTATAATTTTTTCGCAGGTTGATTTGTGCAAGGGTTTTATCGTAAAATTTTTCGGGAGTTTCAATTTCGAAAATTCCATACTCTTCGGAAATCAAGTAAGAATGGAGAACGCCCGGAAGCATAAGGCGACTTGCCAATTGTTCTGCGGCATCGGCTTCGGGAAGAAGTAATCCGGTAACATTCATCAGCCGTAGGATTCTTTCGTGAATTGGCGATGTTACTCGGTTGTAAATTGTTTTGACACCAATTTCCTGTAAAATTGCTGTGGTCATTATGGAACTTTCGAAGCCTTCGCCAATAGCAACGATGACGGCGTCCATATCTTTCAAGCCAAGACTGCGAAGNGCGCGTTCGTCGGTAGCATTCATACAAACAGCGTGGGCAACGCGGTCGCTAATTTTGTCGATTACATCTTGGTGATTGTCGATAGCCAGAACTTCGGCACCCAATTCGCTTAATCGCAAGGCAAGATGCATTCCAAAATACCCAAGTCCAATGACACAAAACTTTTTTGTCATTTATCTTCGATTTTAAACAAAAAACAAAATTAGTAATTAATGTGATTTCTTGTTTTATCAATTGTTTAAACTTTTGTAAGTTTCGTTTTTTAAAAAATGAGATTTTAAATGGAAATAAAGAAATCGACTTCTTTGGATATTTACGATTACGAAATTTATGTTCGGCGTCGTGGCGATAATGATTATGCTTCCTATTGCCCCCAGCTTAATTTGATGATTAATGGAACTGAACACGAACAGGTTGTGCAATTGATGCGTCAGGCGATTGAAAAACATATTGAAAATTTGAAGAAGCAATCTACCCAATAAAGCCGATGAAATTTGATAAAGAATCTTTTTATCAATACTGGCGAAAAAGCTGGCTTATTTCTTTTTTGATTTTCCTTGTGTCGTTTTTCATTTTCGTTTATTTTACATATTATGTTTTAAACATCTTTTATCCACTGGCATTTTGTCTTTCGGCTTTTATTGCAAATCTTAATGTTGTTTATTTTCAGAATTTTAGGCAATGGCATTCTTTTGGGTTGATATTAAATCGTTATGCAATTAAACATTTACTGCTTGGATTTGGGTTCCCTTTGCTGTTCATTTTGCCATTGCTTTTATTTTTTATTCCTTTTGGGGTAGAACTGCAAAAAGTCGATATGGAAAAGGTTCTGTCGTCTGGTTTGTTTTTGTTACTTTCGGCTACTTTCGAGGAGTTACTTTTCCGAGGCGTCCTTTTCCAAAAGCTTATCGAAAGGAAGGGTGAAATTGTTTCGATATTCTCGTCTTCATTGGTGTTTGCTTTACTTCATTCTTTCAATCCTAGTTATTCTCTTCTTGCATTTATAAACATTTTTTTGGCTGGGGTCTTGCTTGCAGTTATGTTTGTTAGAACATATATGCTTTGGTTGTCGCTAGGGTTCCATTTTGGATGGAACTTTTGGCAAGCGTTTCTGCTGTCCTCCCCAGTCAGTGGTTTGAATTTTGAAATTGGACTGTTTAATACCAAAATTACAATGTTTAATGAAATACTTTTTGGTGGAAGTTTTGGAATAGAAGGAGGAATTTGTTCCACTGTTATACTTGGAATAGCGATTTGGGTGGTTGCAAAAAATTTCGTTCCCGTTCCAGAAGTTTATTCAAGGGTATTAAAAGAGAGATTTTCTCCTTAAATATTTGTATTAAATTTGGTCTATCTGCTTTGCAACAGATTGATTATAAAAAAAGAAAATAAATAATAGCGGTTAAAAGGATATTATAATTTTGTTTATTTAAACTTTTGTAAGTATAATTTGATAATTTTGCACTTTTTAATATGTTTAATTGATGGGGTGTCTCGATGGATCTCTCGTTGATTTATTTAGTTCCAGTATTTGGGAGTATTGGAATTCTTTATACTATTTGGAAAACTGCCTGGATAAGCAAACAGGACCCAGGCAACGAGCGTATGCAAAAGATAATGAACTACATCGCGCGTGGGGCAATGGCTTTTTTGAAGACCGAATACCAAGTGATTGCCATTTTTGTTGTTTTGATTGCAATACTGTTGGCAATTCAAGGAAGCTCGCTCGAAGAATCTTCACCTTTAATTGCAGTTTCTTATTTGGTTGGGGCTTTTTGTTCCGGGCTTGCTGGTTGGGTTGGAATGAAGATAGCTACCAAATCGAATGCTCGAACGACTAATGCTGCACGAAAGAGTCTTAACGATGCGCTTCGAGTTGCTTTTGCTGGGGGTTCTGTTATGGGAATGGCGGTCGTTGGTATCGGTGTAACGGGATTGAGTATTCTATTATTGATTTATTTCAATATTTTTGGATACCAAGCCCAAGAATCACTTTTGAAGGTTATTAATGTAATTACTGGCTTTTCTTTTGGTGCTTCATCCATTGCATTGTTTGCTCGTGTTGGTGGGGGTATTTATACAAAAAGTGCAGATGTTGGCGCTGACCTTGTGGGCAAAATTGAAGCTGGGATACCGGAGGACCATCCTCTGAATCCTGCTACTATTGCCGACAATGTGGGCGACAATGTTGGCGATGTTGCGGGTATGGGGGCCGATTTGTTTGAATCATATATTGGGGCTATTGTGAGTACAATGGTTTTGGGAACTGTTTTCTACAATTTACCCGAATTCCAAAATACTATTTTCAAAGGTTTATCTGCTGTAATTTTGCCACTTTTTCTTGCTGGCGCCGGTGTAATTGTATCGATTATTGGAACTTTCTTCGTTCGAGTTAAAGAAGGTGGGAACCCGCAAGCTGGATTGAACATTGGAACATTTGTTGCAAACGGATTAATGCTGATAGCTTCGTATTTAATTATCACNCGGCTTCTGCCCGAGACTTTTTCATATCAAGACCCGCTGTATGGAAAAGTTTTTGTGGTTCATTCTTGGGGTGTATTCCTTGCAACAATATTTGGGCTTTTTGCAGGTGTCGGTATTGGGTTGATTACTGAGTTCTATACCGGATTGGGCAAACCGCCTGTTAGAAGAATTGCCGAGAAAAGTTTGACAGGAACCGCAACAAATATTCTGGCGGGTATTTCAACTGGGATGCTTTCGACTGCATTACCTGTTCTTTTAATTGCATTTGCAATTATTGGTGCATTTGAACTTGCTGGGTTGTATGGTATAGCAATTGCTGCTGTTGGTATGCTTGCAACAACAGGTATCCAACTTTCCACCGATGCTTATGGACCAATTGCCGACAACTCAGGCGGAATTGCAGAGATGTCGGAATTGCCTCCGAAAGTTAGAGGTAGAACTGATAAACTCGATGCAGTTGGAAACTCTACCGCAGCAATTGGTAAGGGATTTGCAATTGGTTCAGCAGCTTTAACTGCTTTGGCTTTGTTTGGGGCTTATATGACTGCAGCACATATCCCTTCGATAGATATTTCAAAAGCTAATGTTATTGCTGGATTGTTAATTGGTGCCCTTTTGCCGTTCATTTTTTCGGGATTTGCCCTTGGCGCTGTTGGAAGGGCAGCAATGTTTATGGTTAAAGAAGTCCGTCGTCAATTCACAGAAATACCAGCATTGAAAAATGCATTAGAAGTGATGAAAAGAGTTGGTGATAAACCGAAATCCGAGTGGTCGAAAGAGGATTTAGAAACCTTTGAAGCTGCCGATGGAAAAGCAGAATATGAAAAATGCGTTGCAATTGCAACCAAAGGGGCTATTCGTCAGATGATATTCCCAAGCTTGCTTGCAATTGTAACTCCATTAATAATTGGCTTCTTACCATTCTTTGGCAAAGAAGCTCTTGGTGGATTGTTGGCTGGTGTAACAGCAACAGGAGTTCTTTTGGCTATTTTCCAAGCAAATGCTGGTGGTGCTTGGGATAACGCCAAAAAGATGTTCGAAGAAGGTGTGGTTATCGATGGAGTTCGTTATTATAAAAAATCCGACCCGCATAAGGCTGCAGTAGTGGGCGATACAGTTGGCGACCCATTTAAAGATACCGCAGGACCTTCATTAAACATCCTCATAAAGTTGATTTCGATTGTAGCTCTTGTTATTGCTCCGTTATTATAAAACTGCTGTTGTCTTTAAATTTAATTGGGCTGTGGATGAATTCCACAGCCCGATTTTTTATTTTAAATGCGAAGTGGTTTTTTCTTAAGCTCTCAAAATTCAGTGGGACAAGGAAAACTAGGCGACAAAAAATATTACTTTTGCGATTCTATTTGCTTGCTCCAACTAGTTCATTTGAATTCTATTGCAAAACTACTTTCTATGAACAATGGGGCTTAAAAAGCCTCTTGTTTAGCTATTCTATGCTCGATGTCCTTTTGGTTTAAATCCCCAAAAAGTGGGTTTCAAACATTCAGGTTAACAAAAATTATCAAATCCTTAAAACTTTTCAATAATACTTTTCACCAAAATTATGATGAACTTTCATTCGTTTTCAACAAATCAAACTCAATCAAGACTTGGTCTTTTTTAACAGCCTCACCAACTTTGACATTTACCGATTTAACTATTGCATTGACAGGCGAAAATACATCGTTTTTCATTTTCATTGCTTCTAAAACAAGCAGTGGTTCGCCCCGCTTAACTTCCATTCCTTTTTCGACGTAAATCTTTTGGATAACCCCAGGAATGAAAGCAGCTAGCTTTGTTGGGTCTGGCGCGCAATATTTCTTTCGGCGCGAGAATTTTTTTGTTAAGAGTGTTTTATATTCTCGCTCGTCAAGCGTTAGAGTTGGAAATTCATTCTTATCTTCCATATTCAACTCCTAAAATGGTGGTATACCGTGTTTTTTGGGCAATGTTTGGTCAACTTTGTTTTTCGAGATAAACAATGAGTGAAGTATATACTTTCTGGTTTCATCCGGCTCGATTACAGCATCGATGTAGCCATTCGAAGCAGCGACAAATGGATTGGCAAACTTTTGGATATATTCCTGAACCTTTTGCTTTCGAGTTTCTTCGGGATTGGGAGAATTAGCTATCTCGTTTTTAAAAATAATATTTGCTGCACCTTCGGGACCCATAACGGCAATTTCTGCCATAGGCCAGGCGAAAACAAAATCGGCGCCAAGATGCCGTGAGCACATTGCAATGTAGCCACCACCGTAGGCTTTTCTCATAATGACTGTAATCTTTGGAACTGTTGCTTCGCTATAAGCATAAAGAATTTTTGCCCCATGGCGAATAACACCAGAATGTTCTTGGTCGACGCCCGGCAAGTATCCTGGAATATCCACAAGGGTTAGCAAAGGAATATTGAAAGCATCGCAGAAGCGAATAAATCGGGCTGCTTTATCCGATGAATCAACGTCCAAAACACCAGCGAGCACAAGCGGTTGATTTGCAACAATGCCGATTGTCTCGCCATTCATTCTGGCAAAACCAATTACGACATTTGGTGCGAAGAGTTCCATAACCTCGAAGAAGTCTGAATCATCGACTATCGCACGGATTACATCCCGAACATCATAAGGCTGACGAGGGTCATCGGGAATGATGCTCGAAATTTTGTAGCCCGGTTTGGGCGGTTTTGGTGGAAATGGGTCGGCTTTTTTTCTATTGTTCCAAGGTATGAAGGTAACTAATTTTTTGACTTGCTCGAAGCATTCTTCTTCGCTTTCAGCGAAGAAATGGGCGTTGCCAGCTATTTCTGCCTGCACTCGGGCTCCTCCTAACTCTTCCATTGTGATTTCTTCGCCCAAAACGGTCTTGATAACTTCGGGACCGGTGATAAACATTTTCGAAATCTTATCGACAACAAAGACGAAATCCGTTAAAGCAGGTGAATACACCGCTCCGCCAGCGCAGGGTCCAAGGATGATTGAAATTTGAGGGATAACCCCAGAAGCACGAGTATTACGATAGAAAATTTCACCATAGCCTGCAAGGGAATTAACTCCTTCTTGAATTCGAGCACCACCACTGTCGTTGATTCCTATAATTGGAATTCCAAGTTTAATTGCGTGGTCCATAATCTTTGTGATTTTTCGTGCGTGGGCGAGACCCAGCGAACCGCCGGCAACTGAAAAGTCCTGTGCATAAATGCAAATGGGATGTCCCATAATACTTGCCGTTCCAGTGATAACACCATCGCGAGGCAAAAATTTCTTGTCCAAACCCAAATCGGTCGAGGCTTGCTGCACAAACATATCCCATTCATGGAACGACCCCGGGTCGACTATTTTTTCGATTCTTTCGCGTGGAGTTAATTTCCCTTGCTTTTGTTGCTTTTCCTTAGCAACGATTTCACTTTCAATAATCTGAGCTTTCTTTTTGAAAAAGAACTCAAAAAACTTTTTAATCATAATTTTCTCCTTATTTGTTGAAATTTTCGATGTGCTGGACAAGGCTATCCAGCGGGTAGTCTTCTACATCTTCGGGCAAAAGTATTCTTATTGTCTTTTTCCCAAAAGCCCCTTTGATTGTATATTCTCCCTTAACAATAACTTTGAAATAAGGGATGTCGAATTCATCAAAGAGTAAAAGCTTTCCCAATTGCCCGAGATGTTCAACAAATGGTTTTGTTATTGGGGCACTTAAGATTAAATCTATGGTGTTACTGCTTTCGTAGCAGTCGGTAACTTTTTTTTGTTTTACTACTTTCATTTTCTTTTTGGAATAATTGTAATTTTCTTAACTGCTTCAACAAATTTATAAATTTCTTCTTCTGTGGTAAAGTAAGAGTGGCTTGCACGAACAGTTCCCCAAGGTTCCACCCCAAGATAGGGAAGAATTAAAGGAGCACAATGCAGACCTGTCCGGACCCAAATATCGAAAGAAGCCTCGAGGACATACCCAACTTCTTCGGGAACCATTCCTTTGATGTTGAAGCAAAAGTTCGAATAGGAAGTATGTTCATTTTTGGGGCTGTAAATTTCAATGTCAGGATTATCGGCAAGTTCATCGAAAAGTATTTTATAAAGTTTCTTTTTATGTTCGATGATATTTTCTAAACCCGTTTCGAAAATAAATTGAAGACCAGCGTAAAGTGATATAATTCCGGGAGTGTTCGGAGTTCCTGCCTCGTAGTGAATAGGGAACCCTTCGGGTTGAAGTAGTAACTCACTCAAAATGCCCGTTCCGCCAACTTTTAGTGGTTTCAGCTCAATACCATCTTTGATGTACAGCCCCCCGATGCCTTGCATACCGTATAGCGACTTATGTCCAGTGAATGCAAGTAAATCTATGTCCCAGTTTTTGCAGTCAATTGGCACAGCCCCGGCAGATTGAGATGCATCGACAACAATGTAAGCCCCGGCTGAATGTGCAATTTTTGCGATTTCGGCAATATCCAACACGGCTCCCGTGACGTTAGAGCAATGATTTACAACGATGGCTTTTGTGTCGTCGCGAATCGCCTCGGCAAATTGTTGAGGCTCGATGTAGCCGTTTTTGTCGCATTCAACAATGGTAACCGAAATTTTGCCTTCCTTCTCCAAAGTTTTCAAGGGGCGAATGACAGAATTATGTTCGATAGCCGAGATAACAACATTCCCTCCTTCGAGAGGCAACCCTTTGAGAGCAAGGTTTAGTGCTTCGGTACTTCCAGAGGTAAAAATTATATGCAATGGGTCTTCGATGTTTAACAAATCGGCAAGCTTGCTGCGACATACATACAGAATATCGTCTTCGTCTCGCTCCATACCTGTTCGAGATGCGTGAACGAGAGGACCACTGAAAGAAGCCATCACAGCTTCTTGGACTTTCTTTGGTTTTGGGTAACTTGTTGCTGCGTTGTTTAAGTAAATCATATATTTTCTTATTTAATGGAAATTATTTCCAAAGTCAAAATTGTTGTAACACTCGCAAATCGTTTATATAGAACATACGAATATCATCAATACCAGTCAACAGCATTGCTACTCTCTCGATTCCTAAGCCGAAAGCGAACCCGGTGTAGGCTTCGGGGTCGATGTTTTCTGCTTTTAAAACATTTGGGTGAACCATTCCGCAGCCAGCAATTTCCAGCCAACCAGTGTATTTACAAACCCTGCATCCTTTCCCTCCGCAAAGGAAGCAAGTTATGTCCAGTTCGGCGCTGGGTTCAGTGAATGGAAAGAATGATGGACGAAAACGGAAACGGAGATTTTCGCCGAACATCCTCCGAGAGAACTCAATCATCGTTCCTTTGAGTTCTGCAAAAGTTACACGACGATTTATGTAAAGCCCTTCGATTTGGTGGAATTCTGCAAGACTACGGGCAGAAATTGCTTCGTTGCGGTAAACTCGTCCGGGCATAATATAGCGTATCGGTGGAGTGGTAGAATGCATAACTCGAATTTGCACTGGCGATGTATGGGTGCGAAGAAGCAATTTTTTGTCCGACTTTATGAAGAATGTGTCCTGCATATCGCGAGCAGGATGGTCGGGCGGAAAGTTTAATGCATCGAAATTGTGGTATTCGTCCTCGATTTCGGGTCCTTCGGCTACTTTAAAGCCAAGTTCAGTAAAGATATTCACCATCTGGCGCATCGTTTGGTAGATGGGGTGGTGATGTCCCACGAAATTGACCCTGCCCGGCAAAGTCAAATCGACCTTTGGCGTGCTTTCGATTTCGGCAGTAATTTTTTCGTGGATTTCCCGGTAGCGACTTTCGGCTAATTTTTTCAGTTCGTTGAGAATTTTTCCAACAGCGGGCTTTTCTTCCCTCGGTAGCTCACGCATCCTGTCGAATAATTGCTGGATTTTCCCTTTCTTCACAAGGAATAAGTTGTGGAACTTCTCTAACTCTTCTTTCGAGTTGATTTTTTCCAGATGTTCTTTGATTTCCTGCTCAACTTTTTTAATTTCTTCTATCATTTCTATTGAAATTTAGTCAATAAAAACAAGCGAAAGGAATTGTAAGGCACAACTCACTTTCGCTTTTTCTTTCATTTTCATAAGTCTTGATGATTAATTCATTGCAAAATCAACTAATTTTTTGAAGAACTCTGGTTTGTTCATTGCAAAATCGGCGAGTATCTTTCGATTGATTTCAATGTTTTTCTTCTTCAATGCATTGATGAAGCGAGAGTAAGTGGTTCTGTTATTTCTGCAAGCAGCGTTGATACGAACAATCCAGAGCCTTCGGAAATGGCGCTTCTTCAGTCGTCGATCGCGGTATTGATATTGCAGTGCTTTTTCGATGTGGTGCTTTGCAATTGTCCACACATTCTTACGGCGTCCCCAAAACCCTTTCGCAAGTTTTAGGAACTTCTTTCTTTTTTCTCTCGATGCTACTTTGTTTACTGCTCTTGGCATACTGACCTCCTTTCAAAATTGCTTAGGGGGAGCATCTTCCCCGTTCGCAAAGATTATGCAAGACCTAACATTTTTTTAATTCTTGGAGCATCGCTTGGGTCAACAAGCGTTGGTTTACGAAGATTTCGCTTACGCTTACGCTCTTTTTTTGTCAATATGTGGCTACGGTATGCTTTTTCGCGCAATAGTTTACCTGTTGCGGTTACTTTAAATCGCTTCTTTGCCGACGATTTTGTTTTTAACTTTGGCATTTCCCTCTCATTTTAAAAATAAAGAGTTACAAAATTATGAAGAAAATTGCAAATAAAAAAATGAATGTTTAAAAGTGTTAATTAACAACAATTTTTCAAAAAATAAAATTCACTGCTTATCGTTTCAAAATTTTTCTTAATTTTGTATTTCTTTGAAAAGGCAATGGCCCTATCGACTAATGGTTAGGTCACCACTCTTTCAAGGTGGTAGTACGGGTTCGAATCCCGTTAGGGTCACAAGAATTTGATTTTATGCACTTCAAAAGAAGTAGGGGCGAATAATTACTCGCTCCTATAAGATATTAAATTATTTGTTGGCTTGACCCAAAACCCGATTTTCCGACACGAACGGAATCCATTACGCAAAGACATCGGATGTTTTTGAAACATCCGATGTCTGAAAAATTTACAAATTCTTGTAAAGTCGAACCTGTGTGTTCATCCCCTGTTCATATGTGCTTGCCACTAATACCACATCCAATGACATTTTCTTTTGTAGGGTAGATAGTATGTTCTTTTGTGGTAAATTAATAAATTGACCCCACAATAAAGCAAATTATGCTAAATTTTGAAGTTCAAATATAGGGTGGATAGTATTGAGTAATTACCAAAGACTTTTTTGGTTTAGCTTTTTGCGTGTTCTACTATAGCTTGTTTGCCTACAGAATCAAAATTACTTTGCTTTGGGTTTCTTTCTCTGAGTAAATTTTAAGTATGTAGATGTTTGGCTTAGGAAGTTTGGAATTGGGTATACAAACTGAGCCTTTGAATTCGATTTCAAATTGCTTTTGCCCCAAAAGATTATAAAACATTGCCCTGCAGTTGTTTGCAGGGAAGGAACTGGTTATATGTATCTCCTCGGTTGTTTGCGTGATTTGGATTCCGTCGGTGCCGTCTGAATCTACATTGAGCAGGAACGAAGGTGTAAAGAGAATCAATTTGTCGGGTTGCTTGAAAAAGTCCCTATTGGAAGTTCCAATCAGGATGCTGCCATCGTTAAGTTTACGAACGCAACGGAGCCTGCGGTATTTCCCCGAAAGAATTGGAGTGAAAGAAATCACTTTGGTATAATTTTCATCAAATTTGAATGCGTAAAGAGTTTCGTCCTTTNGTGTTGCCAAAAGAAAAGTGCGACTCCACAAAGTGTCGGAGCATTCGCCGTAGTATTCCAATCCACAAAGGGCAAGCGTTCCAGACGGATACAGCGAAATTACGGGCTCGATTACGTTGTTCTTCTGGCAAAATTCTTTTTCGCCGGGGTAGTTGTCGTCGCAATAGCCAACAACATTGGGCCATCCGAAGTTTCCGCCCTTTTGAATAATGTTGATTTCATCGTCGGTTTCTGGTCCGTGTTCAGAAATAATTAACCTACCATCGACTTCAACAAGCCCTTGGGCATTTCTATGACCATAGGACCAAACGGCATTGCCGAAAGGATTATCCTCGGGGAATGAACCATCTAAATTCAGGCGAAGCAGTTTCCCGTTTATGGAGTTGATATTCTGGGGAAGGTATTTGTCGTAAGCGTCTCCGGTAGTGATGTAAAGTTTCTTGTCTGAACCGATGAGCAAGCGAGAACCATTGTGCCAACCCATAGCTTTTATACTGTCGATAATAATTTTGGGGTTGATTAAAGTGTCGTCGTGGAACTCGAAGCGAACAACTTTTTCGGAGAAATTGGATATATCTAAATATTTGTCGTATGTGTAAACCAAGTAAACATATAAGATATTTGGTTTCTCGCGGTAGATTTCCATTCCCAATAAGCCACTCTCGCCAATTTGTTCCACTTCGCTCCTTAAATCCAAGATAGTTTTGAGTTCGCGAGTTTTAAGATTGAACTTGTTGACCAAACCGTTACGCTGGGTGAAAATAATCCAATCGTCATCGATTTGCTTTATTTCCCAAGGATTGGTGAGGCTGTCGAGAATGACTTCTTCGGTAAATAAATAATTCCCTGCTAATAATTTTGGGACAAAAAGAATCCAGCAAACCAAGAGCAACTTAAATTTCATTTTGCCATAATCATTGTTGACATTGCAAAATACATAAAAGGAAGATTTTGTGCAAGGATTTGTTTTTAAAGCTAACATAATTGCCTGTTCAAAAAATTATTGTTATTTTTGTTTTTTAAATTTAAAATGGATATGCTTTGGCATTCACAGACTTGCGAAAAGGTTTTGGAACATTTTAAAGTTGACCCACAGAAAGGCTTAACAGAAGAGCAGGTCGAGGAAAATCGAAAGAAATATGGTGAAAATCGTTTACCCGGGAAGAAACCCAAGCCCGACTGGATTCTGCTTTTGGAACAGTTTAATAATCCAGTAATCATTATCTTAATTATTGCAGCTGTTCTTAATGCACTTATTTCGGACATTAAAGACACATTCGTTATCGCCGCGGTTGTAATTTTAAATACTCTCATCGGGTTTATTCAGGAGCGACGCGCCTCCGACGCATTAAAGGCATTGAACAAAATGGCAGCTCCCACTGCTCGGGTTATTCGCAATGGCGTACACAAAAATATTCCAACAAGCGAGGTGGTTTGCNGCGATATTCTTGTCTTGGAAAGCGGAGTCCGCGTTCCTGCCGATGGACGGTTGGTTGACACAAACAATCTACTTGTCGACGAATCTATGCTTACGGGCGAATCTTTTGGGGTCGAAAAGAAACACGACGCCAGAGTGCCCGAAAATGCCCCACTTGGTGACCGAATTACAATGGTTTATAGTGGGAGCATTGTTCAAAAGGGAAGAGGATTGGCAGTGGTTACAGCAGTTGGTGAAAAAACGGAATTCGGGAAAATTGCCGAAAAAGTTTCGGAAGCGGAAGAGTCGCTATCGCCTTTGCAAGTTCAGATTGCCAAGTTTAGCAAAGGTTTAAGCCTTGCTATACTTATCGTTATTGCTATGATTTTTCTTATTGGATATTTGCGCGGAAATGAATTGGTTCTAATGTTTTTGACTTCGGTTGGTTTGGCTGTATCTGCTATCCCCGAAGGTTTACCGGTAGCTGTAACAATTACTCTCTCGATTGGTCTTTCGCAAATGGCAAAACACAAAGCTATTGTTAAAAGGCTTGCTGCAGTCGAAACCCTTGGGAGCACAAATATTATTTGCACCGATAAAACTGGGACATTGACCAAAAACGAGATGGTTGTTACGAAATATGTTCTCAATGGTAAGATTTATTTGGTAACAGGCTCAGGTTATAAAAATGAAGGAGAGGTTTTCGACAAAGAGACCAACCAACGGGTTGATTACCAAGCAAATGAATCTTTGAAAATTGCAACATATATATCGGCACTATGTTCGGAAACTAAAATTGAACTTCGAGGAAACCAATGGAGTATAACAGGCGACCCCACCGAAGGTGCTTTGATGATTGCCGCAAAGAAACTTGATTTTGA
The DNA here is from genome assembly GCA_003731685.1 of Bacteroidetes/Chlorobi group bacterium MS-B_bin-24. Classification (GTDB taxonomy): domain Bacteria; phylum Bacteroidota; class Ignavibacteria; order Kapaibacteriales; family UBA2268; genus Naka2016. The sequence goes on from RCNO01000008.1 coordinate 21,845, forward strand.
CGCGAGCAACTATTCAGTTTCCGTTGATATTCCCTTTGAATCCGAAAATCAATTAATGGGGGTTCGTGTTAAAATTGGCGATTCCACTTATGTCCTTGTGAAAGGGGCGCCGGAAAAAGTTCTGCGAAGATGTAATCGAGAGCTTATGCCCGACGGCTCGACCAAACCTTTGGACCGTGCGATAGTCGACAAAAGAATCGAAGAGCTTTCGAGCGAAGGTTTGCGAATACTTGCTCTTGCTTTTTCGATAGATAACAGCAAAGAATTTATTACTCTTGATGACCTGAATGATATAATTTTTGTGGGTTTCGCTGGTATCGAAGATGCTGTAAGACCCGAAGCTGTTCGAGCTGTTGCCGAATGCCATAAAGCAGGAATAAAAGTGGTGATGATAACCGGCGACTTTGTTAAAACTGCACAAACTGTGGCAAAAAGAGTTGGAATTGTACCACCCGACAAGGAACCCGTAGCGATTACCGGATTTGAGATGGACAAAATGGATGACAAAGAACTTTTCAAAGTCGCTCCCAAAGTTGATGTATATGCTCGAGTAGTTCCTGAACATAAATTTAGGATTGTGAAGCAGTTGCAACTTAACGGGAATATTGTGGCAATGACTGGAGATGGAGTTAACGATGCACCTGCACTAAAACAAGCCGACATCGGTGTTGCTATGGGAAGTGGTACAGATGTAGCACGCGAAGCGGCTCATATGGTTTTGCTTGATGATAATTTCGCCACAATTGTCCAAGCAGTTCGGCGCGGGAGAATTATACTAAACAATCTCCGCCATATACTTCTTTATATTCTTTCCACCAGTGCAGGAGGATTGCTAACAATTGCTACTTCGGTTTTGATTGGTTTTCCACTTCCACTTTTGCCTGCCCAATTGTTGTGGGTGAACTTGGTAACCGATGGTACTTCTACTTTTCCGCTGGCTTTCGAAAAGGAGCACGGCGACGTTATGGCTTTCCCACCGCGGCGGAAAGATGAACCCTTGATTTCGCGTTCCATGATTTATAGGATAATACTTTCGGCAATCGTTATGGCTGCGGGAACCCTAATCTTGTTCTACTATTATCTTGGATGTACCCTCGAGCCAGACCCTGCAACACTTGAAAAAGCAAGGACTATTGCGTTCTGTACACTTGCACTTTTCCAAATCTGGAATGTTCAAAATTCTCGCTCGTTGAATCGTTCCTTGTTCTTTAATTTGCCCTACAAGAAAAATGATAAATTAGACAAAGTCACTTTATCGGAAAATTTAGTTCTTTTTGGTGTTATGGTTTTTGCTCTCCTTCTACAAGTTTTTGCCGTAGCTGTGCCATTTATGAACTATGTGATGGATACAACCCCTTTAAGTTTTTCGGATTGGGTTATTGTTCTTTCCACAACATTTAGCATTATCATAATTGTCGAAATCCATAAGTACATTCGTGCATTAATCAATGCAAAAAAGAATAAAAGCATTTAGCATTTAATGAAATATACTTTTAAAATTGCTCTGCGATACATTTTTACTTTACGCTCATACCATTTCATTTCGATTATTTCGCTGTTGTCGGCTCTTGGCATCACCATTGGGGTTTCTGCTTTGATAATTGTTACTTCGCTTTTTAATGGATTTCAAGAATTTGCAGAAAACGAGATTATTGGTTTCGAACCGCATATAAGAATTTTTGCTTCAAAGCAAACACAAGATTACTCGGAGATAAAAAAATATCTTTCCCAAATTAGTAATCTTTCCTATTATCCATATTCGACTTTTAGGGGGATAATTTTTCGTAATAACAATTATCGGGTAGTTCAATTTTATTGTATCGAAGACTCTCTGTTCCATCGTCATCCGATTAATTCCAAAATTATTTTTTCAATTGAAAAGAAAAAATATGATTTGAGCTCGCCAATTTTTTCGAGTGTCTATATTGGTGCAGGTCTTGCAGACGCAATGAAACTTATTCCCGGTGAGCAGGTTTCGTTTTTCTCTATCAAGGATATCGAGGCGTCGGCTCGTATTTTTCAATTGCCAATTCCTAAAAAAATTATGCTTACTTCGATATTCCAAACTAATAATGTTGAGTACGACAATAACTATGTTTTTTTACCATATTCATCGTTAAAATACTTTTGGAACGAGAGTTCTATAAATATTTCTGGAATAGATATTCGACTTGCTGATGTAAAAGAAATTGACAAGCTGGCTAAAAGCTTGCGAATGAAATTTCCCGATTACAACATCCTTACTTGGTACGACTTGAACAAGGATATAATGAACGCAATGGAGTTCGAGCGCTACGGTGTGTTTTTAGTCCTCTCCCTGATTATTTCAATTGCCGTATTCAATATACTGGCTTCGTTGGTGATGACAGTTTTGGAAAAGCGCTCGGATATTGCAGTTTTACTTACGATTGGTTCAACCCCGAAAGATATTTCTTGGATTTTTAGATTGCAAGGAATTATCGTTGGTTCGTTGAGTACTTTTGCGGGCTTGATTTTGGGGTTGGCTTTGACACTTGGACAAATAAAGTTCCAATGGCTTAAACTAAATACGCAAAAGTATGTTGTTTCGGCGCTACCAATGAAAATTTCAATTCCGGTGGTTATTGCAATAGTAATTGTTTCGCTTTTGCTATCGTATCTTTCAACAATATATCCATCGAAAAAAGCGTCTGAAATTTTGGTTAGTGAAGCAATTTTTAGAGAATGAAAAAGATTATTTTAACAATAATTATTTCATTGATTTTTTCAATACTTACGGTTGAAGACAAAATTACTTATAAACCTCAACCTCCAATAATTCTAAAAATGGATTGTCCACCTCGACCAATTTTACCAAACATTTCTCTGGAAAGAGGTAACAGGATTTTGTTTTCCTTTTGCTTAAATTAGTACGATGTATTACACTGAGATTAATCGCGCCCAAAGATTGCCAAGTCTCGTTGTGTTAACCGGCGGGCACCAATAAATCGAGAGCTGTAGTATTTGCTTTCGAGCGAAGACACGGTAACGCCAAATCGTGAACTGGAATGTGCGAACAAATTGTCTCCCAAATAGATACCTACGTGAGAAATATAGGTATGACGACGTGTATGGAAAAAGACTAAATCGCCAAACCCAAGCTTTTCTCGTTTGACTGGAATTCCGACTTGGTATTGCTCTCGCGCAGTGCGGGGAAGGAGAACTTTTGCCGAAGAGTAGAAGATTTGACGAGTAAATGCGGAACAGTCGATACCCCGGTTAGTTGTACCACCAAAATAGTATGGGGTTCCAAGCCAATTCAAAATTACTTCCATAATTTTTCGCTTGCTAATTCCGGAGCTTAACGTACCACCAATTTCATCGTAATCCCCACTTTCGAGGTAGCTAATGTACATTGTTCGAAATACGTCGAGGTCGACGGGTTTGTCGTCTTCGTATTCCAATTCGATTGGGTCTTCGCCGGGGTCAACAATAAGAGAATCTATAATCAAGTCGGATTCATCGATTTCACCATTTGCAAGGCGGACAAGGTAATTTGCATTCGAAGAGTTTAAGATTTGGAGGGCTTCTTGTTTTGTTTTTTCGGGATTGTAACTTCGGCGGGGCTTTTTGCTTTTTTTATAGTGTTTGCTAACCTTTTTTGTTTTAGATGTTTTTGCAAATGTGTCTTGGGGAGAGATAAAGAATGAAAAGAACAAGGAGAAGAGCAAAAGGCAAACAAATTGTGTTTTAACTTGGTTCTTTTTTATTTTCATAAGCCCTCCGAATGTTTAACAACCATTACAATCCCTTTTTTAAAAAGTTTTAAAAATGACAAAATGCAATAAAATAAATGGTTTTGGAATATGCAATTAATTTTTTTTAATGAAAAAAAATTAATTTTAAATTAATTTCTTTGGGTTTTTGAAAAATTTAATTGTTGGAGTAATTTATTGAAATACACTGAATTAAATCTTTGAGAGAAAAGATAAGAAAGTGAAAAAAATTAAAAAAGGAGGGCAAAATTTAATATAGAAAGTGTAAAAGAATTTTGACTGTAAAGTTTTCTTTCCACTTTTATTTCTGCCTGCGAAGGATTGTTGAATTAACTTGCTTAAAATCAATAAATTACAAAAAAAAGAAGCGGGCAGGTTGTTGCCTGCCCGCGAGCGAAAGAATGTTTTGGATAAAACTATCTGATTATCCTTAGCGGTGCTACCGAAATTCCTTTCGCTGTTCGTAATCGAACAAAGTAACTCCCAGCCGGAAGCTCACTTGTTGATATTAATGCACTTTGGAAGCCACGTTCCGCGTGAGTTTTGTTCGTTGCGAAAAGCAGTTGTCCAAGGTTGTCCCAGATTTCCAGAACAACATCACCGCCGTTGGTCAAAATGTAGTCAATTCGGACATTGTCGGTAGCAGGATTCGGCACGATTCCGATAATTCCGTCGCCATTGTTATTAGGCGAGATAATATCGACTGGGACGGAGGAAACAAGTATGCTTGCCTTTGCTTCGCCAAGTGCAATTGGGTTTGCATTAGCATCATAGAAAGTGATGTTCACCGTTGGAGTATCGCTCATTGGCTCACGAGACCCAAGGAATGCTCTTATGAGCCAAGGACCTTTGATTGGTTTCGTTGGCCTTCCACAAGCTTGTAATTCAATGAGTCCTGTTCGTGCTGCATCTGCTTTAGTAAGTTTAACCTCTCCTTCCCAAGGTAGATACTTACCTGATTCTCTTTCTTCCTTAGTCAATTCATCCTCGATGCTCACACCAAGAACTTCCCATCCATTAGTTGTTGGAACAATGGATGCAGTACAAGCATGTAATTCCTGAGTTCCCGGTACCAAATTTGTGTCGATAGCAACTTCGATTGCTCTGATTTGTCTAAGAGTCACAGGAATTGGATTGAAGCCGGAGCCTACATCTATGGTCAGGCACTGTTTCGGTGGTTTTGCACACCAATTATTATAAGTCAGAATGCAGGTATCGCCATCGCAATGGATAACGGTGAGGATGACATTCCCAGTCCAACCGCAAGTTGTGTCCACACCAAGGTTGAATTTCACAAAGTTGTTTGCGCGGTAGCCCTGCGGAGCCAATGAAGGGGGCGGCACACAAGTCATATCAATCAGGCTATATTTGGGTGTACCGCTGTTTGCTACACCCCAAGTTCGGTTTCCACCGTCGACTACAAGGCCTCCACCATTCCAATCACCTTGTGGAGCCGATGAGGAAACACAGGGTGGCGGATTAAAGCTAATTTCTACTCGTTTGATTGGCGATGCAGGTTGCTTTTGGTTAAAGATTGTAAATGTGCGTCCAGAAAGCTGTAAGTTGCCGTAGCTGAAAGGTGCAACTGCTAAACTGTCGCATTTTGTAATTGGTGCACGGGAGCAGCGCAATTTAACTGTATCGTAACATACTTGTCCTTTATGGTTGATAATTAGGTAAAGAGTTACTTCGCCCGTCGCTGTTGTTGGGTTCACCTCCATTCCTAAATTCAATGGGCTAACTGTGCACGCTTGCGTGAAGGTGATGGTGCCAGTTGTGGGGTTTGTTTGCGTAAGTGTATATGAGCATCCCGTAAGTGGCGAGATGCTCTCCATCGTCCCGCCAGAAAGTGACCATTGGATGCTGGTGACACCTCCAATGCCTGGTCCTTGGGCTAAAATGATGGGGATTGTGAACTGGCAGCAAGCACTATCCAAACGAATTTCCCCAATTGTGTCACATGGCGGTGGAGCTATGCAAGTATCAATAAATAATGAATCCAATGGACCGACACGAAAAATATAGTATTCCCTTGAGAGTGAAGCGGGAAAATTCGGGAAATTGTCGGTCACAAATGGTTGAGTGATTTGGGTTGGGTCTGGGTTGTACCACATCCACTGTGCGTTTGGGTTTATGCCAGAAACAGTTTGAGGAGGGAAACCATAGTTATTTGCAACATTATTGGGTCCGAAAGCCAATACCCCAACACGACCAGGGATAGGAGTAGTACCTACCCACCCAACGCTTGTATTTGCAGGATTTCCAGCATTTTGATTTGCAATAGCTATTTGGGTATTAATCTCACTTAATGTAGGACAATTTGAATTTCTTCGAGGAATGTACGCTGGGGCTATAGGCTCGGGGTCATTCGACTGAGGATTTAAGTTAATTCCTGTAGCATAAACCTCCCAATGCACATAAGGGTTAGGTAATGTTGGACTTGTCAGTATTGTGGTGTTTCCATCACTGAATTGTGCAATCGTTCCTTGATATGTCAATTCATCGCTCCAAGCGGCAATATAAATATATTTGCCACTTAAGCTTCCAGCAATTGTATAGGTCTCTGTTCCTGTATTAGGCGAGTAAATTTCGTGAGCTAAATAATTACAAACCCCTGGATAATAATAGTTTGTTATTCCATTGATATCACCGAAACCAAATACATAGGCGTTGTCAGATGTAATTGTAACATTCACAACTTGCATCATTTGAGAAAGAGACCTTTTGTAAACACCAGTTGGAAATCCCGTCCCAGCATAAATATCAGCGCCCAATGTTACAAAACTAAAAGCAATTTTATTTAAATCAGCGTAACTCCAACTGTCCCCATTATCTGTAGATAAATATACTCCACCATTAGTTCCGGCAAAAATACTTGTACCAACAACATAAAGACTTTGTACAATCCAGTTAGGCAATCCATTATTGATTTGTGTCCAAGTATTTCCATTATCAGTTGAACGATATACCCCATGATTCTCTGTCCCCACAAAGACGTCTGTGCCTAAAACAGCGATAGTATGAATCCAAATATTATTAAAATTTCCAAGTGATGTCCAACTTGAGCCATTATTTGTGCTTCCAAAAAGACCGGTACCGCCTGCAAACAAATATTGTCCATTATATGCAAATGCATTAATGTATTGGGTCGTCAAGCCATTGTTTACTTGAGTCCAAGTTAAGCCATTTATTGGCAACCGAAATATACCACCTCCGTATGTACCTGCGAAAATATAATTTCCGGAAACATATAAATAAGTTATCGTTAAATTAGTTAATCCAGTATTTACCAGCTGCCAACTTGAACCTAAATCGGAAGAACGATAAACACCATTTCCGTTAGTTCCTGCATAAATATAGTTCCCAGCTACAGCAAGGGTTTGAACTTGTAAATTCGCTAAGCCATTATTAACTGGACTCCAACTTGTACCACCATTGGTAGATAGAAAAACACCATTGTTGAGGGTACCTGCAAAAATATTAGTTCCGTAAGTTGCAAGCGCAGTAATTCCTACATTGCTCGGTAAGCCGTTGTTGATTTGTACCCATTGAGCATTCAATGAGTTAGTAATGGCGAATATTGAAAGCACTATAAACAGGACTAAGAAAATTTTTTTTGGCATAACATCTCCCTATAAATTTATACCAAAAACAAAATTATAAAAAAAAATTAAATAAAAAAATTTTTTTTGAAAAAATTATATCTTTTTAATTTTTTCTTTGAATTCTTTTAGATTTTGGATGATGTCGCCGTCGAAAATGCCTGAGCCCGAAACAATCATATCGGCTCCGGCTGCGACTACTTCCCTAACATTGCTGGCTTTTATTCCGCCGTCGACTTCGATGAGTACATTTTCAAGTCCCTCTTTCGTTAGGAAATCCTTCAATTGTTCACAGCGACGCAGGAAGGATGGAATGAAGCTTTGCCCACCAAAGCCGGGATTAACGGACATAAGAAGGATAAAGTCGCAAAATTCAGCATTTTCGTAGGCAAATTCCAATGGTGTTCCGGGGTTCAAAGCTAATCCTGCTTTGATTCCATAACTGCGGATTTGTTGAAGGGTTCTATTTATGTGGAATTGGCTTTCGCAGTGGATAGAAATGTAGTTCGCACCAGCGGAAATAAAATCTTCGATGTAAAGTTCAGGCTTGATTATCATCAAATGGCAAACAAGCGGTAGGCGTGTAACCTTTTTGACGGATTGAACAACAACAGGACCGAAAGTAATGTTTGGAACGAAACAGCCATCCATAATGTCGAGGTGCAATAGGTCGGCTCCACCTTCTTCGCAAAGTTTGATGTCCCTTTCAAGGTTAGCGAAGTTTGCACTTAATAGCGATGGTTCGATTAAAATTTGTCTCATATTTGAATAAATTTTGCCAGCAAATTTTCCAATTTTTCTAATGTTTCTTTCATACTCGAAAGTTTCGTTCTTTCTTTTTCGATAACTTCCGGATTTGCCTTCGAAATGAAATTTGGATTGTTTAGCTTAGCTTCGATTGCGCTGATATTTTTCGCTACCCGTTCGATTTCTTTTTGTATTCGTTCTTTTTCTTTTTCAATATCAATTTCTTGTGTCAAATGCAAATGAATTTCAACTTCGCGGACGACGCTTGTTATCGCCTTTTGTCCGCTTTGAAATTCATTCGCAAGCGATATACTATTTGCACGAACAAGAGAAGAAATGGCTTCTTTAATTGTATCGAACATTTCAATGAATTCGGGCTGCTTTGTAACAATAGTTAAATCGATTTTTTTGCCCGGCTCGATTCCAAGTTCGACACGCATTCGGCGAATTTCTTCGACAACCAGTTGAATGATTTCGAAACTTGCTTCAAGATTTGTGTCAATCAGGTTCTCATCAGCATAGGGAAATTGTTCAAGACTTATGCTTTTGTCTTCGTTTTCATTTTTAATTAAATGCCAAAGTTCTTCGGAAATAAAAGGCATAATTGGATGAAGAAGTTTCAGAATGTTTTCGAATATATTCAAAGCAAATTGCATTAAAGCTTGATTGAAGGAAACTTCATTTTTGTCGCTTAACTGAACCTTGAAGATTTCGATGTACCAATCGCAAAAGTCTCGCCAAACAAAGTCGTAAAGTGTTTTTGAGTATTCATTTATCTTATAATTTTCTAAATTTTTATTGACTTTTAAGATAGTTGAGTGAAGTCGGGAAAGAATCCATCGGTCGGCAATGGATAATTCATTGAGCGAAAGTGTTCTGTTTTGGTTTTGCGGACAGCAATCGGGAAGGAAAACCATATCGCGTTTCAAAAGCAAGAATCTACCAGCGTTCCAAATTTTGTTAGCAAAATTGCGACCGATTTCCATCGAAGGTATGTCTTGTGTTTTTGTGTCGATGTCCATTCGCAAGTCCTGTCCAAGGGGCGAAAGGTAAGTCATTGTAAATCGAGTAGCGTCTGCACCATATTTTTCGATTATTGCAAGGGGGTCGGGAGAATTACCAAGCGACTTACTTAATTTGCGACCGAGACCGTCTCTGATTGTGCTTGTGAAGAAGACATCGCGAAAGGGAATTTCGTTTTTGAATTTCATCGTAGCCATTATCATTCTGGCTACCCAGAAAAAGATGATGTCTGGGGCTGTAACCAACAGGTCGGTCGGGAAGAATTTTTTCAAGTCAGGTGTCTCTTCGGTTTTGCCATCGGCAAGCCAACCCATAGTTGTAAGAGGCCAGAGCCAAGAGGAAAACCAAGTGTCGAGAACATCGGGGTCTTGGGTAAGTTCAACTTCCGGACCGAGGCAAAGTTTTTTGCGGGCTTCCTCTTCGCTACGGGCAGCGGTGTAGTTTCCGTCGGGGGAATAGTAAACAGGAATACGGTGTCCCCACCAAAGTTGGCGGGAAATGCACCAATCGCGAATATTTTCGAGCCAGTGTTGGTAGGTTTTTTCCCAGTGTTTGGGGAAAAATCGGATTTTTCCTTCCAGAACTGGTTTCAGTGCAATTTCGGCGAGCGGTTTCATTCGGACAAACCATTGATCCGAAAGATATGGTTCTATGGGTTCGCCGCCTCGCTGCGAAAAACCGACATTGTGTGTATAATCTTCAATTTTTTCAATTAGATTTTTTTCTTTGAGCTTCTCAATAATTCGTTTTCGGGCTTCAAATCTTTCTAATCCGTTAAATTCCAATGCGAATTCATTTAGAGTTCCGTCGGGATTGATTGAATTTATGATGGGCAAATTATGGCGAAGTCCAACCTCGAAATCGTTTGGGTCGTGGGCAGGAGTGATTTTTACACAACCAGTTCCAAAATGTGGGTCGGCATATTCATCTGCAATCACTGGGAGAGCACGATTTGCCAAAGGCACTATGACTTTTTGTCCTATATACTTTTTGTATCGTTCATCGTTTGGATTGACGGCAACTGCTACATCGCCGAATATGGTTTCGGGTCGTACTGTTGCAACGGAAAGATATTCAGTGGAATTCTCGAAGTAGTATTTTAGAATGTAAAGGTGTTCTTTGACTTCACGGAATTCAACCTCTTCGTCGGAAAGAGCAGTGCGAGAAAGCGGAGACCAATTGATAATTCTTTTACCACGATAAATTAAGCCTTCGTCGAAAAGCCGAATGAAGACTTCCCGGACAGCGTTCGAAGCCGATTCGTCCATTGTGAAAAGAGTTCGGCTCCAATCACAAGAGATTCCCAGTTCACGAAGTTGCTTTAAAATGATATTGCCATATTCTTCTTTCCACTTCCAAACTCTTTCAAGGAATTTTTCTCTGCCAAGGTCATATCTTGTCAAACCTTCTTTTGCCAGTTCCTTTTCGACCCGGGTTTGAGTTGCAATTCCAGCGTGGTCGGTGCCGGGAAACCAGCACACTTCGTAGCCCAACATTCGCTTCCAGCGAATATACACGTCTTGAATGGTAATGTTCAAAACGTGGCCAAAGTGCAGAATTCCAGTAATATTTGGTGGTGGCATCAAAATACTATAACCCGGCTTGGTGGAATAGGCCGAAGCCTCGTATATCCTATTCTTCTGCCAAGTTGAATACCATTTCTTTTCGACCTCTCTCGGACTATATGATTTTGGATATTTCTCCGACATAAAAAATCAAGTTTTAATAAAATTTCAAACTTACAAAATTTTGTAGTTTTTTAAGGCAAAACAAAAAGAACAACCTTCGAATTTGCTTTCGAGTTCTTTGTTAGAATTAATTTTTAGCGTAAATATGCAATTATTTATTGATTCAGAGTATCGATTTCCTTTTCTCCCGAAATCAAAGCACGAAGTCTTGTTTCGGCTGTTGTAGCAAAGGATTTCATCAATTGGTCATTCCCTTGTCTATAATTGGCAATTAAGCTATCCACTAATTTCGAGGCTTCTTGTTTTTTGTTTGCTTTGATTAGTTCGCTAACTTCTTGCTGATCAATATATAACACGTTGCCTAAAATATCGTAAAGGTTGTTTTGAATGGAATTTTCGTCCAAGCCCCAGTTTGCGGTTTGACCACTTTGAACAGCAGTATAAACAAGGTCGTACAATTTTCGAAGCATATCTCTGGCGGAAGAATAGTCGCCAAGGATAGCATAGGCTGCTGCGGCAACTTTGTATGGTCCGTTCCTTCCTCGGATTTCCTCGCGAATATCATCGTAGCGAAGCCTTCGCAGACGTGGGTCGTTAATCATCTCTTTGCAAGTTTTGATGGCAGCGTTTGCCCATAATTTTGCTTTTGCTGTGTCGCCTGCATCTTTATAAAGAATGGACATTTGGTATTCTTCGTCGTAGTACAATTGGAATAGTTTTGGAGAGACATATTTGTTTAGTGTATCCAATACAGCTACTGCCTTTTGCTTTTGCCCTTTATCAATAAGATATGCTGCATAATTCATATAAATCTGGCGGTAACTGTTTATCATCCGGCGATGGACTTCATCATAGTAAACATAGGGACCATTCCCCGAAAGATACCTGAGCTTAAATCCGTAGTGCGGTTCTTTGTGGAAATTGTCTGAATTATCGATATTTAGCAAGCATTTGTCCATAATTGTTGGTTCAGCTTGCCCTGTCTTCAATGCAGTTTGGGGAACTGGACAAATTCTCCAAGCCATTCCCTCCAAACGCAGAAACTTTCCTAAACCCGAGAATACATCCGAACCACAAGTAGTCGAAAAGTAAACGGGACGCTCAAATTTCGTTTGTTGCAAAATATCGAGAATTAACTTATTGTTTACAAAGAAAATATAAATAGGTTTACCATTTCTTTCGGTGTATTGTTTACCAACAAAAGTAAACTCCATATACCCTTTGTTTATCAAAGAGGTATCGTTTGTGTACTGGGCGAGTATTTCTTTTTTAACAGGGATTCGGATATTTTTTGCTTCGCCGAATTCGTATGTAAGAGCCTTTGGGTCGTCTTCTTTGGCGTGGAGTTGTTCATCGGTGAAACTTAATGGAATTTTCTTTGCTCCCCAAGGTTCCTTGTTTTTCAACTGGTCGATGTACCAAAGTGTTTGGCCAAGGCTTAAATTTACAACTCTAACATCGCGTCGCACACCTGCAACATCTTGAAGGAACCAAACAGGAAATGTATCGTTATCACCATTAGTAAAGACAATAGCGTCTTTCTCTAAGCTTTGAAGTATGTTATAAGCATAATCGAAGGGGAAGTAGTTGCGGGCTCGTGTGTGTATGTCCCATCCACCACGAAGCATATTTAATGGAACCAAAATCAGCGAAGCAACAATGACCCCAGCAGTTGCAAGTGTTGATTTTGTTTTTTGATTCAAAAATTCTACAAAGAAATAAGTTCCTACTCCAATCCACAAGCACCAAACCATAAACGAACCTGTGTAGAAATAATCGCGTTCGCGGGGCTGTGGATTTTGTTGGTTTTGGGCAATTGCGGCAAGGACGCCCATCAACAGGAACATTGCCAAAAACACCACAGCCATTTTGGGGTCTCTTTTAAAATGATAATAAAGCCCGATAAGTCCAAAAATTAAGGGGAGTGCAAAAAATCGAACAGGAAATTTATCGGCATATCCGTTTTTGAAATTCATTACTTTGGAACCACCTTCGCTAAACCAAGCTTCTTGTGCATCCTGCACGTCGCTTTCACGCCCGACAAAATTCCAGAAAAAGTATCGCAAATACATATGGTCGATTTGATATTTCAACATATATGCTAACTCGCCAGCCACATTTACATTGTCCCACGAAGGTACGCTGATAATTGTTCCATCCTTTCGCATTACTTCTTTGCTTCCGGGCGGATTCCATTCCCCATAAACATAATTTCCATTTTCGTCCTTCAAATTATAATAGTACATTTTGAGTTCATCGTTGTAATCTGTTCTTCTGGGCCATAGGACTTGTTCGCCATATTGTTCACGTCCAAGGTAAGCAACCAGCCTCTTGAAGTTTTTAGGTTCGTTTTCGTTCATTGGGGGATTTGCATTGGCACGAATCAAAATGTGGGAATATGTTGTAAATCCTAAGAAAATCAAGAGATAAGAAGCAAGAACGAGTTGGTGTAGAGGCTTTTTCTTTCTCGTTGCCCAAATAAAGTATGCAACTCCACCAAAAATTAGGATTAAGCCAATAAGAACCATAATGGCATTGTCTTCGATAGGATACTCTCGGGCTTCGTTTTTGAAAGGAGAGTGGCCAGCCAAAAGTCCCGGTATCCACATTAATATGACTTTGTAAATGATAAAGAAGCTAACAATAGCAAGAACTCCCATAATCATAAAAGAACGAACATTAAGTTCGTATTTTCTGAAATATACCAAAAGAAATAGGGAGAAAATTGTTAAAATGGCAAGGAGATGAACTCCAATTGAAAGTCCGATTAAGTAGAAAATCAAAAGAAGATACTTTTCGTTTCCGGGTAAATCGGCTTTTTCGTTCCAAATCATCATTAAATAAACAACAAGGGAAGTGAAAAGCTGAGATGTTGCATAAACTTCCGATTCCACGCCGTTGAACCAAACGGTATCACAATAGGCAAAAGCCAATGCACCAACCAGAGCACTGCCATAAACTCCCAGAATTTCGCTTACAGAATTTAATTCCTTGCCACGAAAATTTATGATTACTTTTATTATTGTTAAATATAAAAGCAGAACGAAGAATGAAGTTGCAAAAACACTGACCATATTTACGCTCCACCCCGGCGGACCGAACGGGAGCAGAATTTGGAAGACTTTTCCCATCATTAGAAACAGAGGGGCACCCGGAGGATGGGGCACCTGTTGCCAAGTTGTTGCGGCGGTGAATTCACCGCAATCCCACAATGGAACAGAAGGTTGAACAGTGAGAGCATAGACGATAAATGTAGCAATGAAAGCAATTACCCCAAAAAGGTATTTAATTTTCTTTTCCAGTCCCATACTAATCCTTTTATGTATTATTTACATACAAAAAATGCAAATTAACAACTTATTAGAAAATATTGATTTTCTAATTTTTGACAATTTTCAAAATCAATGCGGAACTTGTTTCGAAATAACTGCCAAACTGGGTGGTTTTTTTATATAATGCTCGCAGTTGAAATTGGTAAGCTCCTTTGGAACTAAATGGCATCATTAGGGTTGAACTATCTTTCGGCAATATTTGGAATATTCGATTTGTACCATTTTCGTTCATTTTCGAAATTAAATATCCTGTTAAATTAGATGTGTCAGCTGGGGGTTCCCATTGCAAAATTAGTAGTGTATCGTTAAGGAAATTATAAATGAAATTAGAAGCTGGTTTGGGGTAGTTGATTCTCAAAGTTGGGTCGCCAATAACTTCCAAGTGCATTCCCTTTTTTCCATATTTTCCTGTTGAATTGTAAACATCTTTGTTGTTTGCAGTTTTTATAAATGAAAGCGAGAAAGGATACCCAAAAGCGAAATGATGAAAATGCCAGAAAGGTCGTCCAATCCACGCTACAAGCAAAGAATATGGTGACGAAGCCAACACCGAACGAAGAAGATTCCGTTCAGTGTCCCAATCCCAAAAGTATGAACCAAACAGAAAAGAAAAGGTTGTTTTTATCGGGAATTTGGCACAATCTTCGGAATTGATTGCAGACCAACAAGATGTGTAGGAACCCGAATTACAAGCGTAGGAAAATCGATAATAATTTTCCTTGATGTTGTCTGTCAATTTCCCTTCAATTATTGTGCTGCAAAGTGCTTGGAAATTCATCCAAGCGTCCGCAGAAAAAATCTCATCACTTTGGGTTCCAAAGCCATCATCAATTAAACATTTGTTTGATATGGGGAATTCACCCATTCGGAATGAATGATTCTTATGGAAGTAATTTTTTAGCAATTCAATTTCGCTTTGCGGAAAGTCTGGAAGTTGTGAGAAATCAATTCTTCCCACCGCAATGTTAATATATTGGGGAATTGTGGTCTGGTCGAATTTTCCGTCGAAAGGGACATTCCTATTTTGTTCCCGAACCGCTTGAATATTGTATTCATTCTCGTCGGAAAGCAAAGAATCGGGCAAAACGTACACAAGGTCGCTGGGAAAAGCGCCAACGTGCTCTGGGTGTCCGTCGAATGTGTAGTTCCCTGTATAAGGGACTGCAACACGACCGACTAAAATCAAGGCTTTAAAATTCTTTCTCCAGAGAGTTTTGTACTTATTAACGACTCTTTTAACTTTTCTGATTTCGATGGGGTTAAAAGTTTCACATCTTGGTACCGTCTTGATTTCAGGACTCCAACCATCGGCAATTAAATCATCAGCAAATTGAAAAATTTCATTTTTAAGTGCAGGATAAACAGTAGAATCAACAAGAATCAGAACATTTCCATTGTTTAATTCAAAACTATTTTTGTTTCCAATTAAATAATATCCGAAAGATTGCAATGAATCCGAGAAGAATTCAAAGCCATATTCATTGGGTACCTCCACTTCGGTTTTAATTGTTGTGTCGCTGAAAGTTAATTGACCATTTTTCAATGTATCAACACTTTCCCAAAAGTCGTTTTCGATACTTTTCTTTTTAATTATCAATTCACCAGCGAAAGGAAATTGACCGAAGCTAAATTGTTTTATAATGAGATTGGAGTCGGTAAAAATTTTTACTTCGGGTTTAATTGTGTATTGCTTGGGAGTTTGTGCATTGCTGTCGAATAAGACAATGAGAGAGAGAAGAAAGATTATTTCGATTAAAGGGAGAAAAACTTTACTCATTTGTAATTAGATAAATTTCTGCACGACGATTTTGGGAATGTTCCGAAGATATGGGTTCCGATTTGCCTTTGCCAATAGTTTTAATTTTGTGTTGGGGGATTTTCCAGAGCCTAGAAATCCACTTTGCAGTGTTGGTTGCTCTTCTTTTCGAAAGAGATAAATTGTATTCTTCTGTTCCAACTTCGTCGGTATGCCCAACAATTAAAATGCTTTTAAACTTAAATTCTTTCAACTTGGGTTTTAGCATTGATATTGTTTGTATTGCAGAAGGATCGAGTGTGTCGATGTTGGTTTCGAAAAATACTTTACCCAACAATTTTTGTGTTTGCCTTTTTGCCTCTTTTGTTTTATTTTCATCCGAAGAAACAGACGCAAATTGTTGTTGATTTGTTTGCTTTGGAACCAGATTTATATCGTAATTGATGACTCTGACATCGTCATCTTTCCGAGAAGTTGCAGTGAAGGAAAAATCTTCGTGTCCCTTGGCAAAGACAAAGAAGTTGTATTGGGTATTATATGGCACAGCAAAGCGGAATTTTCCATTGTAAACGGTGTCGTAAAAAACTTCATCGGTATCGAAATTGTCGATTTTGAACACAACGGGTTGTTCAATTCTAATTTTTCGGCTGCCCGATGTAGAGAAAATTGTACCTTGAACAATTAGGAAAGGCAAAGGTTGGTAATCTTTTGGCAAGGGAACACGATAAATTCCGGTTCGGTCGGAAATTGTATCTCCGCTTGTAAAATAAGCAGTATCTGCCCAGATGTTTAAAGAAATTGAGCTTTCGTCCCATTGAGAGTTAATACCAGAATCCAAAGGAATTGGTTTCGACCATTTAAGCCAAGAATCATCTTCCCGACGAGATAAGAACAAGTCGAGTTTGCCTTTGCTGTTATGCCCAGAACTTGCAAAATATAGTGTTCTATTGTCGAGCGCAAGATATGCTGCCAGTTCTGTTCCATTTGTGTTTAAGATAGGTCCAAGATTTTTTGGCTCGGTATAAATTTTGGTCGAGTCGTTCCAAAACGAGATGTATAAGTCCAAACCACCGAAAGAATCTTCTCTTTCGAGGCTAAGGATAAGAACTCTTGAGTCGGCAGAAATCGTGGCTGAATAGTTTTTGCTTTTGTTGTAAAAATTTTTAATTTGCATAGGCATTGGTTTTGTCCATCCTGTATCGAATCTTCGTGAAATTTCGAAAGTCAAGCTGTCGGCACTGCTCGCAGTGTTTCCATATTTTCCACAAACAAGTGCTTTGTTGCCGTCGGGGAAAAGGTAGAGCAAGATGTTGCTTTCGGGGGAATTTATAGGTCCCGGAACTCGACTTGGTTTGCTCCACTCAATAGAATCTAACTTTTTGGCTACCCATATATCATCATCATCATAGATTCCACCAGTGTTTTCGGGATGCCATTTTCTATCGAAGTAGAGCTCGGTTCCGTCCATCGAAATGATTGGAAAGATGGCGGGTTGGTAATCATTGATAACCTCGGGCAGTCTTTCTTTTGCAAATAAGTTCACACCCAGAAATAGAGTAATCAGCAATATCAACTTCGATTTCATTTAGAACTATTTCCAATCATTTCACAAACTTCGAAAAAATAATTAACGTTTTTTTCATAATCAAATTTGATTTTAACCTTTTCCAATGCATTCTTTGAAATTTCCTCGGCAAACTTCGAGTCGTGGAAAACTTTCTTTAAACAATTCGCCAAGTCATTTGAATTTTTTGGCTCGAAAAGGATACCGTCCTTATTGTTATCGATAATTTCGGGGATACCTCCTGAATTTGTAGCTATGACGGGCAATTCCGTTGCCATTGCTTCGAGAATAACAAGACCAAAAGTTTCGGAGTGTGATGGCACCACAAAGCAATCGAACGTGCTCATAAGTTGAGGGACATCGAAAGTGAATTGAAAAAATTTTACCTTGTCAGTCAAGTTGCGTTCGGACACGAAATTCTGAATTTTTTTAAAAAACTTCTGGTCGTCGACAGAGCCTGCGAATACCACTATCGAATCTGGGAGATTTGCCAAAGAAAATGCTTCCAAAAGTGTGTCCTGCCCTTTCTTTGGTTCAATTCGACCAATACAACCAATGATAAATGAATTCTCTGGCAAATCGTATTTTCTTCGATTTTCCAATTTTTTTGCCTTTTGATTAAAATAGTTTTGCCATTTCACACCGTAGGGGACAGCGAAAACCTTCGATGGGTTTATATTNGTTGTTTCTGTCAGCATTGTTTTCATTCTTTCGGTCAAAACGATAGCACCATCGATGTTTTTGTAAATCCAATTGTGATAAGGGTCTTTTTTGATGATTCCCGATTGCATTTGTTGGTAGAAAATAATTTTTGGTTTTGCTTTCGAAAATTTGCGACCCCAATTTGCCAAACCAAGAAGATTCGACTTTGGAACAATGCAAATTTCTGTTTTCTCATCGTCGAAAATTCGAGCAAGTTGGAAAGAATTTCGAAAGAAAAATTTTGTGTCTTTAAATGGTAAGCTTCTAAGATTTAATCCAAGTTCGGAAGCATATTTCCAAACGCGAGTTCCTTCGATTGCTACAACAACGGCTTTGTTCGATTTTTCCAGGGCGTCTTTTGCTCTTAATATTGTTTGTATTTCCAATCCACCGAATCCGTCAAGGTTGATTAAATAACAATAATTCATTTCAAAAGCTTCTGAACATATTTTAAAAATTACAAATTTAACACAGAATTCAGGATTAAGCCATTAACGAAACAAGGGACTTGCACCGAAGTGTAAGTCCCTTGTTGTTTTGCTTTGCAAAGGCTCGTCCGAAGACAGGCGAGTTGTCGGACAAGCTTACAAAAACTTATGGAATGTAGGTGATTGGTATTACTTTTTCTTTGTTGTTCGCTACGATTCGAACGAAATATGTTCCAGCAGGCAATTTATATTCTGCAAATGGTATCTCGATTTTACCAGCTTTTTCAAAAACATTTCTGCCTGCTAAATCGGCAATTTTAACACCCATTGAGTTGACGAGCTCGACTCTAAATTCCAAAGGATTTTTGGGTTCTAACAGAAGCGATGCACTTCCCGATGTTGGATTTGGGAACACATTTGCAGAGTAAGTTGTTTCTTCAATCACGCCTGAAATTGCAAACAATGTAATCGAAACATTAGTGATTGTAGACGAAACAGTGTCGCAGTTCCAAACTTTGCAATAGTAGTTGCCAGCGTCTTCGGTTGTAACATTCGAGATAAAGAGTTTTGGCTCGATGGCGCCAGACAATGGATTGCTATCTTTATACCATTGATAATGGAGGTTTAAGCCTTCTGCTTCGATTGATAAATCTAAATCGTCGCCAACTTTCAAGTTGATTGAAGCGGGCAAATCTTTTGTAATTTTCGGTGGGTCAGAAATTTTAATGACTTTGAGTATGTTTGTTTTCAACGAAATGCCAAGTTCAGGAATGCGAACAAATCCCCAGTAATCGCCCGGCAACAGTGATACATTCGGCAAGGTAATAACGTTGCCGACAATGGATGGTGGATAGGTTCCAATAAATGTGCCATCTCGGTAAATGTCTATTATATATTTGAAGGGCTTTACGACCGAGGGAATTTCGATTGGAATTTGTAGGTAGCGGTCATTGTCGCAAATGTACATTGTATCGGGTTTTATTAAAATAAATGGCACGATGTGTATTTTGACTCGGGCTGTTGTATCCATACCACATTTGCCGTTAACGACAGCGAAGAAGTAGTCGCTGGTATCGTCGTAAGTTACGTTCTTGACCGTGAAATAGTTCGAGCGAGTGCCTGAGTATTTCCAATCGTCGCGCAAGGGAACACCATTTTTATACCATTGGATTGAAACATTGTATTCGGGAGGAGCCCCGTTTAGATGGGCATCAAAATTAAACGTTGCAGTTGAATACATATATCCATAGTAATCTTTCGGTTCCTTTGAAATGCTTGTCGAAGTTAAAACGTACACAAGGATTGAGTTTGTGAAGTCGCTTTCACACACACTTGCACCGGTTGCCTCGCAGCGGTAGACACCCGAGGTGGTGTAATTTACATTGTTTAGAATCAACCTTTGAGAAGTGGCTCCTTCGATTTTCTTGCCATCCTTATACCACTGGTATCCAATCTTGGACCCGGTTGCCAAAGCGTCGAGAATAACATCATCGCCCTTGCAGGCAATTGCCGAAGGTGTATAATATGTAACAATTGGTTTGTCGTAAATGTAGAAATCACCACTTTCGGAAGCGAGATATTGACGTTGAGGTTGAAGTTGAACAGAATGTTCACGGTCGACGATTCTAATGCGATTTGTAGTATCGGCGAAAAATCCGCGAGGAATGTTCCAATCGATTTCGCCTTTGCTTGCTGGAATTCCCTCGAAGATGTTGAAATATGAATTGCCACGGTCTTGGGAAACTTCAATGTCGATTTTATCGACGCCACGGGAAATCCATCTGATTTTGTATGAACCATTGTTGCAAATGTCATCGGTTGCGCCTACCGCCGGAGTTGTTATCTTTAAGTTTGGTGTTTTAAATTCAATAGGTGAATCCATCCCCCCATAGATATTTGCTGTTTGAGTTCCAGCCCAAACTCCGTCGAGGTCGAAGATTGTCCGGTAAATGCTTCCATCACGATTATAAACTTGGAGTTTTTTGATTCCACCGGAGAGGTTATTGGGAATAATGGTTGTCCAAGCACCATCGACACCATCGAGATTGTTGTAGAACTCGGGTCCTTGCGGTGGATAAGGATTGCCATTTGGGTCAATTCCGTCTTGCAAAACAGCCCCCTCGTTCTGAACAATTGCTATTGTAATAGGATTTGTTGCGTTCGTGTCGTCGTAGAGGCAAACAAAGGATTTTGGGGGCAACCAGCTGTATTCGTCGTAAATCCCTGTGACTTTTGTTGGGGGATTACCAAAATCGGCGGCAAGGCTTGTATTTGTTGTTTGATATCTTTTTATCAAGCTTCCGCGCTCTGTTCCAAGAACGAGTATCCAATAAACATTTCTGCCCTCGTTGAAAGAAGTATTAGTAGTTGGGACCAGCGAAAGCCAAACGTATTGTGTTCCGTCGCTATTCGATTGAAATGAGGAATAGCCGTTCTGTTGTGCTAAATCTCTGATTGAGTTGTATAAGTAAGTATTGGTGAGATGGTTGTAGTGAATATTATTTCCAGCCCCGTTGTCGGCCGAAACGTCGCCTGTATAACCCACGTTGCGTCCGCCGGTGAAGTAGCGGTATGTGGTATTTGGATGAAGATTTTCAAGTTTAACAAGTGCAAATGATGGAATTCGAGTACCAAAGTTCCCAACCCCTTTGATATATTTCGGAACCATTATTTCTGTAAAGGTAGGCGCAGGTTTGACATCGACTTGCACGGTGTTCGACGATGGAAAACCCGGCGAGCTTGCCGAAGTTGTGTAAATTCCCGAGGCAGGGAAAATTACTCCCGAAATTGTTGCAACGCCATTTGTGAAAGTTTTCGTTGATGTAAAATTCTGTGGACCTTGGAAGTTAATTTGAACAGGGTAGTTGTGGTAGTTGGTATTTGTTGAGCCAACGGTATTTACAGCACGAATGTTAAATGTTGGGTGAACGGAGCCAACGTGCCCTTTGCCGTAAAGGTTTTCGATGACGATTCCCGCCGGTCCTTGAACAAAGCTTATTTCTTTCTCGGCTGGGTTTAGAGCATCCCCAGAAAGAACTTCGGCTTTGATTCTAATTGTTTGAACAATGTTGTAGGTAAGGTCATCGAAAATAACATTGGTAGATTTATATGGAATTGCTTTGGTCAAAGTACCTAAAAGCGTCCCCGAACCACTGATGAGCGAAATTCTAATGGTAGTAGCTTGGGAAACTTTTTTGGGAACATCGTTGTCATCGACAGAAAACACCGTCAGCGAGAAAGGAACATTTGTAAGTGGTGTCGAAGGGGTTATATTCGAAATCAACAATTTGGTACCACCGCCGACGGAGGATTCGCTTTGAACGTAGATGTCGTCTATTCGTAGCTCGGGGCGGTTACCACTACCCGAGCCAAGGAAGTAATACTTCCAGCGGAGATACACAACAGGTTGGTCTTCGACCTCCGGCGGCAAAGTAACAGTAAAGGTTCTCGAGTTCGGCGGCAATATAGTAGGATTTGGATGGTTGACGTATTCATTGTAAACATATTCAACGGGGTTGCCGTTTTGGTCTGTTACATTTTGGAAATTTCCGCTATCACCGATTTTGTACTGCAAAATGATTCTGTACTCTCGCGAAGTTGTGCCTGCTATTTTCACAAATCCACCGGTCCAAGTTACTTGTATATTTGTCCGATTGATTGTGTTAAGAGCCAAAACCGCGGCACCAAGATTACCATTGGTACTGGTATTGACGAAGGAAACGCCATCAGCACCCAAGCCGTTAATTCTACTGCCCGAAGTTAAGTTGTAAGCCGAGGTGTAGTTGGTTGTCATTTCCGTGGAGAGCAGAGGGTCTTGGGTGCTGGAGCGGTGGTAAATCATCGAAGTTGGGTAAGTGCCAGCGGGATTGGTTGAACTCCACTCGGTGAATGCATAGTTGCCTGTGGATAAGTCGAAAGGCGTCGGATAGGTCAATTGCGATTTTGCAGAATTAACGCAAATAAATGCAAAAAATAGCACAAACAGATGTAAATATTTCATAAACTCACCTTTTTATATTGCCAAAAAGTAAATTTCAAAAATAATTAAAAATTGTAAAAGAATTTTTAAGCTTATCTGAATATATGATTAATAAATCGTTTGGAGGCAATTCAAAAATTTTTGAGACTTTTTTCAAGTTTATGTGTTTTAATACGGTGGGAAAATGAAAAAATTTAAAAAGCCGTATGAAAGCAGGGAAAGGCTTTCAAGGAAACAAGTTAAACAATTTGAAGAAGGCTGAAAAGAAAGAATTTCTTATTTCTTTTAGCAAAACATTTGATACAAATTTAATTTTTTACTTGTTTTTTCTTGTAACAACTTGCAAATGAATAGATTGAGGAAAGGAATGAAAGATATTATTAAATCTATTAAACTGGAGGGTGTAGAATGAAAAGAATTTTTTTGTATTATACGGCAATTTTTCTTATTGTTTCAACCTCCCAATTAAAAAGCGTATGGTTCGATTTGAATTTTAAATGCCAAAACCCTCAGGTGTGGTTTGTCGATAAAAACAATGGATGGCTTGGGTGTTGGAAAAGCGGTTTCAATACCAACACCATCATATTTTTTTCAACTAATGGCGGAGAAACTTGGGATACTTCATTGAAGGTTTGGAAATACACCGAAGGCATTCCCTTATTTTCGGATATTTATTTCTATAATAAAAGATATGGTTGGTTGTTAGATTGGGGCTTGGGTTTGCTATGGAGGACTACTGATTCAGGTAAAACTTGGTCGTCTTCACAATGTGGTTATGGCGCAGGTATGCTTGGTAAACTTTCCTTTGTAGATTCTTTATACGGATGGATTGCGTACCTAGATGGTTACATTGACAAGACTACTGATGGTGGGGAAACTTTTATCCACTTGGTAAAACCTGATTTTTCTATCCCAGATTCTTTGAGAGAAAGTTATCGGGATGTCTTTTTTGTAAATCGAAATCTTGGTTGGGTTGTTGGAAGGTTGGGGGGAAATTTATTAATTAAGAAAACAACCGATGGTGGATTGAGTTGGGCAAATTTCGTGAATTCGAATTTAAGTGGGACTCCAAAAGCGGTTTTTTTTCATTGATTCAATAAATGGATGGGCGGTTGGAACCAAAGGGCTTGTACTGAAAACAACCGACGGTGGTGAAAATTGGGTACTCGATAACCTAAGTTTAAATGAAGCACTAACACTTTGGGATATAAGATTTTTGAATTCTAATGTTGGTTATATTGTTGGTGAACGGAAATGGGGAAATGAATATTATGGTCTGATATTAAGAACGGATGATGGGGGCAAGACCTGGTTAAGACAATATTCTCCGGTTAAAGATTATTGCACTTCTATTTGTATAGTGGATTCATTGACTGCTTGGATTACTGGTTCTTACACATTAATCAAGACAACAGATGGGGGATATTTGTTTCCAAGCGCTGTATCGGGCGAGGAGAGTTTAAAGGAAAATGAAATGATTGCTCAACCTTTTCCCGATGAATTTTGGATTACTTTTGATGATGATTTTAAAGAAGCCACTTTGCTTTTGTTTAATTCTCTTGGCGAATTACTTTTCCAGAGGGAAATTCGGCTTTCAGAAATTGATAAAAAATATTGTGTCGAGGCGAAGTATTTCCCTTCGGGAATGTATTTTCTGGTCGTCCGAAGCAACCAAAAGACCAAAGTTCATAAGTTGATTTTGTTAAGATAAGGAGGTGGAAAATGGTTAGGAAGATATTGTTAATTCTTAATAAAAATGTGTAGAAAACTTAAATACTTAAGTAGTTTTGAAACAAAAAAAACAAGGGCACCACCAAAAGAGTCCGTTATTTACACAAATGTAAGCTCTTTGAAAATTTTTATTAAACAGCATTTTCGATTATTTCTAAACCAAATTCTCAATTTCTCTTAAAAAAATATGTAATTAACAAGTTTTGTTAAACAATTTAAATCGAAGGTGTTTTGGCTTTGTTGCGACTTGGTTTTACCAAAGTCGATGAACCAACCGTTCCAATGGATGAAAACCTGATTGAGCCAAATCCTGCAAAGGATTTGATATAAGTAACTTTGCCCGAGAATGAGCATACCCGTCGGATTGCCATCAAGAATTTGTTTCGCGAAAATGTTTCGGCTTTTGATTTGCAAAATACAAGCGCCCGCCAACTTTCGATTGACATTTCTGATTTGCCAAGCGGGATTTACTTCGTGCAAGTAGGTTCCAAAATTTTGAAATTTGTCAAACTCTAATTTCAATTTCATCCGATTTTTAGCAAACAACCGCTGTCTTTTGCTCTGCAAGGAGCATAAGCCCCTTGTTTACATATTTCTTTTAAACCCTCGTGCTATTTGAACAAGTGGTTGTAAACCATCGTAAGAGGATTAAGAAACAAACAACTGATGGCTTTTCGTTCGCCATCCGCCATTCAAGTTTATTTCTAAGTGAAACAATTCAATTCAGTCCCAAATTTCAGTTACTTGGTTACAAAAATTAAATCGTTTTTAACATCGAACTTAGTATTTTCAATATTTTGTTTTTTTATTGAAATGGAAAAATGAAAAAGGTTGTCATTATTGGTGGTATGGCGGGTGGATGCAAAACCGCTACCCGATTGCGAAGACTTGACCCTACCGTAGAGATTACTATTGTCGAGCGACTTTCTTTTGTTTCGTTTGGTGCTTGTGGTATGCCCTTTTTCGTTCGGGGCGATGTCGACGATTTTAATCAAATTATGTCCACTGCTTGGGGCACGGTAAGGTCTCCTGAATACTTTTTAGAAGCCAAAAAGGTTAATGTGTTAACCGAAACAATTTGCACCAGAATAATCCCTGAACAAAACAAAATCGAGGTTCAAGACAAGTCGGGAAACCGAAAGGTTTTGGATTACGATTATCTTGTCATTGCAACTGGTTCAAAGCCAGCGTTACCGAAGTTTTCGTTTCCTCGCTCCGAAAGAATCTCCTTGTTCCATTCTCCTTTGGATGCATTAAAATTGCGAAAATTTGCAGAACAGGGTAAAATTTCGGATGCAATTATTATTGGCGGTGGTTTCATTGGTTGCGAACTTGCCGAAGCGTTGTCGTCCCTTTGGGGTATCGATGTGGTAGTTTTGGAAAAGGAAAACCATCTGGTGCCACGCTGTTTCGACCCCGAGATATCCTATCTTTTAGAAAAAGTTATGGAGGAGAATGGAATCAAAATTTACACTGGGGCGAATGTTCAGAAAATCGAAGAAAGGGAGCAGAAATGCTTTGTGCACTTCAATGAGAATGCTTTGGAGACGGATTTTGTCTTTTTCGTTACTGGAATTGAACCAGAAGTTGAACTTGCTCGGAATGCTAACATTCAGATTGGAGAAAGGGGAGGAATTGTTGTCAATTCTCGTCTACAAACGAATTTCCCGAACATTTACGCCGCAGGCGATTGCATCGAGACTTTGAACCTTGTTAGCGGTCAACCCGAAGTCTTTGCTCTTGGGTCATTGGCGAATCGGCAAGGGAGAGTCATTGCCAACAACATTGCTGGTTTAAACGATGTGTTCAATGGTGCGGTTGGCTCAATTTCTTTGAAAATTTTTGATGTAATCTTTTCGAGTGTTGGTTTAAACACTGCCTGTGTAAAAAGATATGGCATTGAGCCAGCCTTTGCTTTGGCAACTTTTTACGACCGTCCCCATTATTATCCAGAGAACCAAGTTCTGTTTGCAAAAGTACTTTACCAACGGGAGAACATGCGTCTATTGGGCTTGCAATTGTGTGGGAAAGGGGAAGTTTCCCGCTATATTGATTCTTTTTCGGTTTTATTGAAGGACGTTAGCACTTATCTCGATTTGCTTGATTTTGAACATTCATACACACCGCCACATTCTTCTCCGCTCAATCCTTTGAATTATCTTGGTGGGATTATTCAGAATCAGGAAATGTTCGGCATTGAATGTGTAAGTCCCTTGAAAATTAGCAAAGCTGAGTATTTTTGTGTTGATTTGCGTAAGAAAGAAGAGATTGCCCAAATGCCTTTTGAATTTGAAAGCATAAATGTTGATTATGACTACTTTTGGAAGGAAATGAGTAAAATGCCACGAGACAAAAAGATTTTGTGTGTTTGCCAGAAAGGACCTCGAGCTCTCGAAGTCGCAATTTATTTGAAACAAAATGGTTGGGAAGATGTCTCCTATCTGGGTGGTGGATTACAAATGTTAAATTCTTCTTTTTAAAGATTTTTTTATGTTTTAACTTGCTTTTTGATTAACAGGATTTTGTGATGAACGGAGATATTGTGATTTCGGTTGTTGGTCTGAGTTATAAATCGGCTTCGGTAAAGGATTTGGAGGAGTTTCAACTTCCCCGAAAGCATTCCGACAAATTTCTTCAACTTTTTGCATCCCAAGTTGGCATCGAAGGTGTGGTTTTTTTATCGACCTGCAACCGAAATGAGATATATTTCACTCACCATAAGTCGATTAAACCGAAGGACTTTGTTTTAAATTTCTACCAAGAGTTTCTTGAAAAAAATCCAAAAGGCAAAGGAAAATTGTTTTATCATTATTCAGGACGCAAAGCCATCGCACATCTATTTCGGGTGATTTCGGGGCTGGATTCTTTGGTTTTGGGTGAATATCAGATACAAGGGCAGGTGAAGGAAGCATACAGTATTGCCTGCCAGGCAAAAACAGTCAACAAAATTCTTCATAAACTTTTCCACTCTGCTTTCCGATGCGGGAAAACCATTCGGAATTCTACCTCCATTGGCAAAGGAAAACTTTCGGTTTCAGGCGTTGCGACTGAAATAGTTTTGCAAAATCTTATGCCCGAAACTTCCTTGCTTGTGGTTGGGGTCAACGAGAACACAACAATTTTAGCCAACGAATTGAAGAAGGAGAACTTTTCGAACTTCATTTTTGCAAATCGAACATTGCACAAAGCCCAAGCTCTTGCAGATGAGTATGGTGGTGTTGCGATTCCTCTTGCCGAAATTGCGAACATTCTGCCAAAAGTTTCCATTGTCTTCTCTTCTACGTCTGCACCGAATTACATTATCACTGCTGATGTCATTCGGAATTCTTTTGAGCGAGCAGGGAATCCACGCTTGATTGTGGACTTGGCTATTCCTCGCGACATAGAATCCGATGGAATCCCATCAGAAATTGTTTATTACGATATTGAGCAAATTCGAGATTATCTGGAGAAGCAAAATAAATCGAAACTCGAAGATTTACCATTGTGCGAGAAGATAATCGAACAAGAGGTTGCGCTTTTTCTATCTTGGCAGGAAAGTTCGGAAGATGACATTCTTGGACCTTATGCCGAAAAATTTGAAAAAATCCGTTTGGAACTTCTCGATGAATACAGGAACATTTTTGCTCCTAATGAATTTGGAAAAATAGACAAGTTGACCCGCCAATTGATTCACCGCTCGAAATCAATTTTTATAAGTGTTCTGAAAGAACAAAACGAAGGAAAGAAAGGTTAATTCATTTTCAAAAAATCTTAATTAAAACTAAAAAGTTATAAAAATTTGCTATTAAATACACATTTTTTTGTTTTTTGCGTAAAATTTTGAGGTTCAAATGAAAAGGTTTATTTTTTTAGTCTCATCCCTTTTTGTTTTCTTTTTCACTGCCAATGCAGAAGTGAGGAATATCACCATCTTGTCTGTTGGTGATACTCATTCGTGCTTGACTAATGGGGGCGAGCGCAATGAAAATTTGGTGGGGAGTTTGGGCGGAATTGCCCGTGCTGCTACAGTTATTTTGCAAACCAAAATGCAGGATACCAACACGATTGTATTGCATTCGGGAGATTTCTTTATAGGCGATTTAATGTTCAACACTACATTTGGGGTAGTGGAATTGAACATAATGAAATCTTTAGGGTTCGATGCTTTGACATTGGGTAATCACGAATTCGACTTAACTCCTGCATTGCTTTCATTGTCTTTAGGGATTGCATTCGAAGGAGGAGGTTTCCCAGTCTTATCAGCAAATGCTTTGATACCCGATTCCTTAGCAGTTTTAAAGCAAATGGTTTCGCCATATATTATTTTGGAACGCAATGGCTTATTCCAAGTTTGTGATTATGAAATAGTGGTTAAAATTTTAAAAAGCAAATTTTTTAAAAAAGAAATATATAATTCCCTGAAAATTTTATAATTTAGCTGAGTTAAAATGGGAGGTGAAAAATGAAAAGCTTTTGCCTTGCCGTTTTTATTCTTTTCTCTATCTTCGTCTGTTTCGTTTTCGCAAACAACAACAAACCAAATCAAAAAGGAGCCAAAGACTGAGCCAGAGATTATTCGCATGCGGACAGATTCCTTGTTTATCTTGCTCGATATGCTCAATGATTTTACTGACCACAAGTTTAACGAGCAAATTCAGCAGATGAAAACCGCGTGGCAAGCTCGGGACTTCACAAAATTCGACCGTTTGAGTTCCGACTTGAACACAAATGCTATGTTAGTTGCTTTGCTAAGGGAAAAAACCAAGGATAAAAAAGGGAAATACAAAGCGAAGCATTTTATCTACGAGACACCTCGCGGTGGTAAAAAGGGTGTTGATGTTGTTGCAAAAGGACCCGAAAAAGAAGATTGGGTTGTGGTTTGCGATTGTGCATCACCTTGCATTGTATGTTTTTGTATTCTTTCTTGTACAAATATTGTTGCTTGTTTTTGCTTTGGCGATAGTCATCCCGGAGGTTGTGGTTGGATTAACCCGTTTGCTGGAGGTACTGGAGTTTGCTGTCGTCCGATTGATTGGCAACTGACAAAATAGCTCCAAGTTGGGTTGAATTTCAAAGAATTCTACAGAAAATTTTATCGAGCTCGTCAAGGCTTAATTCGATGATTACAGGCCTGCCATGAGGGCAGGAATAGGGTATTTCGCATTCATAAAGTTGGGCAACAAGGGATTCCATTTCTTCCATAGACAAGCTCTGCCCCGTCTTGATTGCTGCTTTGCAACTTAATGTGGCAATAAGATATTCTTGGGCATTTGATGTTCCTAATGTATCCTTATTGATAAACGATGCGATAAGCTCTTTGAAAATTCCAACTTCGTCTCGATTGGTAATATCGTATGGCACGGCAAGTAAATTTGCTGAACCATTTGTGAAAAGTTCGAAACGGAACCCAATTTTTTCTAAATCTTTTTGGATTTCTTTTAATGCCGAAAACTCAACTGGGTCGAGTTGAACTGGGATTGGGAAAAGCAGAGGTTGAGAAATTTGCTCGTTTTGCTTAAAAGCTCTTTTGAATTTCTCAAAAAGTATTCTTTCGTGTGCAGCGTGCTGGTCGATGATTGCAATTCCCTCGGGCTTTTCGAGAATGATAAACTTGTTATGGACTTGATGAATAGACTTCCATTTTTTTTCGGTTTCAATTTGTTTTGTAGTTGTTTCAGCCAAAGGTGGATAAATTTTCTCGAGATTTTCCACTAATTTATGATTGATTGGAGCTGAGTATTTGAATTTAGGTCTAAATTCTTTTGGGAAGTCTTGGGGAAATGCTTTGCTTTCTCTTTCAATAACTTCTCCCGTAATTTTGTTCACAAGTTGAAATTTTCTGCTATCTGGTGGTGTTGTGCTGGGAATTTTCTCCAAAGGTTCAACATTTGGCCGAAGAACTACCGAAGGCGCTAAGTTATGTTGCGATAATGCATTGCTTACAGCCATATTTACAACATTGAAGATGAATTTTTCGTCATCGAACTTGACTTCGTATTTTTGGGGGTGAACATTAACATCGTAGCGTTTGGGGTCGAGTTCGATATGAAGTAGGAAAAATGGATTTGCCTGTTTTTCGAGCAGGTGTTCGTATGCAAGAAAAACAGCATATGTTAGAGATTTGCTGCGAATATTCCTTCCGTTCAAGTATAGATATTGGTCACCACGAGTTGTTTTGGCTAAGTGGGGTTGCCCGACAAAACCCCAAACCCTAATGTCGTTGTAAGAAAAATCAACTTCGATTATCGATTCGTAAATTAAATCGCCAAGCAAATCCTTGATTCGCTCTCGGGTGGATGCAGGTTGGACATCGAAAATCAAAGAGTCCTCATCGTAAAAAACGAAACGAATATCGTTACGGCATAAGGCAATTTTAACCAGAGTGTCGGAAATATAACGAAATTCAGTGAGGTCTGATTTAAGAAATTTTCTTCTTGCAGGGACATTGTAGAAAAGATTTCGCACGAAAACCTGAGTACCTTTGTCCGTTGCAAATGGCTCAACAATTGGCTCTTTGTTTGGTTCGGAGATTAATCTCCATCCGGTTTCGTCATCGCTTCGCCGAGTACGAATTTCGAGGTTAGAGACTGCGGCTATTGAAGCAAGAGCCTCGCCCCGGAATCCGTATGTTAAAATCTGTTCAAGGTCTTCGGCGGTATAAATTTTACTTGTGGCGTGGCGGCGAATTGAAAGTTCAAGGTCGTCTCGGCTCATTCCACATCCATCATCAACAATATGTATGAGCTGCTTGCCTCCTTTGTGAATAACTATTGCAATTGTTGTTGCCCCGGCATCCAAAGAATTTTCTACAAGTTCTTTGACAACCGATTCGGGTCGTTGGACAACTTCGCCCGCTGCAATCTGATTGGCAATGTATTCCGGTAATATTTGTATTCGATTTCTTGTTTCCCGTTCCAAAAAATTCACCAAAATATCTTAACTTGTCAATTTTATTTAAGCAAGTTAATAAAAAGTAAAGTAATGAATAGAAAACAGATTTTTTCGGAAGTAGATAATATATTTGCAGAAATTGTCCATTTACGTCGCGAGATTCATCGGAATCCTGAACTTTCGTTCAAAGAGTTTAATACAGCAAATTTGATTTGCGACTTTCTCGAGAAGCTTGGAGTTCGTTATAAAAAATTAACGGAGACCGGTGTCACAGGAGTGATTGGCAAACAGAATTCGAATCAATGTATTTGCTTTCGTGCTGATATTGATGCTTTGCCAATTCAAGAAGAAACTAATCTTCCATTCTCTTCTCAAAATCCAAATGTAATGCATGCTTGTGGACACGACATTCATACATCTATTCTTCTTGGAACAATCAAGTTGCTAAAAAAATTTGAAGAATCGTTGCCCGTAAATGTTAAATTCATCTTTCAGCCCGGGGAAGAGAAGCTGCCCGGCGGTGCTCTTTCGATGATTGAAAACGGAGTTTTGAACGACCCCGATGTTGTTGCGATTTTTGGTCAGCACACAGACCCTGCTACCCAAGTTGGAGCTATTTCGATATCACCGGGAACGATTATGGCATCTGCTGATGAGCTATACTGGACACTGCGAGGCAAAAGTTCCCACGCTGCACAGCCCCATCTTGGCTCGGACCCAATTCGAGCTGCTGTTTCGGTGGCTAATTCACTTTACGATTTGCCACAAAAGTTTAAAGACCCGCTGGAACCTGTGCTTCTTGCAATTACTTCTTTTCACGGCGGATATGCCACAAATGTTTATCCCGACGAAGTTAAACTTTCGGGAACTTTGCGTACTTTTAACCAGTCGACTCGCGAGAAATTAATTGAGAAAATACAGGCTTTTTCATCGAAAATTGCTTCTTGTTATGGAGTTGACGCTATATTTGAACCAATTCGGGGCTATCCACCACTGGTAAATGATTTTAGACTGACCGAATTTGTTCGTGAACAAGCACGTGAAATCTTGGGCGAGGAGAATGTTCTAAAATTTGAACCTAAGATGTGGGCAGAAGACTTTTCGTATTATTTGCAAAAAGTTCCCGGGGTGTTTTGGTTTCTTGGTGTCAAGCCCAAAATGCATACAGGAGAATTCTACGGACTTCATTCGTCGAAATACAATCCCGACGAAGAAGCCATCCGATATGGAATAGCTTTGTTTGTTAAAATTGCTTTTTCATTTAAACAAAAAGAATGAATTTCGAAGCAATTAGATATATAGTTCGGAAGTTTTACTCGAAAGCGAATCGAAAGGGCTTCGCAAAATTTGCGTGGTGGGCGTCAATTATTAGCATTGTTCTTGGCGTGGTTGCTTTGATTGTTTCTATTTCCATTCTTGATGGTTTCCAATCGGCAATTCAAGAGAATGCAGTTCGTTTTACTTCGCATATTAAAGTTTTTACATTCGATAGGAAACCTTTCGAGCAAGCCGATTCGATTGTGAACAATCTTATTAAAGTTGTTCCAGAGATTTCTTCGGCATATCCATCGGTTTCTTCTGAAGTTATAATCCGATATAAAAACTTTGTCGAAGGAATTTCGTTGCAAAGTTTGAATCCTATGAAGATTAAAAACCTGAGAGAGATTGTAATTGGTTCCCAAAAGAATAATGGCATAAGTTCCGAAGGAATTATTTTGGGCAAAATGCTTGCAAAAAGAATTGGGGCAAAGATTGGCGACACGGTTGTGATTTTGAAGATCGACTTTAACGAAGCAAGTAATGAATTTCACCCCAACTTTTTTAAGTTCCCTGTGGCGGGCTTCTTCGAATCTGGAATGGCAAAATACGATGATGTTTTTGCCTTTGCCGATGAAGAACTTATCAAAAGGATTAACAAATATTCCACATCCAGCGCCAATTCAATCGAAATTTATTTGAAAGACTTGAACAAAATTGATTCTGTGGTAAAAAAAATCGAAACTGTGCTGGGATATCCTTTTTATTGCTTTACTTATTACGATTTGCATTCGTCGATTTTCGCTTGGATTGAACTTCAAAAGGAACCGATTCCCATTGTGCTAAGCTTAATTACAATTGTCGCTGTTTTCAATGTTGCTACCTTTTTGTTGATTAATATTGTGGAGAAGACAAGAGATATTGGGATACTTTCGACTTTGGGACTTAAACCACGAGAGATTGTGATGGTATTTTTAACAATAGGATACAAAATTGCTCTTTTGGGCTCAATTATTGGCGGTTCGATTTCGCTTTTATTTTCTCTGCTCCAAAAATACTTTAAAATCATACATCTTGACAGCAAAATATATTACTTTGATTCTCTGCCTATTTCCATTGAGCTTATGACTTATGTGATTGTGCTGTTTTTTACTTTTTTGGTTACTTTTTTTGCAGCATTTATTCCGTCGTTGATTGCTTCGCGGCTTAAACCTGTCGATGTTTTGAGATTTGCTAAGTGAAATTTATGGAATTGAGAAAATTTTTGAACAAGTTAGAAATTGCTCTGCAAAATTCGGAAACATTTGGTAAAGATTCTCATTTGAAAATGTCCCCGATGATAGGAACAGACCCGTATCGGACATTTGAGCCAAGCGGAACTGCAACGAAAAGTGCTGTCCTGTTGCTTTTAGTAGGCAAATCGTTTGAAAAACTTGAAATTCTCTTCACTTTGCGAAGCCCAAAGTTGCCTTTGCACAAAAACCAAATAAGTTTTCCCGGTGGACATTGCGAAGGCAATGAAGACAACATTCATACAGCTTTGCGAGAGACAAATGAAGAAATTGGCTTGGCAACCGATAAAATTCGTATTTTGGGAAAACTTTCGAAGCTGTTTGTTCCACCTTCCGATACTGTAATTCATCCGATTGTTGGATATTTGGATGAGTTGGGGAAAATGAGTATTAATAAAAAAGAAGTTAAGGAAGTTTTTCTCGTTCCTTTGAGTTTTTTTCTTGACCAAAGTAACCGCACATCGGAAGTTTGGGATTTTGAAGGACAAGAAGTTCGGATTCCACTTTGGCGAGTCCATCCTAAAGTTCCCCTATGGGGTGCGACAGCAATGATTTTGTCCGAATTTATTGATATTGTCTATGGAATAATTAGCAATGAAAATTAATGTTTGATTCATATATTTGGGATGTTGATTTAAGTTGATAAATCAAAATTGAAAGGGAAAAGAACAACAAAAAATGTGAAGAATTTGACGATTGATGACTATGTCGAAGGAATTTTAAATTCTGATATTACCATTCTTTCGCGTGCAATCACACTTGTCGAGAGCAATCTTCCCGAGCACAATAAATTAGCACAGGAACTGCTAAGCAGAATTATTCCCTACGCAGGGAATTCAATTCGAGTTGGAATTACTGGCTCGCCCGGGGTTGGCAAAAGTACATTCATTGAACAGCTTGGGCTTTATCTTTGCGAGAAAGGGCACAAGGTTGCGGTTCTTGCTGTCGACCCATCGAGCACAATTTCTCGTGGTTCAATACTTGGCGACAAAACCCGGATGGGCAGGCTGGCGAACCATCCGAATGCTTTTATCCGACCTTCCCCTTCGGGAGGAGTGCTTGGTGGAGTAGCTCGCAAAACCCGGGAATCTATTTTACTTTGCGAAGCAGCGGGGTTCGATGTCGTTTTTGTCGAGACTGTTGGCGTTGGTCAAAGCGAGGTTTTGGTTCGTTCAATGGTCGACTTTTTCCTTCTTCTGATTTTGCCTGGCGGTGGCGATGAGTTGCAAGGCTTCAAAAAAGGGTCGGTGGAACTTGCCGACGCTATTGTGATTAACAAAGCCGATGGCGATAATCTAAACCTTGCTAAAATTACTCAAAGAGAATACCAGCAAGCAATTCACTATTTGAGTAATGCTACAGAAAGTTGGGAAACAAAGATTCTTTTGGCTTCGGCTTTGAACAATGTTGGAATTAAAGAAGTTTGGGAGATAATTCAGGAGTTTAAGGAAAAAACAACCGAAAGTGGAATATTTCAAGTTCGCCGGCGAGAACAAACATTGGAATGGTTCTATTCTCTAATCAAAGAAACATTGCTGAATTCATTTTTCCAACATCCAAAAGTTGCAAACATATTGCCTGAACTGGAAGAAAAAATTTTTACAGGCAAATTGACCCCTACACTTGCTGTGGAACAACTTATGAATGAAGTAAAAAATGAAAATTTTATTGGCAACAAATAACGAAAACAAGTACAAAGAAATTTATTCAAAATTCAAGGAACAGAATTTGCCTTTTGAATTGCTTTCGCTCAATCAAGTAACCAACGAGAAAATTGAAATTGAAGAGACAGGTTCTTCACTCGAAGAGAATGCTCTTATAAAAGCAAGGGAAGTGTATAATCTTTTTAAAATCCCTACAATTGCCGATGATACAGGGTTAGAAGTCGAAGCACTTGGCGGTTTGCCGGGAGTTAATTCAGCAAGATTTTCCGGAGTGCACGGAAACGATGCCGAGAATCGAAAAAAGCTCCTTGGGCTGTTGAAAGATTTTCCCTTGGAAAAGCGGAATGCACGATTTAGGACGGTAATATGTCTTTACGATGGTACAGAGCCGAAATTTTTTGAAGGTGTGTGCAAAGGAAAAATAATTTTTTCAGAGCGTGGCTCGAAAGGCTTTGGTTACGATTCTATTTTTGTGCCAGAGAATTACGAAAAGACCTTTGCGGAAATGGAATTGGGAGAAAAAAATCGCATTAGTCATCGAAGTAAAGCTATTTCCCTTTTGATTGATTATTTAAAGCATTATCGTTAATTTTATTGCTATGAAAATATTCGGTAAACATTATCAAACAATATGGGAAACGGACGAAAGTATCAGTTCGGTATCAATTATCGACCAAAGGCTTTTGCCTTTTGAGTTTAAGATTGTCCAATTGAGCAAGCTCGAAGATTTTCTTTTTGCTATCAAAGAAATGCAGGTTCGTGGTGCACCTTTGATTGGGGTTACAACTGCTTATGCCTTGTATTTTGCTGTTCGAGATATTCCACCTTCGAAGTTTGATAATGCCTTGTATAACGCAATTGATAAGCTCCTTTCGACTCGCCCAACTGCTGTGAATTTACGGAATGCAATTCAAGGTTGTTTGAGTGAAATTAGCAAAGAAGCGGACAACGATGCTAAAGTAAGTGCAATTCTTAATTACGCACGCCATCTTTGGAATTCCGACATTGAGGTTTGCAAGAAAATTGGCTCTTTTGGGATGGAATTATTGAAAGAAATTTACAATCTAAAGCGAGACACAGTGAATTTATTGACCCATTGTAATGCTGGTTGGTTGGCTACGATTGATTATGGCACCGCACTTTCTCCTGTTTACTTTGCCCGTGATGCTGGAATTCCATTGCATATTTGGGTCGATGAGACGCGCCCGCTAAATCAGGGCGCTCGGCTAACTGCTTTCGAGTTGCTTCACGAAGGGATTCCCCACACCATTATTGCCGATAATACTGGTGGCTACTTGATGCAAAAAGGTATGGTCGATATTGTTATTGTTGGAACCGACCGAACCACCCGCAGTGGCGATGTTGCCAACAAAATTGGAACATATTTGAAGGCACTTGCGGCGAAGGATAATGGAATTCCCTTCTATGTTGCTTTGCCATCGAGTTCAATCGATTGGAACATTAGCGATGGCGTTCGAGAAATTCCCATCGAGGAGCGAGACCCTTCCGAGGTGAAATATGTATTGGGGAAGGTTAACGAGTCGATTGCAAACGTTTTGATATGCCCAGAGGAGAGCCCTGCAAAAAATTATGCTTTCGACATAACTCCGGCACGCCTGGTTTCGGGGCTTATTACGGAGCGGGGGATTTGTCCTGCTTCCGAAGAGGGTTTATTATCTTTGTTTCCAGAAATGAAAGGGGGATGAAAATGGAATGGGAGGAAGAGGTCAAAATTTTGGAAAAATTGAGTCGCTTCCGAGCAAAATTGTGGGATTTAAGGATTATTGGCAAGACCGAAACTGATTCGTACGGAAATGTTAGCCATCGTCTCGATGAATCGTTTTTTGCGATTTCGCGGAGTGGCGTTGGTGGTTTAAGGAAATTAAGTCCGGATGATTTTATCGTGGCTAGATATAGGCAGGGCGAATTCCATCCACCAACAGTTTTCCGCGGAATTTTAACGGAAGACCAAAAACCATCCCGTGATACAAAAATTCATTCTGCATTGTATAGTGGTTCCGAGAAGATTAATGTGGTTGCCCATTTTCATCATCCGCTGATTTGGGGGATGTTTCTGGACAAATTCCCTACAACAAGTGTGGATAAGCCGCCGGGCTCTGTTGAATTGGCAGAAGAAATTTTTGATTTGTGTCAAAAGCTCGATTTACAGAAGGATTGGATAATCATTTTGGGTAGCCACGAAGATGGAATTCTAACTTTTGGTGAAAATATCGAAAGTTTGGAAGAAAAAATAATTGCCTTGGTCAAGGAATATCCTTTACAAGAAAAGAAAAAATATCGCAGGTAAAAAAAAGAGTTGCAAAGCCTTTTTGAGAGAAGCAAAGTAATTAGGTAATTGCTCATTACAATCCATCTCAAATTTGACCTTTAATAATTTTTCATATTTTGCTTTATTGTTGGGGTAATTTATAAATTGCATCTAAAAAACATACTATCATACCTTACAACCTACAGGTATTTTTCAGACATCGGATGTTTCGTAAACATCCGATGTCTTTTGAATTCCGTTAGGGTCACGAACGAGAGTTATCGGTCAAGGCACCAAATAATTTAATATCTTGTAGGGGCTAATAATTATTCGCCCCACAACAAAAGACCTCCAAACCCAACGAAACAAATCGTCACAGGATGTAGTTCAAGGGGTGACGACAGGACCACGGAGCGAAAGCCTTGGTTCTCTCCTACAAGTGCTTTTCAGACATCGGATGTTTCGTAAACATCCGATGTCTATTGAATTCCGGTAGGGTCACGAACGAGAGTTATCGGTCAAGGCACCAAATGATTTAATATCTTGTAGAGGCGAATAATTATTCGCCCCACAACAAAAGACTTTGATGGATTAAATCAAGTAATTAACATTACTTGATGATGCAATTTTTCTTCTTCTGGTGGTGTTTTAAAAGCAAATAGAAACCTATGGTCTTGTTCCTAAGCGAAGGTTTACATTAACTCCATTCTTTTGTATAAATGTGATTAGTTCCGAAACTTGCCTGAGCGTTGAATCAAGCCGTTGGGCAAATTCTTTGTTGTAGATTATTTTGTTTGCCAAGTTATCTCCTTCGCGAATTTCCAAAAGAATATCATTTAACTGATTTAGTGAGCGATTGATTTTTTCAACAGTGGCACTACCATTTTCCAGTAGATTCGTAGTTTGAAACGAGATTGTGTCTAATCTTGTGACAATCCTGTTGATTTTAGGTTCGTAGATTGAATAATCATTACGCAATTCCGAAAGGATTTCTTTTAAATTTTTTACGATTTGGTTAATATTTGTTTGGTTTTGTTCTAAGATTTCTCGAGTGATAGTCAATGTTTGTGTTGCATTGTCTACTGCAAGCTGGAGGTTCGTTGCAAAATTTTTATTACCCAAAACTTTGTTTGTTGAAGTCAGTGTTGTATCCAGTTGGCTAATAGTGTGTTTTGCTTGTTCCAAGATAAGGCCAAGTTGAGTAACTAAATCAGCAAAGTCGGCGGCTGTTTCGCCCTGAATTTCTGTTTCGGGATTAAACTTTTCGGGGGATGTACCGGGAAAAATTTCAATTTTTTTCCCCCCGGTAATTTCTAAAATAGTAATTCGAGCTTTGACATCTTTACGAAGGTCATCAATGTTGTCAATTGTTGCGGTTACTAACACAGAGCCATTGTCGTTTACAACGGAGGTGACTGTTCCTCGCTTAACACCATTAACAACTACTGGACTGGATACTTGCAACCCGCCAGAATTTGGAAAGCGGAACTTTATTGTCTGCGTCGAAACGGAAACCTTATACCCACGACCTAAAATTAAGCCAAGAACAAGGAGGATGGTTCCAACAACCGAAACAATCCCAACTTTTAATTCAATTTGTTTTGTGTTTTTCATTTTTTCTTTAATAACAAAAAAGCAAATTTAGTTTTAATTTAGATTATAACGAGCGTGTGATTTTTGTAGTCATTTTTAGGAAATTCTTTATTGAATTTTATTAATAATTTTATAATTTAGTATTTTAGAGTTTTAGTTTTAACAAAAAGGAG
Organism: Bacteroidetes/Chlorobi group bacterium MS-B_bin-24; assembly: GCA_003731685.1. Lineage (GTDB taxonomy): Bacteria > Bacteroidota > Ignavibacteria > Kapaibacteriales > UBA2268 > Naka2016. The sequence goes on from RCNO01000008.1 coordinate 61,252, forward strand.
AATCAAATGGCTGTTAAACTTGCAATTAATGGTTTTGGTCGAATCGGCAGACTTTTTCTTAGACATCTTCTTCGATATAAAGAGCAAGTGGAGATAGTTGGAATTAACGACATAACCGATGCACCAACGCTTGCACATCTTTTTAAGTACGATTCCGTTCATAGAATGTATCCGGGCGAAGTTAAATACGAGGGGAATAACTTAATAGTTGATGGAGTTTCGATTCCAGTCTCGGCAGAAAAGCAAATCGAAAACCTGCCTTGGAAAGGCAATGTCGATATTGTTTTCGAATCGACTGGCGTTTATCGTCGCAAAGAACAACTAATGAAGCATCTTGAGAATGGAGCGAAAAAAGTTGTACTTTCTGCACCTGCCAAAGATGAAGTTGATGCTACAATTGTAATGGGTGTGAATCATCAAATTCTTACGGGAAGCGAAAAAATAATTTCAAACGCTTCGTGTACAACTAATTGTTTAGCTCCGATGGTAAAAGTGTTGGACGATAACTTTGGTATCGAAACAGGCTTTATGGTTACAGTTCACGCATATACAAACGACCAGAGGATTCTTGACCTTCCACATAGCGACCTTCGTCGCGCACGAGCCGCCGCAGTAAATATTATTCCAACTACAACTGGTGCGGCAAAGGCAGTGGGTCTTGTTATTCCGAAATTAAAAGGGAAATTGAATGGCTATGCTGTTCGTGTTCCAGTTTCCGATGGTTCTTTAACGGATTTTACAGCTGTTCTTTCGAAACCCGCAACGAAGGAAGAAATTAATCTGGCAATGAAAACTGCTTCGGAAACTTATTTGAAGAATATCCTTCAGTATACCGAAGAGCCTTTGGTTTCTTCCGACATTGTTGGAAATCCACATTCTTGTATTTTCGATGCACAACTGACGCAGGTTTCGGGGAATTTGGTGAAAGTTGTTGGTTGGTACGATAATGAATATGGTTATGCAGCCCGTTGTGTCGATTTAATCCTTGAATTAATGAAGTTTGTATAAAAAAGGGATTTCGATATGATAAAATCGATTTTCGATTATAATTTCGCGGGTAAGCGGGTGCTTATTCGCGTCGACTTTAATGTCCCTTTGACTTCCGATGGGAAAGTTGCCGACGATACAAGAATTGTGGAGTCCTTGACAACGATAAATAAAGTGATTGACGATGGTGGAATTCCTATCTTGATTTCACATTTAGGAAGGCCAAAGGGTGAGCCAAATCCTAAGTACTCCTTGAAACCAGTTGCCGATTATTTAAACGAGAAGCTCGGTTACAATGTTAAATTCGTTCCCAATTGTATTGGTGAAGAAGTTCAGAAAGTGGTCGATTGGGCAATTCCCGGTGAAGTGATTTTGTTGGAAAATCTTCGTTTCCACAAGGAAGAAGAAAGCAATTCTGTGGAATTTGCAAAAGAGCTTCGCAAGCTTGCTGATGTCTATGTTAACGATGCCTTTGCCAGTTGCCACCGAGCCCATTCGAGTATCGATGCTTTGCCTCGTCTTTTCGAGGAAAAGTTTGCCGGCAATCTTTTGCTGAACGAAATTCACTACATTGGCAAGGCAATAACCAACCCACCAAAGCCTTATGTTGCAATCATTGGTGGGGCAAAAATTTCGGGCAAAATTGATGTTATCCAAAACCTGCTCGAAAAATGCGATACAATTCTTATTGGTGGTGGCTTGGCTTATACGTTTTTTAAGGCTCTTGGATACAATGTTGGAAATTCCATAGTCGAAAGCGAGAAAATCGAGCTTGCAAAATCATTGCTTGAAAATGCGAAATCGATGAACAAGCCTTTGATTTTGCCAAAAGATGTAATTATTGCCGAAAAGTTATCTCAGGACTCAGAGATTAAAAATGTTCGTTCCGAAGACATTCCCGAAGGATGGATGGGCGTCGATATTGGTTATGAAACTCGCCTGCAATTCAGGGATTTAATTTTGGGTGCCCGAATGGTGGTTTGGAACGGACCTGTCGGTGTTTTCGAAATCGAGAAGTTTGCGGAAGGGACCAAAGCCGTTGCTTTGGCAATGGTAGAGGCAACTACCAAAGGCTCAATAACAATCGTTGGAGGTGGCGATTCCGCTGCTGCCATCGCTCAATTAGGTTTGAAGGACAAGGTTTCGCATGTTTCAACCGGAGGCGGTGCCTCGTTGGATTATCTTGCTGGTAAGCCTTTGCCGGGAATATTTGCCCTTGAAGTTTGATTTTCTGAAGCTCTTTGTTTTATTTTTTTCTTATTTTTGTATTTTATATTTTTTCAAAAGCTTTTTGTGGATACAAATCAAAAAAGTTTCTCGGTAGAGTTGGAACTGATTCCAAATCCAGCATTAGTGCTGGGAAATCTTCATATTATTGACCACAATAACAAACTTAATAATTTACTCAACCCATCCAATCCAATTGTTATTAATCAGGATATTGATAAGTGTTCGCTTTTTTACGAGGATGCCCGATTTTTAACTTTCTTAGAAAAGTTGAAGAATCAAATTGAAGTCGCCGACCAATATCTTCTTCTATGGAATAAATCCCCAATATTTGCAAATAGCAAGGTTTTCGAAAGATTTGGGGAAAAATATACATTCATAACCTTAACAAAATTTGCTCTTTCTGATGTTGAAGATGTGGTTTCCCTTTGGGGAAGTAGAAATTATATAAAAACTCTGGTAGACAGGTTTGATTTTTGGGTTACTATTCGTGACCGAGAAGGACGGATTGTATTGTGCAATCAAAGTTTTGAAGATTTTGTTGGGAAACAATACGATGAAATTATTGGCAAGACTTTGCCGGAAATCTTTGGCGAAACGGAGGCTGTGAAAGAACAGATTGAAACCGACCAACATCTTTTCCGTCGTGAAAAAGAACAGGTTCATCTGCACCAGACTCTTGTTGATGCGAAGGGTCGTAGTCATTACATTGAAGTAACCAAATTTCCTATTAATTTTGGCAATGAAGAATTTGTTTTTTGTATCTCAATAGACGCAAGTGAACTCGATTATATCCGGCAACTTTATGAGGAAAGTTCCACATTATATAGAGCTTTGATTGAAAATGCTTTCGATGCTATTTATTTGATGAAAGGTAGGCACTATGTCTATTTTAATCCACGATTTTGCGAACTGACCGGATACACTGCCGAGGAATTGACCTCCAAGGATTTCGATTTCATTGTGCTGTTGCCCGAAGAAAGCAGGAAATACCTTGAATGGCGCTACCAAATGCGTTTGGAAGGTAAAGAAATACCAAACCAATACGAATTGGAGCTTCTCCACAAGTCGGGGAAGCGAGTTTTTGTCGAAGTTAGCACCGTCTCCGTTGGGAAACCCGGTGAAGTTCTTGTTATGGGTATTATGCGAGATATTACCCAGAGAAAGATTTATGAGCAGCAACTTCGAGAATCCGAAGAAAGATTAAAAGAATTGAACGCTGCAAAAGATAAATTTTTCAACATTATTGCACACGACTTGCGTGCTCCAATTTCAGGTTTGATTTCTATGACCAAAACATTAATCGAAAATTCCGATATTCTTACGCCCGAAGAAACAAAGGAACTTCTTACTGAATTACTTGATTATGCAAACCAGTCTTTTAATCTTTTGGAAAATCTTTTGCAATGGTCTCGTTCGCAAACGGGAACCATTCCTTTTAAACCCGAAGATACCGACTTGTACGAAATTGCTCTTTCCAGTGTTGTAATAAACGAACCAAATGCTAAACAAAAAGGAATAAGCATTTCGAATTTGGTGCCCGAAGGTTCTATCTCCTTTGTCGACCGAAATATGATTACCACTGTTGTTAGGAATTTAATTTCGAATGCCATAAAGTTTACAAACCCTGGTGGGGAAATCCAGATTTCGCTTAAAGACAATCCCGATGACTATGAATTGATTGTTGCCGATAATGGAGTTGGGATGGATGCAGAAAAGCTTTCCAAGTTGTTCAAAATTGGCGAAAATATTTCCACTCCCGGAACAGCCCACGAAAAAGGCAGTGGACTGGGCTTGATACTTGTGAAAGAATTCGTCGAAAAAAATGGTGGTTCCATTCGTGTTGAAAGCGAAGTTGGAAAAGGAACACGCTTTTTCATCAAGCTCCCAAAAAAGAAAAAGGAATAATATTTCTTAATGGCGAAATTTAGCCAATTTCTCTAACCAGTCAATTTTTAGTATAAAATTCTTCAATTTTTTGTCTTTTTTTGGACAAAATTTTTTCATTCTGCCACAATTTTTCATTAATATTCTTAATTATGATTATTCGAGAATGCTTATCTGATAATCATTTAAGGCTTTTTCAGCCCATTTGGTTTTGTCTTTGGCACAGGTTTTGGAAATTACTTATTCGATTAAAAATTATTGAGTTTAAAAAGGAGGAAAAAATGCCGTTTGCAATTGGAGGAAATTCGAGAATACGAACCAATATTCCAGCGGAAAACGCATATAATGCCCTGGAAGTTTCGAACCGAAATATTTCGCTACGACAGTTGAGGTTGTCGACAGGGAAAAGGATAAACAACCCTGGGGATGATGTTGCTGGATACATAACATCCCGAGCTTTGCAATCCCGAAATGGAGCAATGAAAGCAGCATTACTTGCGGTTGGGGATGCATTTGCAGTAACAAATATTTCTATCGAAGCATTGGATAATATTTCCCAGCGTTTGTTAACAATTAAGGATACTGTGTCGCAAGCAGCCAGTGGAGCTCTTGGGACTGATGAGCTTGTTTCGCTTGCCAAAGCAGCGTATCGAATGGCTCAACAAATTCAGACCATCGTCGATACCACTGTCTATGGTGGAAGGCAGTTGCTCGACGGGACTTTCTCGGCTGCTTTTGTTATTGGAATGAACGCGAAATACGATTTGGTTACTCTATCAATTGATTTGACCACCTATAATTCGGAGTATAACATTCCAAGTGGTAGTTTCGACATAAAAGCACTTACAGCCCAACATTTTGCAGGCGTTAGCAATTTGGATTTAACCAGCCTTGACGCTGTTTCCTCAACCAATTTGGGTATTTTCTCTTCTACCCAGATAAATCTTACAATTCAAAGTTTGAATCAAGCCTTGCAAAATGTTAACAAAGTGGCTTCTCTACTTGGAGGAATTAGTAACCGATTATCTTCGCAAGAAGATTTGTTAAAGGCACAGATTACAAATTACAATGCAGCCATTTCCCGAATTGAAGACGCCGACGTTGCTTTGGAACAACTTGAGCTAATCAAGGCACAATTTCTGCAGCAAGCATCGTTAATTTCGCTTGCACAAGCAAATGCAAATCCACAGGCATTCCTACAATTGATTAGAGGATAAATTTACCAATCCTACCTACACCTCGAGTAAGCAAGGCAAATCAGGGGGGAGATTTGCCGTTTTTTATTTATTTAAATGCTTATTTCGTTTGTTTTGATTTTCCATTTGGGCTTTTCTGGGCTGAAAATAATGTAACTTGGGGTTATCAATAAAATTTGCCTACGAATGGATATCTCTCGTATAGTAGCTTCAATATTTGGCAAATAATCAAAAATATAATAAATCACAATATTGTTTGGGAAATTGCTAAGGTTTTCAATAGTTTGGAAATTTATTCCTTCCAATGGTAGATTCACAAAAAAGATTTTTTTCTTTGGGTCTTTGCCAAAGTATGAACCATTTGTGTACCACGCAAGTTGAGGGTTCAAGGTATCCGAGTCGTTTGCTTTGTGAAAAAGGTAGACGAAATGGTTAATCTTGTGGTTATCGAGAAACTTTGCTACGCGTTCGCCACCAAAAATCTTTCCCGTTGGCTTTTGTGATATTTGAACAATAGTCGAAACCAACAAAGCTATGGAAACAATGTAGATAATAGTTTCAAACAGTTTTGTTTTCAAAATTTGTTTGATTTTGGCTTGCTTTTCCAGAAAATATGTCAAATATGTCAAAAGAAGCACAATGAACAGGATTAAAATCTGGTAGGGAAATGCATTAAAACTAAAAGACTTGATTGATAAACGTAAGTTTGGAGAGAGTTGCCACATTAACGCAACAAAGAAAAGCGAAAAAGTGATGAATTTCCATTTTTGGGAAAGCTCGGCAAATTCCAAGCATAAAAATTCAAGCGACAAGTAAATACCGGGCAGAAGTAAGTAGAGCGTATAATGCGGAAGTTTCGTCGGTGCAAGACTGAAAATGATTAGCCCAACAAAAAACCAAGCGAAAAAAATGTCCGAAATAAAGTTCCCACTAAAAAAGAAATATTTAGTGCCATATTTGTAGAATCTCACAAATAAATATAAGAAAGCCAATATCAACAGGGCATTTGAAGTGAGCAATTGATTTATGTAGTAGAGTAAACCTAACTGTTTTGTGTTTGATTCGACAGCGGAATAAATGTGGGCAGGCAGAAATACGGAAAGAAATTCCGAGCCGTATTTCAGGGACATATATAAATGCCAAGGCAAAGCAATTAAGATTCCGAGCGAAAACAGAGGAATGGATTGAGCGAATTTCTTTTTGGGGAAATATTTATAAATAAATGGAAGCGAAATTAATGGGATAAATGATAGAACGACTTTTGTCATCAAAGAACATGCAAAGAAGAAGGATGTTCCAGCACCATAAATGACTTTTTGGTACTTTTTATCCGACTCAAGGTATTTATACAATAGAATAAATGTTAGGAAGATGAAGAGCAGGAGGGGAATGTCCAACATCCCTTGCCGAGAATAGAAAAAATAAACATTTGAGATTAATAAGTTGATAGAAAGCAAAAAGGAAAGTTGATAATTGAACAAGCTCGAAAAGAAATAAAAAAATAATGTAATAAGTAGTGCGGAGGAAAGAACAGAAAATAGTCGAATAGCGAAAAGATTTGTTCCAAACAGTTTCATATTTAGAGCCATAACCCAAGGAACAAGCGGGGGATAAGTTGAAGAATATAAATTGCCAAGTGAAACGGAGGTTTGGTCCCACCAACAATGGTTATTCAAAATTTCCCGGGCTCGGTAAGCATACAAGCCTTCGTCCCAAGGTTGAACTTCGCCCTTCTGAATGTTGAAAAAGAGGATGATGGTCGATAAAATGAATAAGGCAAATGAAATCGAAACAATATCTCTTTTATTCATTTAGGGAGAAATATATGATTCATCAACTTGCAGAATTTCGAATATGTTATCCTTATCGTGGACAAAAGCAATGACTTTGAGTTTTGGAATTCGCCAGTCTTTTCCATCGGGTATGGTATAATTAACTTGTTTGACAATCGTGGTTCCAGCTGGAAGGGAGGAGTCGGAAATTTGAATGCCCCAAGTAGGAGTCAATCCATCGCGCAAAACATTGTTGTGAACGTAGTTTTCGATGTCGGGTGGGGTCTTTCTATCATCGCGTTGATATTGAACAACACTATCTTCGGCAAGGTATAAGCAAAGGTGGTAATTGGGCAACGATGCTTCTAAGAACTTAATTTCAACCGTTGCTGTGATTGTCCGATTCGCTGGATTGAAGCTGGTGGAAAGTTTTAGATTGAGTTTTGGTTTTCGCTTCAATAACTCTTGTATNACTGATTCCCATTGACCTTCGCGAAGGATGTGGGTTTTGTTTGGAAAACCGACTCGGTTCACCATCCCGTTTGGATTTCCAGCTTTACTGCACCCAAAGAAGTTGTCGAGCTCGTCTCCGATTGGGGTACGAAAGTCGTATGGGTGGGCTGTTGTAGGTCTGGCATATCCACCTGAATGCACTGAAAGAAGAATAAGATTGTCAGGATAACGTTCTTTTAAATTGTGGGCTATTTCGGTAGCTTCGGGACAGTTGCCGCAACGGAATCCCGTGTATTCTTCCAAAAGTATTTTCTGCGTGTATTTGTTGGTATCATTAGCATTGGGATTTTCGAGGTAAGGCGGTGTTATTCTATCGCATTTCCAGAATAGAAGGCAAACAAAAAAAATTATTAAAATTCTTTTCATTTTTTCACCTAAAATGATGTTGTTACAGACAAACTAAATCCATAGGAAATTGGAACGAACCGACAAACCCCACCAAGGCAGACAATTCCACCTGCTTCTCTTCCGAAACCAAGAGATATTCGGGTAGTTTGGTGGATATAGGTAACAAGGAATTTAAGATAATGCACTTGATATTGCTTGTTTGCATTTCCGTAGTTCCATTGGTCAATTAGGGAAAAATACCAGTGCGGTGCTATTGAATGTTCAGCAAGGAACGCAAACCAATTGCCGTTCTTTTTATCGTCGCTTGCAACAGTGCTATCGTTTTTTGACCACATATGTTGTAATTCTATTCGTAATGTATGGGTTTTGTTAAAAGAGTAAGTAAATTCTGTTGCAAGTGTTTTAGATTTTACTTTGCCGTATAACGGGGAACCTTCGTTTTCCATTACATCTTTGTTGTAAATTATATCAATGTAGGCAAGTTTCAGTTCCAATTGATGGGAAAGTTTTCGGCGAAGTTCGATGTAATAATCACGATAAAATAATTCAGGACCGATTCCGAAGAATTTGCTTTTGTATGTAAAATCATCGATTCTTTGAGTGTCGATAGAATTAATTCGTGAAAATCCGAATGCAATATTTGTTTCAAACTCATCTTTAATTAATGTCTTTGAGGGAATAGTATAATTCACTTCGCCTTTAAAACCAATTTCGCCGTTGGCTTGTGTGGATGCAGCATAGAACGCTGGTAGGCTGTAAATGTGCTGTTTGGTTAACGATGGAAGGTAGTTCAGTTGTAATTCTAATCCTTTTGCTTCGCGGTCGGTTCTGAATTCCATATTATCGTAGCGATGGAAACCCAAAAGCAATGAGAATCCGCTGGTAAAAATCGAAATGTCGGTATTAATTCCGTTACCATCGTTATATGTAAATTTGTTGCGATATGTTGGGTCATTGTATTTATGGGCGAATTCAGTCGAAAAAGTTAGCCAAGAAGTGGAAATATCCACTCGGATAGAAAAAGCCAAAACATTTTCGGGCAAACGATACTTCGAATCCAAATCTGCTTGGTAACGGCTTACAACACTCCCGCCAATGACAAATGTTAGCGAATTGAACAAATTCGGAAAAATGCTCGAAAGTTCCACATTTGCATCTAAACCACGAATGATAGATTTACTTTGTGACCAGAAAAACCTTTGCTTTCCAATTAATCCTTTGAAGTTAAGTCCTTTAAAAGGTTCAACCGAAATCCTTACACCATCTAAAGAATTATCGAGACCCAAATTTCGTTCCTCGTAGCCCCGAAGAACCATTCCGCTGCCAAATTGTTCATAGAAATTTCCAGCTGTTATGCCAAGCCAATCGTTTTTGTAGGAAATCGAGCGATAAGCAATTCCAGTGCCTTGGAAGCGGGGGTCATATCCCAGTATAGGATTTTGGTAACTTTCGAAGCGAAGGTCGAAACTTATGTTATTTGTGGAAAGAGTGAGAAAGAGATAGTTGTTCGACAAAAGCTTTTCTTTTGCTTCTGCCGATTCAATAGTTGAATCGCGAAGGTAGTAATACGAATCAGATTGGAAATTACCACCAATTTGAAGATTATCGAGAATGCCTTGCGAAAATGCAGAACAAACCAACACGAGTTGGATAAGCGTTAGTGTTAATAAATGTTTCATAAATCATTCTTCGGGTTTTAGTAAAACATTTATCATTCGTTGAGTTTCGTTTGCAAGGTTGTGCTGGTTCCCACTTAATCGAAGGTAAGTTTCGTAGTCGTTAAGAGAATTGTTTCTATCTTTCAAATGATAATAAGCACAAGCTCGTGCATAATATGCCAACCCAAATTTGGGGTCAATTTCGATGGCTTTGGTGAAATCGGGGATAGCCATCTTCCATTCTTTTTGGTAATAGTAAATCAATCCACGAGTGTAAAAATATTCTGGTTTATTTTGAGTTATGCCCAAAGCCGAGTTTATCGAAGCAAGTGCATTTTCGTTCTGTCCAAATTTAATTTCGCACAAAGATTTTGCAAAATAAGCCTCGGAAAAAGCTTTGTCCAACTGCGTAGCTTTTTCGAAATCTTGAATTGCAACGTGGTATTGTTCCAACTGGGCATAAGCAAGCCCTCTGCCATAAAAAGCAGGGGCATATCGGTCGTGTTTTTGTAGCACTTGCGAATAAAGTTCAACTGCTTTTTTGAAGTCCTTTTTTTGGTAGCTATCGTATGCTTGTTGGATTAAGCCCTGCTCTTGGGCTAATAAATCTAAACAACTGAAAAGTAATAACAGAATCAAACATTCCAAACACTTTTTCATAAAATCTCCAAATAAATTCAATCAAAAATAAAAAAATATTCAGAAAAATAAATTGAAAAGATATAAATTTCTTTAAGAGTTAAAGAAATAAAATCTACTAATTTTGTAAATTAGTTTTTCTTATGTTGGGGTAAAATGTTTGGGTTTTTAAGTAACGATTTAGCGATTGACCTTGGAACAGCAAACACATTGATCTACTCGGCAAACGAAGGCGAAGTTGTTCTGAATGAACCATCGATTGTTGCATTTAATAGAATAAGCAAGCATATTATTGCCGTTGGGAAAGCTGCCAAAGAAATGCTTGGGCGAACTCCTCGGGATATCCAAGTGATTCGACCAATGCAGGATGGTGCGATAGCCGATTTTGAAATCACCGAAGGTATGTTGAGGTTATTGATAAAACGAGTTACACAGGGGTGGCGTTCAACTCGTAGAGTTGTTGTTTGCGTTCCGCAAGGAATAACCGAGGTCGAAAAGAGGGCTGTTCGTGATAGTTGCGAGCATGCAGGAGCGAAGGAAGTATATTTGATTTCCGAACCAATGGCTGGCGCAATTGGTGTTGGCATCGATGTATTCGAGTCCAAAGGAAATATGATTGTCGATATTGGCGGGGGCACAACGGAAATCGCTGTTATTTCGCTCGGAGGAATTGTAGTGTCCGAATCCATAAAGATTGCTGGCGATGAGATGACCGAAGCAATCAAAAATTACTTCAAGAAGGAACATAATTTATTAATAGGCGATACAACTGCTGAAAGAATAAAAATCGAAATAGGCTCTGCCTATCCACTCGAAAAGGAACAGGATTTCGAAGTTACGGGGCGAAATCTTGTCAATGGTTTGCCAAAGGCTATCATTTCGACTTCCGAAGAAATTCGAAAGGCTTTGGCTCCAACTGTGAAAGAAATTGTCGAGGCTGTGTTGCGGTTGCTCGATAGAACACCGCCAGAACTTGCTGCGGATATTTACAATAGCGGAATAGTACTAAATGGTGGCGGTGCCTTGTTGAAAGGAATCGATAAGTTGCTTAAAGAACATACCAGTTTACCTGTGCATATTCCTGCGGACCCATTAAAATCGGTGGTTATTGGTGCTGGTAAAGTACTCGAAGATATCTTTAAGTATTCATCTGTATTGATTCGTGGAATGCGATATTAAATAATGCTTGCAAATGCAAAAGATAATCTATTTCATTCTAAAGTATAAAGAACACTTTGTTTTTTTAGGCTTTGTTTTCGTTTCACTTTCATTTATACTTCTTGGGGATATCAACAAAATTGGTGGTTTTCGTTCGATAGTAGTTGCAACACTTGGGTGGATACAAAAGAGAGTGTTTTTAATTCCAAATGTTCCCGCATTGAAAAGCGAGAATTCTGCTTTGCGGGAGTTGAATTTTAATCTTTCGCAGAAAGTTATTAACGCTCGGGTAGCCGAGATAGAGAACCAGACATTACGGAAAATGCTTCAGATGAAACAAAGGCTTGACCTGACTGCAGAAGTTTCGGAAGTTGTGGGTGCAGTATCAATCGATTTGAGGAACTTTATAATTTTGGACAAGGGAAAAAATTCAGGCATTTCGCCTATGATGACCGTTCGTAATGATGCTGGTCTGGTAGGTATTGTTGTAGCTTGTGGGTCGAACTATTCACTCGTTGAATTAATAACAAATGCAAATGTCAAGGTTCCAGCTTTGGATTTGCGTAGCGGTGTACTGGGAACAATAAATTGGGATGGAAGTGGAAGTTTGCTTCTGCGCGATGTGGCAAAGTTTATGGATGTTCGGGTTGGCGATACAATTGTTACATCAAAATTTAGCTTAAAATATGTTCCGTTTGTTCCAATTGGTGTTGTGGTGAAAAAAGAAGATGAAGAAGGAGAACTTTTTACCAAAGTTGTTGTTAAACCCTTTGTGAATTTCTCGTTCCTCGAAGAAGTTTTTGTGTTGAAGAAAACAGTCGACCCTGAACTTTATAAGTTAATGCACGAATACGAGCAAAGAGTTCTTCTTTTGAGCAAGGAGTTCCCACAAAAAGGAATAAAACTTAACCCTAATCAGTTGATGAAAGAAAAAAGGAAACAAGACTCATTGAACAAACTAAATAATAAATAAAAATGGTTGAACAGAGTTTGAAAATCCAAAATACTTACCTTAAAATAATATATTATGCACTGGCAACGTTGTTGATTTGTGTTTTGCAATTGTCCTTTTCCTATTTAATTTCGATTTATGGAGTTACGCCCGACCTTTTGATTTTGCTTGTCATTTGGGTAACACTTTTCGAAGGAAAACTCTATGGTTTGATTTTTGCCTTTTCCGTTGGTATTTTGTTCGATTTTCTTTCGATGAATGTTGTCGGGGTTAATGCATTAACGAAAACGATTGTAGCTTATCTCGCTGGTTTCTTTTATCAAGAGAAGGAATTCTGGAATATTATTCGTTCTAATAAATTTTTCTTGATTTGCTTTTTGGCAACTTTGCTTCACAATATTGTTTACTATTTTATTATGGTTGAATTGACAGATTCGATTTTTGCTATCTATTTTAAATTTGTAATTGGTTCGACAATCTACACGATGCTTTTCACCCTTTTAGCATTTTTCTTTAGGATTCGAAAATTCTGGTAAAACTAATTTCTCTGGAATTTTTTGTTTAGATATTCGATCGTGTTGTCTACGATTTCGAAAAGGGTAGGAGTGTATTTGAAAATTTCTTTAAACAAATCGATGTAATAATCGGTTGCGTAGTTGTGTGCAACTTCGTTCCTCAATTCCCTTATATACTTAAAAGTTTCGGTGCTGGGTATCAATTTTCTTCTTTCTGCAAGAGTAATCCTTTTAGGCACAGGGAAATCGTAACCATCGAATTCGTAAATGTCGAGGAACCGGAATGCCTTTTGCAAAAGTATGTCCGAGATTCGAGCAAAACGAGAACATAGCGATTCGATTGTTTCGAGTTCTTCTTCTGTAAAATCTTCTTTGTCGAGGTCAATTTTTTGGACTTTGGAATAGGAATATTTCAATCTTTCAGCCGATTTCGTAAGCATTTCGATGATTTCAAGAGCATATTCTCGATATTTGTCCTGTCTTATTTCCTTTCCCATAGTAGTATGGCTGTATCTTCAATTAATTTCACAAAGGCAGATTTTTGCGAAAAAGTGCTTACCACAATGTCCAACTTTGCGTCGGGAATTAAATCGGAAAAGTGAATTTTGATTTTTCGAATTGTTTCGTAAGGCACGGGGACTTCCGAAAGCACCAAAATATCGATGTCGCCATCGGATTTTTTGCCTCTGGAACGAGAACCATAGAGAAAAATCTTCAATTTCCCCGATATTGTTGAGCCAATTATTTGGATTATGGCTTCTTTTTCCTTTTCCGAAATTCCCATAAACTCTAACTTACAAAATTTGTTTCGATTTTCAAAAAAGTCGCATTCCTAATTAGTAATATATTTAAGTTTCTATACACTTTTTGTAACTTATTTGATTACAGAGAATTAGCCAACACTTTTTTTGTTAATTTTTCCTTTCATTGTTGAAAATGGTTGACACTTCGCGTCGCTTTTTGGAATTTTGCGATAAAGAACCCGTCTGTTTTGTGCACCGAGGGTAAAAGTGTTATTGTGTGGCTATCCTTTTGAAGCAGTGGCAGTTCAGTGCCGAATTTTTGGAAGCTTTCGGACAACGGAACGGGGATAAAGCTGTGATGAATTTTCAGGAACTTTTCGACAACTTCAATGTTTTCTTCGGGCATTAAAGAGCAAGTTGAATAAACAAGATAACCTTTTGGACGAACAAATTGGGAATAAAATGAAAGCAGTTCCAGTTGCTTTTTTGCAAGGCGCTTGAGTTTCCGGGGAGTTAACCACCACTTGTGTATCGGGCTTCTTCGAGAAGTTCCTATGCCTGAACAGGGAGCATCAACAAGAACAATGTCGAAAAAATTGGGACGCAGAAGGGATGACCGTTTCAAATTCTTTCCCGAAAGGTGGTGAGTTGTGATTGATGAAAACCCAGCTCGTTTTGCCCTTCGATTTAATTCGATAAGTTTGGGAACAACTACATCATTAGCAATGATTTTACCTTTATCATTTTGAAGAAAAGCAAGGAAAAGAGATTTTCCTCCTGCCCCTGCACAGGCATCCAAAATTTTATCATTTGGTTTTGGATTACAAGCAAGGCAAACTAATTGGCTTCCCTCGTCTTGGATATCCACAATGCCATTTTTGTAAATGTCTGTTTGCAAGAGATTTACCCTTTCAGGAATTTTGATTCCAAATGGTGAATACGAAGTTTCGCTTGCTTCAATTTTTGCCTCTCGAAGCAAATCAATTACTTTGCTACGAGTAAAGCCAATTTTGTTCACCCTGACTGTTAGCTCCGAAGGGAAGAGTAGGCTTTCAGCAAGTTCAAATGGATTAATTCCTTGTGGAGGATAATACCTCACCCAAGACTCCAAAATAAATTCAGGTATGGAATACCTGGCGCTAACCTGTTCAATTAGACTTTTATTTTCAAAAAAATTATTAATTTTGTTCTTTAATAAAACCTTGTGAATGATATCTATTTCCGAGATGATACTTTGAAGCTGATTAAAGAAATTCGGAATTTGGTCGTTAATAAAATTTAGCATAAACAAAATTCCATTTTCAACTGAATAATGTTTTTCGATGCTTTTTGCTATGCTGAAAATATTCTGGGGATATAATTCAATGTTAATAAATAAGGTTATAAGCAAATCTAATGAATTCGTATTCGTGTTTTTGTCGATGAATTCTTTTTTGAGCTTATCGAAAACATATTTTGAGAAGCCGAGAAATCTTAAGTGCATAAATACGATTTCCGAGATAAGTTTTCGTTCGCTGCTACCAATGTATTTCTTCTGGCGAAAGTACGAACCGAGCAACTCATCCGTGGGAATGTGCGATTTCTTTGTAATTTCAAGTACTTCGGTGCAATGAGACAAAATTGTTTCAAATTTCATAAAAATTTTTTTAAAAATTATTTGCAAATTAATTTTTTTGTTTTAATTTTGCATTTACAACATTGCTGGGGGGAAAAAAAGATAGAAAAGGTTTACAAAAAAATTATGAAATTTGTTTTGAAAAAAAACTTTTCTTGTATATTTGCTTTTTTGTATATTTGCTTTTTTAGAATTGAAAGTTTTTGTTATTTAAAATTGAGTGAGATTATTGGCATAGTTATTGCATATTGTGGTTTGATTATTGGAAATAAAATTATGTTTAATGTTTATAAAAAGGTGATTGTATGAAACAATTCTCATTGTTCTTGATAATAGCAACAGTTCTGCTGTTTGCTTCCGAGCTTTACTCAGCGCCGGGTATTAAAATCGACCGTGCAGTTATTGGTTCTGGCGGAATGCTCGAAGTTAAAAATTCGGTTAATTTGGAACTTACTGGATTAGTAGGCCAAGTGGCTATCGACCGAATTTCGCAAGGGAATAGGGTTCTGTATCAAGGTTTTTGGGTTCCATTGGAAAGCCCAACTGGAGTTGATGAGAACCCACCGATTTCGTTGAATAATGAAATTTCCAATTTCCCCAATCCGGCTTCGACTACTACTACTTTTCGCTACAACCTCACAGAAAACTCATTCGTAACTCTTAAAGTTTACGATATGGTTGGGAACCTAATCAAAACACTTGTCGATGGTTTCCAATCGGCTGGGCAGCAAGAAATCGTTTGGGACTTGAAGTCGGATAATCTGCTCGATGTTCCAAGTGGCAATTACTTTTACGAGCTATCTGTTAGTCCTGCGCAAATTGCCGGGATTAACGACTCTCGTTCCAAAACCTATCGAAATATTCTAGTTATTGTTAAATAATTGGAATCAAAATTGAAGATTTCCTTTTTAACAAGTAATATATTTGTATGTTTAACTAATTGTAGGGTTCTAAAATGAAAAAGTACTTCTTAACCATCGCTCTTGTTCTCTTTGTAGCAACATCTTTGGTTTTCTCGCAAATTCCTCGCGTTTTGAACTATCAGGCAAGTTTGCGTGACCAGAATGACCGTCCATTTAATGGACAAACTGCGATTACTTTCGCTATTTACGAGCAAGAATTTGGCGGAACTCCAATATGGAGTGAAAATCAACTCGTCGATGTTGTGAATGGCTTTATGAACGTCTATCTTGGGAAAGAAAATCCACTGAACATTAATTTCAACAAGCCCCTGTGGCTGCAAATTACCATCGGTGGGAATTC
>RCNO01000009.1 GCA_003731685.1 Bacteroidetes/Chlorobi group bacterium MS-B_bin-24
CCATTGAAATCAATAACCATAGCCTCGGACAAAGCCTTTACAGCAAACTTTGTGGCACAATAAACATTCCCATTAGGATACACAGCCCTACCAGCAAGCGANGCAATGTTAACGATATGCCCTGAGTTCTTTNCCAAAAAAATTGGTGCAACAAGTTTTGTTGTGTAAAGTAAACCTTTAATATTTGTATCAATCATCTCGTTCCAATCATTGATATTTCCTTCGTAGATTTTTTCCAANCCACGAGCTAAACCGGCATTATTAACCAAAATTGAAATGTCTTTNAATTCATCGGGAATGGATTTAATTCCTCGCTCCAAATCTTCATAATTTCTAACATCAGCAACTATCAAATAACTTTTTGTGTCAAATTCTTTTTCGAGTTCCGCAGCAAGAGAAAGCAATCGTTCCTTCCTTCGTGCAAGTAGTATCAACTTTGCACCATTTTGAGCAAAAACTCTTGCCGTTGCTTCGCCAATGCCCGATGATGCACCAGTTATCAATGCAATTTTACCATTTAATTTCATTTTTCTCGCTCCAAAAATTGTTCAACATAGTTCGTAACAATTTTATGAATTTCTTCAATTGTTTTGCTACCATCGATTATAATAAACCTATCGGGAAACTTTTGTGCAATGGTTCGAAATCCATTAATAACTCTTTGCAAAAATTCAGACTCTTCTTGCTCCATCCTATCCNTCGCTTTCAACTTTGCTCTTTCATACAAAACATCCAAAGGAATATCGATAAAGAAAGTTAAATTGGGAGTTAATCCTTCGGAGGCATAATAATTGCATTGCTCAACAAATTCAAAAGGCAAACGCCTTCCAAAAGCTTGGTAGGCAATCGTCGAATCCCAAAAACGGTCGCAAATAACAACATTCCCTTTTGCAAGAGAAGGTTTGATAACTTTGTTAACAAGGTCGGCACGAGCTGCTTCGAAAAGAAATAGCTCAGCAAATGGTNGTAAATCGTTCTGCGGGTCCAAAAGTATATNGCGAATTTTCTCTGCTACTTGTGTGCCGCCGGGCTCACGTATTGTAATTACCTTTTTCCCTTTGTCGATTAAATATTTTGCCAAAAGTTGTGCTTGCGTTGTCTTTCCCGCAAGGTCAATACCTTCGAATGTAATGAACATAACCTACCCCACTTTTCCTTCAATAATCAAAACAATTTCACCACGAATTTTACTGCGATTTTGCGACAATTCTCTAAAAACTTCACCTAACGAACCCCTTAAAACTTCCTCGTTCATCTTCGTTAATTCACGAACAAGGCAAATCTTGCGTGTTTCACCAACANAAGNAATCAAATCCTCNAAAAACTTTAACAAGGAATGACAAGAAACATAAACTACCGAAGTCGACTCCTCGTTTGCAACTTTTTCCAGAAATTTTTTATAGCCCTTCTTTTTTGGAGGAAAACCGAAGAACTTAAAGNTATGAACTGGTAAACCNCTAATCACCAAAGCAGGAACAAAAGCAGTTGCCCCGGGCAGCGATACAATTTCGATACCCAAATCAATGCATTTTTGCACAAGTTTATAGCCCGGGTCGGAAATCAATGGAGTTCCTGATTCAGAAATTAAGCCAACATTGAGTCCTGCAAGTAACTTTTCCACAACCAAATCAGATTTGCTCTCTTCGACCGAGTCGTAATAACTTATGAAATCTTTTTTTGGCAAACCCAAAAGTTTTAAAAGCATACCAGCAGTTCGTGTATCTTCGCAAGCAATAAGGTCGACCGATGCCAATACATCGAGCGCCCGAAGTGTAATATCCTTTAAGTTACCAATCGGAGTTGGTATGATATATAAAACTCCTTTTTTATTTTCCTTTGCCACCGCTTTCTTTTCGTAACTGTTTGAAGAACTCCTTTACCAAATGCGAGCATTCTTCTTCTAAAATTCCTTNGATTATTTCAATTCTATGGTTTAAAGCTGGATTGCAAAGAATATTCAACACTGAACCGCCNGCCCCGGCTTTTAAATCCCGTGCACCGAACACAACTGTCCTCACCCGAGCCAAAACCATTGCCCCTGCACACATCGAGCAAGGTTCGATTGTAGTATACAAAACGCATTTATCTAAAAACTTGGAGGCTTTCTTCCGAATTGCCTTCTTGATTGCAAGTAATTCGGCGTGGGCTGTTGCGTCCTTCCTTTTTTCAACTTCATTATGAGCTTTAGCAATTACTTTATTGTCCTCGACAATCACCGCACCGATTGGAACATCAGCAGTTTTCAAACTCTTTTTGGCTTCGGCTAAAGCAAGTTCCATAAAAACACGATGTTCCATGTTGAAAATTCATAAATTAGCAATTTAAACAAATTAAATGAACCAATGCGTTTCCTTTTTCGTCTATAAAATTTTTTGAGCAGATATGTTCCAAGGCACAATCGAAATTCACAACGGTAGAATTACCAAGACCAAGCCTGACAATGGTTATCTAAACATATTCATTGAGGGTAAGCTCTATGAGTTCGGAAACTCATTCGCTTATCCGGGTTTTGTAGATTCACATCTTCACCTTCTTTCAGCTGGTGAACTCCTCTTTATGCCCGATTTAAGTCTTGCCCGTTCAGCAGAGGAATGCGTCGACATTGTCTTCCAGTCTAATTTTCGACGGGGCAATTGGATTTTCGCTCGCGGATGGAACCAAGATTTTTGGACCGAAAAAAGTTTTCCCACCAAGAGACTTTTGGATGAAAAATTCCCAGACAAACCTGCTTGCCTGATTCGTCAGGATGGACATTGCATTTGGCTTAATTCCCGAGCAATGGAAATATGCAATATCAACTCTTCAACCCCCGACCCAGAGGGTGGAAAAATCGTTAAAGACTCTAATGGCGAACCAACAGGAATTCTAATTGACAATGCAATTGACATTGCACGAAATTACCTACCAGAATATTCTGAACAACATAATCTCAAATTTCTAGAAAAAAGTATTCAAAAACTTTCGTCCTTGGGAATTACCGCAGTCCACGATATGGATGTGAGCCCGAAATATCTTGCTATTTACGAAAAGTATTTTTCAAACAATGATACAAAGAAAATCAATGTTCNAATTTTTCTTTCGGGCAAAGAAATTTTCGAAATGGGAACGGTTCCACAATTTAAAAATGATTATTGCGAAGTCGTTGGCTTAAAATTTTATATGGATGGAGCTTTTGGTTCTTTTGGTGCTTTGCTCTCTGAACCTTATTCCGACCATCCATACACAAAAGGTCTTCAATTAATAAGCGAAGATAATCTCAATGAGTATATTTACTTCACCGCCAAAAACAATCTTGGGATAGCGATACATTCGATAGGTGACAAAGCAACTTCTATTATTCTTCAAACTTATAGGAAATATTTAGCTAAAAACTTGCCTAAACCAAAATTCTTTAGAATTGAACATTGTCAGATTGTCCAACCATCGGATATACCATTGTTCAAGGAATTGGATGTTGTTGCATCTGTTCAACCTTCGCATTTCGTTTCGGATTATGCAATGGCAAAATCACGCCTCGGCTCGAGAACAAAATTTGCATATCCTTGGAAATCATTTCTTGATTTGGGTACATTAATCTGTGCAGGGTCAGATTTTCCTGTAGAAAATCCCAATCCACTAATGGGTATCGATGCATTCATCAACCGTAGGAGTTTTGACTTGGAGCAAAAATTTGCAGATGAAACAATACCATTGGATTTGGCTTTGAAAAGTTATACTTCGTTTCCCAGAATCTCATTAGGTGAGAAAGAAATCCAGATAAGTTCTGGAAACGAAGGAACACTGACCATTTTGGACACCCACTTTTTAGAGACTCCCAAAACTGAAATAAAAAAGGCAAAAGTGGTTGCAACAATTGTCACAGGGAATTTGATTTATCAAGCAGGCTAAAAATTTAGTCATCAAATATCGCTTTATTTCCCGAATGTTCTATGTCATAGCCTCTAAAAATTGGCTTTCAAATTGAATTCTAAACAATTTGGCGTAGATTCCGTTCTTTTTCATCAACTCAAGATGGGTTCCCGTTTCCTTGATTTCGCCCTTGTGTAGGACAATTATATTGTTTGCTCTTTGAATTGTCGAAAAACGATGAGCAATGACGATAGATGTTCTGCCATTGAGTAGTTTATTCGTTGCCCGCTCAATGGTCTTTTCCAAAATTGGGTCAATATTCGATGTGGCTTCGTCGAGAATCAAAATCTCTGGATTTCTGACAATCGCACGAGTGAAGGCAATCAATTGTCTTTGCCCTGCCGACAAGGTAATTCCTTTTTCGAAAACATTCGTATCAAACTTTTCGGGCAACTTATCGATAAAATCGAATGAGCCAATTTCCTTCGATGCTTCGATTATATCAGCAAAATCAAGGTCTTCTGCCCCAAGAGTAATATTTTCGAGCATCGTTCTGGAAAATAAGTTAACATCTTGGCTTACATAAGAAATCTTTTTCCTTAAAGAAAAGATATCATAATTTTTCAGATTTATCCCATCGATGAGTATTTCTCCATATTCCAAATCATAAAATCTACATAAAAGATTAACTATCGTAGTTTTGCCTGCTCCAGTGTGTCCCACAATAGCCAAAGTTTGGCCTTTACGAACTTCGAACGAGACATTTCTTAAAACTTCTTCATCGCTGTTATATGCAAAAGTTACATTACGAAATTCAATCTTATCATTTAGTTTATTAAAAATAATTGGATTAGCCACAGTAGTTATTGTTTGTTTTGTGTCGAGAATTTGGAAAATTCTTTCCGACGAAGCCATTGCATTTTGCAAATTTGTAAACTTTTCGGTCAAATCTCGAATTGGTCGGTAAAACATCTCGGCATATTGAATGAAAGCGAAAAAGGTTCCAATAGTCATAATGCCCGAAAGTATATTTTTCGCCGTGAACCAAATTATTAACGCAAGGGAAACGGAACTCAAAAACTCGACCGTTGGGAAAAACACTGAATAATAATTAATCGTTTTTATCCACAAATTCAAGTTTTCTTTATTCACCTTCTCAAACTTTTCATTAAAATAATTTTCCCGACCAAAAATTTTAATCGTTAGTATTCCAGCAAGAAATTCATTGATAAAAGAATTCAATCGGGCAACGCTTTTGCGTATTTCACGAAATATTGCCCTAACTTTGTTTCGAAAAATAATTGTTGCAACAAACAAAACTGGCAAAACCGAAAGAGCAAGTAAAGTTAATTCAACATTCAAAAAAAACATAAACACAATAATCGAGACAACGAGAACCAAATCTGTAATAATAAGTATAAACCCTCCCGAAAGCAGTTCCGAAATTGTTTCAATATCGTTTGTAACACGAGTTACCAACCTACCAACAGGATTTTTGTCGAAAAACGAAACATCCAGATTTTGAATATGACCAAACACTTTCACCCTAAGTTGATTTATAGCATTCTGACCAAGCCACTTCATTAAGTAGTTTGCCAAAAATTGAATAGTCGAGTGAACAACCAGAACCAAAAAAATTAATCCTACGAATGTTAAAAATCCTTTTGAGTTCGAAGTCATTACATATTTGTCGATTGCAATTTTAGACAAATATGGTCTGATTGGTCCAAGTATTGTTGTCAAAAGCATCAAAAACAATGCAAGGTAAAAAAAATGTATGTAAGGTTTGACAAAGGAAAACAGTCGTTTAACTATTTTAAAATCGAACTCTTTATACTCGATTTCCTCGTGATGATTNGNTACCATTAATTTTCCCCAATGAAACTAAATAATCACAAATTGCGACAAATTGAATTGGTTCAAGCTGTTCAGCTCGAAGGTTTACAAGTGCACTAATTTCGGGCTTTTTCAAATCCGAAGGCTCAATTTCAAAATGCTTAAAAAGTGAATTAAGCAATTTCTTCCTTCTTTGATTAAATGCTTTTTTAACAACTTTCTTTAAAAACTCGTATTTATCTTCGTAAAAAAGATTTCGTTTTGGGCTAATTTTGATTACCGAAGATTCAACTTTTGGTTTGGGAACGAAGCAATTAGGGGAAACATCAAATAGGTGGTTAACATCGGCAAACAATTGAAGAAGAACTGATAGAATACCATAATTTTTACTTGCTGGTGGCGAAACTATTCTTTCGGCAACTTCTTTTTGCAACATCAAGACACAAGTTGTAATGTATTCCCGATTATCTAAAATTTTAAACAAAATAGAACTTGTCAAATGATAAGGAATATTTCCAAGTACTTTAATTCTTTTGTTTCTGATTTGCCCAAATTCTTCGATACTGAAATCCAGAAAATCTTGATGGAGGATGAGGAAATTCCCCAAACTTTTCTCTTTAATCTTGCTTTCAAGCAGTTCAACAAGATTTCGGTCGATTTCAATTCCAATATAGAACGAAATTCTGCTGTCCATCAAAACTTCAGTTAGAACGCCCCGACCTGGACCAATTTCCAATATGACATCGTCGTCTTGAGGTTTTAATGCCTCGATGATTTTTTTTGCAATGTTACGGTCCCATAGAAAATTTTGGCCAAGACTCTTTTTGGGTTTGCTTATAAACTGAGCCATTAATCGTGGTGCTGAAATAAATCAATCAATTTATTCCGAATCTCTTCCATAGATTGTGAAATGACTTTCGTATCGGATATAACCGAAATGAAGGATGTATCGCCGTTCCAACGTGGAATGACGTGGAAATGTATATGCTCGGGCAAGCCTGCTCCCGCAACTCTGCCAATATTTATTCCAATGTTGAAACCGTGGGGACTCATTGCTTTTTCCAAAACATTTACCGAAAGACGAACAGTTTGAATAAGGTCCAACAACTCATCTGTGGAAAGAGAATCCAAAGTTGCAGAATGTTTCAGAGGACAAACAAGCAAATGCCCAGCATTATAAGGGTACTTATTCATAATCACAATTGAAAAAGGGGAGCGATAAACCACCAGCCGTTCAGCATCCTCGGCGGGGTTTTCAATTGCGGCACAAACAAAACACTGTTCATTGTCTTTCTCTTCCTTAAACGACTCTATGTATTTCGACCTCCACGGCGACCAAAGTATTTCCATAATGCTCACCTTAGTTTCAACAAAAAGAAAAAACGCTTACACAAAAACGTGTAAGCGTTGAGAATATTATGCAAACAAGCAAATCATAAGGTAAATCGAATATCAACACCAGCCTGAATTGAACTTACTTTCCACGATTCAACATTGTTCACATTTGTAACACCAAGATTGTAGAAAATTCCGGGGATAATATCTATCTTGGTACCAGTAATTATTTCATATTGAACACCAAACTTCAAGGCAAAACGAACAGGATTTGACTTAACATTGGTATTTTGTTCTGTGGGCCGGGCAGGTTCGCCATCCCAGGTAACAATGGTCCTATCATTATTTTCATAACGGATTATATGCCTAGCTTGCATTAAACTGTCGGAAACTCTTTTGAATTTGACATTTGAAGGCTCAACCAACTCCATTTTTTGCAGCAGATGGCTCTTCAAAACAAAATCAAAAGATGGACCAGCAGTTAAAACAAGACCATAAGCAACGTTGAACTTATACATAACTTCAACTGTAAGTAAGCTGTAGGTAAGATCGAGAGTATGCCTTGTGGAAGAAAGAATTGTGGTATACCCACCTTTGCCATCATCCACAAGCGAAGGATATGTATCACCTTCTTTCTCGAAAGATGCTGGCATAGTGCTAAAAACGACTCTACCCACAAGAGAATGCTTAGACGTTATCCCGCCAATAATCTGCTCATAGAATGCACCGATAAAGAATCCATTAGAAGAACCATTGGTAAAAAATGGGCAAAGAGGGTCATCGGCGAAAGAGGCAAGATTAGCAGAATGAATAGCTCTGTTGAAACCTGCAACCGGTCCTAGATAAATTGCTGCGCTCCCTTTGCCTGGTCCCAAAGGGGTAGGTCCTTCTTCTTCTTCCTGAGAAAACACAGTGAGTGTTAACAAAAATAGCATCGCAAGTAAAGTTGAATAAATTTTCATATCACACCTTATTTTAATTTAAAAACTAAAATATATTTTGTCAAACTTTCAAATTTCAATTTTACAAAATAAATTCCATTTTCAAAATAAGAAAAATCAATTTTTCTTTGATTTTTTCCTACATCCACATCAATTTTAATATTTTCTATTAAAATGTTTCCCAATTTATCAAAAATTTCTAAAATAACAAAATCTTTTTTCTTCGATTCGAAATCCAAAGTCAAAAAATCTGTAACAGGATTGGGATAATAATCCAGCAAATAGGCACCTTCGATTAATTCTATATCTCGCAATGGATAGACACAGAATGGCTCTATTTGAATTTGAACAGTGTTGTTATCTGCTTTGTAGCATTGGTTTTCATCGACATTTACTTCAAATTTACCAAACAATTCATTTGTCAGAAAAACGCTGAAAGGCAAACTAATTTCCCATTTGGTTATTCTCCCTTCCAAATCGAGTTTAGAAGCAATTAACTCCAACTCAGAAGTAGAAAATTTTGAACCCAAAGGTATGCTCCATTCCCTTCCGCTATTTTTCAAACTTAAAACAAAGTTATCTGGATTAAAACCTATTTTCTCTTTAAAGACTGACTTAACCCGTAAAACGAAATCAAATGTTAATACCGATGGATTTAAAAATTCACCATAGACTTTCAGTTTGTAGTTTTCTCCAATTTTTACAGGATTTTTTTCTGGTTCGGCAAAAACCTTTTGGATTAACTTGATAATCCTGAAATCCTTTTTACAAAGCAAAATAGAATCGCCACTCAGCCCATATCTTGCAGTAATCTCAATTGTTGCAGGTCCTTCATCTATTCCAAAGCCCGAAACACCGAAACTTATTTTCTCTCCCGGTTGAATTAATTTCCCTACGAATGAAGTATCGACCTCAGATAGAATAAAATTAGATGTGGAAAATTGAATTTCTTGAACAGGAAACTGTATGTTACCTTTGTTAATAATTTCCACTTCAAGATTAATTTTGTTACAAATGGGATATTCAGATAATGAATTAATCGCAATCTCAGCCCGAAGAGTATCGCGAGACCTTGCATAACCGAAAATGGTCGAAAAATTAGAAACAAGGCTGTCGCCGGGAACTGCATCCGATATTATTTCCAGCACCAATGAATGGGCACCAACAAACTTGGGCTTAAATTTAATTGGAATAGATAATGCGGAATCAATTGGAACTTTAATATCTTTCAAAGAATTGAAATCAATCTCGAATGAATTACTATCGCCACTGAACGGTCGAATTTGCTTGATATACAACTCCTCGGTTCCTGTGGAACGAAGCAAAAGCACATTATTGGTAATCTCATCGAAAACAAGGATGGTGTCGAAATTAAAGTCATAAGTCTCGATCTGCGGAAGAATTCCTTCACCAACAGCCTCAATAGTAAGTGGTGGGTGAAGTTTCCAATCGACAGAGTATTCGGCTGTTGTGGTGTGTTTTCCAATGCTTTTCGGAGCAAAAGTTATCTTAAAGGGAAATGTATCGGAAACTGTTGCATTAAAAACGAAAAGGCTCGAATCGAAGGCAGAATCATAATTTTGAAAGCGTGCGAAATTAACATTGGCAAGAATGTTCCCAAAGTTTTTCAAATAAACCAAAGTATCTTTGCTTAATCCAACTCGCAATTTGCCAAAGTCAACTGTTAAAGAATTAATTAACGGAGCGACGCCAACACCACGAATTTCCGCCTTGGGCTTTATCATCATCTCATCGACAAACACCACTTGGCTTTTAAATTCCTTGCGGTCATTTGGTATAAATTTAATCGGGAAGAAAATTGTATCGCCCGGTTTCAACGTAAATTTAGTCGGATTATTAAGTTTACTAAAAACATTTGGCAAAGAATTAATAAAAATTGAATCGAACACAACAGGCAATTCGCTCAAATTTGCAATCCCAACTTTGCCAATGGCTGTATCTCCGATGTACACATTCCCAAAATCGTAATCGAATACCTCAAGTTTAGCGTCCAACACGGTTGAATTAATTGGGATTAAAAATGTCAGATTACAATCAACTTCAACAACAAGAGTATCGAACAAATCCAAAAGCATTCCTTGTGGAGAACAAGTAACAAAGATTGAAACAGTATCGTTTGCTTTTAGCAAAAAGGGTATTTTTCTATCGACATACCAACGAAATCTTTCATCCTTTTTCTTTAATCCTATACGGAGGATTTCCACATCCCCACCAACATTCTTCAATTTAACAGTTTTTTTAACAGAATCAAAAGGCTTTATATTGCTAAAATTTAAGCTCGAGGGATAATCCAAAGCAGGTGGATTGTAATTAAAAGACAAACGGCGGGAATTACCATTTCTGTCCCGGACTTCGAGAACAACTTTTCCTTTTTTATATGGGTCAATTGGCTGAGCAGCGAAATAAACATAGCGAGTGGTATCGAAAATATCGGAAAATGAATAAAGATAATTAAACGTGCTATCGCGTATCGCGTAAGCATAAGCAATGCCCGTATTAGAGGTTACCAAAGTCTCAAAAAAATAGCCCTGAATTTTTCCACAATTCTCTTCGTAAGTTAGTTCAGGTGGTGTTGAATCGCCAATAAAAGGATTTACCAAGCTTGAACCCAAAACCAAGGCATAAGCATCGGCAAGACCAACACCATAAACTACCCCGGCGATTTTTCCTTGGTTTGCTTTGATTCGATATACTCCATCCCGAATTTTAATATTTGCCCAAAAATATGTATCGTTAAAAATTTTTGAGATTACAATATCTTTTGGAATATCGACAATCCTAACCGAGTTTAAGTAAGTCTCATTCAACGCATCAATAGTGCCTATGATGTTTACATAGTGAGCAACAAATTGGCCCGGATTCCAAGCCGAGTTTCCCGGAGTTTGAAAGGTAATTGAATTTACATACTGCTCCAATGGAGGAACCAATGTCATCGCAGGGTCATAATTTGGAGAGTCCCAATCCAAACCAGAATGCATTATGAATTGAGCAATTTGAATGGGTTTGTCGGAAATCCATTTCCTCACTTCGTTTACAAAGGGGATTTCGAGGACATCGAAATTATTGTTCAAGACATAAGTTTGGGAACCGCCGTCCCACACGGAAGTAATTGTTGTATTTGGATAATATGAAACAATTTTGATTAAATCACCATAAGGGCTAATACCAAAAGGAACCGTAATGTATTCCCGACCCCAAGAATTTGCTGGCATAAGCATTTCGACCAGATGGTTCTTGGAATCCCATTTGGGAACAAGGTTCTGCGGAATTGCTGTTCTAATGTGACCAGAGAGGACTCCAAAAGGCTTGTCGCCACGAAGAAATGTTCCACTTAAATCGCCGTAATTTCTCACGAACGGAAAAGATTTAACAAGATATGTTTGCCCTTTGTTCAAAATAATTGTTTTCGGATTATTTACTTGTACTCCCTTTTCGGTGATAGAGCGTGGATAGAAAGTGATTTGGGTTGAATCGTATGCAGACATTATCAAGAATTCACTTTGTCGAGGAGTTAAACGATACAAAGAATCGGAAGGGTCTAATGGCGTATCTATTGGGAGAGAATATTGGTCATTTGGATAAGAAACAATCACATATTCTTTCCCCCATTTATCGACGGGAATGGCTGTGTATGCTTCCGAAGTAAGATATTGCGTCGAAAAAGCATAGACAATTATCGGGTTGTCGCTCTGAATTTCAATCGACTTCTTTCGAACTACTTCCGATTCGAAATTCTCAAATTGAATAGGAACCTCTATCTCAAGATTTGAATTGGATTTTACATTTGTAAATGATACAACGCTATCATTTGGGAAAATAATCGTTATGTTAGTTGTCGAGGAAGGAAATATAAAAAGTTTCAGATGAAGTCCACCATAACGGGGGTCAATCACAATTTCGTTTTGCATAAAGCCGACAATAAAATGGGTGCCTTCGTACGAAGAGTATTGCACCTGAGCAAATGTTATATTGCTAAAAAGCAAATAAATCGTTAAAACAATATATATCAAACCATATTTTTTCATAACAACAAAAATAAAAAAATTATTAAATTTTAAATTTATCTAAATCTTAAATTTACAGGTTTTAAAACCAAATAATTTTTAGGAATATCATAATATTTTGCAATATCTTTTTTGAAAATAATTTCGGGTATGACTTCCCCCGAAACATTGCTGTACCAAACAACATCCAAAACTTCGTTGTTTCGAAGTTCAATACGAACTGAATCGGACGAATAATTTGCCAGTTGAATTTCGTTCGTTTCTTCATTTCTTAAAAAGTAATTGGTTCTTGAATTGCCTACTCCAAGAATAAAATCCAGTTGCCTTTCCCTGAAGAAAATATTAATCGTATCAGAAAGAATGCGATGCACATAGGAACTATCCAAATGGCTTGGGCTTAAAATTTTTCCGTTTCCAGATATTCGCACAAAGGTCAAACTTCGGTCTTTCAGTACAAAAAATACCGAATCCCCTTTGAATTCAGTTGAATCATACCACAGCAAGGGATTTTGCTTTAGAAAACCTACTTCACTATCTCTATAAATTTTACCAAATCCTGCAATTGCTGTAAAATCATCTTTAAATAACCTTAATTTATTTATAAATTCAAGTTCGGTTTTTCCAGTGTCATCTTTTTTTGCAAGAATTGTGTCGGCAAATACGAATAAACTATCCAACAGATGCGATTCAGTTTCGTTTTCCAATACCTCTTTTACTGTATCGATTAAAATCAAAACTGGCTCGCCATAGGCTTTTGTGATTTGGGATTTCTTATCAATAATTAAAAACTTAGAAATTAGATTTATCGGTTCAAATTTTCCTCTCATTTGTACATTTGAAACCGAAAAAATTTTATCTTCGTTGCGGTAAATAAACATTGAGTCGCTCTTTAAATGTAACGAATCGGTTTCGAGTTCTACTTTCCCATACGATTTTATCAATTGCAAAGGTTTATTGTATTCAATATGCTCAGCCTTTAATTTGCTTTTCTGCTCCTCGTAGACGACATCACCAAAAAAATCGGCAATTTTTGAACGGAAATTATAAGTCCCTTTGTTGGCTGTTAACTTTGTACTTGGGTCAATAATCATTATTTTGGAATAAGCATTCGCAAGCGATTTATTCCCATCGTAATCAACATTTTCGGATGTTAAAACAAGTGTATCTTGGGTTATCTTCACCGAACCTGAAAGAAATGCACGGTTATCCTCGATATAATGGGTAGCCTTGTTGCAAAACAAATCAACATTCCCTTGCCTAAGATGAACATTGCCAATGAAATCCCGAACAGGCTTTTCGTTGATTTTATATCCTACGACACTATCAGAATTAACAAGAATTATTGGATTCTGCGAATAAAGATGAAAACTGCAAAGGCAAATTAGAAAAAAAAGAATCAATTTATTCATTAGGATGAAGTTTCTTTTTATAAATTTCGTAGTTTTCCTCGTCGAAGCAAACGAAAATCACTTGTTGAATTTCTGGATTTTTTTCCAAAAATTCACGGACAGCAGAAATTGCTATATCGCTTGCTAAATCTTTTGGAAAGCCATAGACGCCGGTAGAAATATTAGGGAAAGCAATCGAACGAATCCCTTTCTCTTTGGCTATCTTCAAGGAATTAACATAAGCATTTCGAAGCAATTTTTCTTCGTCGAAGTTTCCACCTTGCCAAATTGGGCCAACGGTATGAATCACGTATCTGCATTTTAAATTACCAGCGCCAGTAATTACTGCTTCTCCTGTTGGCAACTTCCCTATTTTTTTGATAATTTCTTTACATTCCTCGTGAAGCGAAGGACCAGCAGCCCTATGGATTGCACCATCGACGCCGCCACCGCCCATTAGGCTGGAATTTGCAGCGTTGACGATTGCATCAACTTCTAACTTTGTAATATCCCCTTTGATTAATTTTATCATTTCCATAAAAAAACTACTTGATAACTTATCAAGTAGTTTAAATTAAAAAATTTGAAACAAAAAAACTAATTAAAAATTAAAATTTTAGATGAAGAATTTGCCCAATTGACTATTGGGGAAAAGTAAATGCCAAACAAAATTGTCAGGAAAGCAAGAACAATAACAACAATTTGATTCAGCCAAGCTACTTTGATAGGACCTTTATTAGTATCGACTCCACGAATAAACATATTCCTCATAATTTTCACATAGTAATACAGCGAAATCACACTATTGATAACACCAATTACAGCCAGCCAAATGAGTCCTGCATCAATTACAGAGGCAAAAACATAAAATTTAGCGATGAAACCTGCTGTTGGTGGTAAGCCAATCAACGAGAATAAGAGAATGGAAAAGACTGTGGCAAGGAGAGGAGCACGATATCCCAGTCCTTCGAAATCTTGTATGTCTTCGCTATTCAACTCGTTGGCTACAAGCATCACGCAAATAAAGGCGCCGAGATTCATAATAAGATACATAAAGAAATAAACCAACACCGAAGCAACACCTGTATTGTTCAATACAGTAACACCCATTAAAATATACCCAGCGTGGGCGATACTCGAAAATGCCAAAAGCCTTTTCAAATTATTTTGCCAAAGGGCGACAATATTGCCAAGTGTCATTGTCAAAGCAGACAAAACAGCAAGTATTAAAGTCCAGTCAATGCTCGAAACCATTGTCCAAATCTCATTCATACTGCCAGTTGGTGCCGAAAGCATCGTTTTCAAGAAACGCAAAAGCACAGCAAAGCCTGCTGCTTTCGATGCCACAGAAAGATAAGCAGTAATTGTTATTGGGGCGCCTTCGTAGACATCGGGCGTCCAAAAGTGAAAAGGAACTGCAGAAATTTTATATGCAAAACCAGCGAGAATTAATAACGAAGAGACAAGAAATGGAAATGAATCAATTTTGTTTAATTGTAGATAGTTGTTAATTTCATTCAAATTCAGAGAGCCTGTTAGACCAAAAAGGAGCGAAATTCCATAAATCATTAAACCAGAAGAAACCGCACCAAAAATCACATATTTCAACGAGGCTTCACTTGCTCGCTTAATCTCTTTTGTGTATCCTGCAAGAATATACGAGGATATACTCATTGTCTCGATTGCCAAGTAAATCAAAATCAGATTTACCGAACCAATAACCAGAAACATTCCAAATGTCATACCAACAAGAAAAATATAAAACTCGCCGAGTGGTCTACTCTTTTCCTTCAATTCATTACTATTGAAGCTCATCAAAACAATGATGAAATTTGTAATTAGAATGATGATTTTAAAATACAATGAAAAATCATCAAAAATATAAGTGTTCAAAAAACCAACTTGATTTCGAGGAACAAAGAACAAAGAGACTCCACACACGGCAAATACAATCAAGGAGAGGTAACCGTTCAAAAATCTAATGTTTTTAAAAATCAAATCGGTAACAATCAAAATCAAAAGGGAGAAAACCAAAACTATTTCAGGCAAAAAAACAAGCAAACTACTTTGCAAATTCGACACAAGATTCCCTATTTCTAACATATTATTTCACACATAATTATCTTACATACCTGTAAGGAAGTTCCCAATTAAAACATAAGGTTTCATAAACTCAACAAAGTGATTAACCGATGCATTCATCAAATCGAGCATTGGTGCGGGGTAAACGCCAAGATAAATGATAATAATTGCCAAAGGAACAAGAGCTGCATATTCTCGTGCAATCAAGTCGTCGCCAGGGAATTTCTTCCCACTGGGGTCCCAAGGTTTATTCCATCTTTCAGGCAGTTTGCCAAAAAATACCTTTTGCAAAGCCCACAACATATAGGCAGCACCCAAAATAATACCAAGTCCCGAAGCAATTGTCAAATATGGATAGGTATTAAACGAACCCAAGAAAACCATTGCTTCGCTAATGAACCCGCTCAATCCCGGCAATCCAATTGCAGCAAAGAAGGCTACCATCATTATTCCTGTGTAGACAGGCATTTTGTTCGCAAGACCACCAAATTCATCCAAGCCGCGAGTGTGGGCTCTATCGTAAATTACGCCCACAATCATAAAGAGCATAGAGGTGATTGTTCCATGATTGAACATTTGGAATATTGCACCGCTTATCCCCTCGGGTCGCATCGAAGCCAAACCAAGCACAACATAGCCCATATGGCTAACACTCGAATATGCAATCAATTTCTTGAAATCTCTTTGACCCACTTTGTGTTGCCCCAAAGCACAAAGAGCACCATAAATGATACTTATCATACCAACCCAAGCAATCAAGGATTGGAAGTAGCCTACTGCATCGGGGAAAATCGGGAAGGCGATACGAATCATACCATAGGTACCCATCTTCAAAAGCACCCCAGCAAGGATAACACTTATGGGCGTAGGTGCCTCGACGTGGGCATCTGGAAGCCAAGTATGGAACGGAACCGATGGCACTTTAATCGCAAATCCAATAAACAAAGCCATAAAGGCTATGTATCGTATCGTGGTATGCATTCCAGCAAAAATTGAGTCTGGCTTGTAGTTATTGGGATTCATCATATCCAAGATACTGAAGGAACCAACACTATAATACAAGCCAATCATAACCAAGAGCATAAATACGCTACCTACAAGAGTATATATAAAGAACTTGATAGCAGCATATTCTTTACGCGGTCCTCCCCAAATACCAATCAAGAAGTACATTGGCAAAAGCATAAGTTCCCAGAAGACATAGAATAAAAAGAAATCCAACGCAACGAACACTCCCATCATACCTGTATCGAGCAGTAAATACATTGCAAAATAGCCTTTCACACCCTTTTCAATCACAAAGGAGGGGAATACAGCTACAAAGCAAACAATCGCAGTAAGAAGAACCATTGGGGCACTTAAACCATCGATACCAAGAAAATACTCAATTTTGATATGACCTATTACAGGAAAGTTAGCATCAATCCATGTCATCCGCTCAACAAACTGGAAGGTAGAAACATCATTCACTCCCGTCAGAGCTCTATTGTAGTTGATAAAAATAATTATGGCAAAAATCAATTGAATAAAAGTGATACCAACGGTAATCCAACGCATAATGATGTGGGACACTTCCCTGCTCTTTTCATCTTTACCAACTGGAACAAGCAAAACAAGAAGTAAACCAATAATTGGTAAAAAGGTAATCCACGTTAAAATTGGAAATCCTAAACTACTTTGCATTCTTCTTTTCCTCCATTTATTCAGTAAATCATTTTCTAATTAACTACAAAAAGAAATAAATCAAAAGAATCAAACCGAAGGTAGCAAAAGCAACATAAGTTTGAACTTTACCAGTTTGCAGATACCGCACGATTGAACCAATAAAACCAGTGAAATTGGCAATGAAATTAACAAGACCATCGATTACGATATTGTCGAAATGCCCGACGAAATAACCAACTTGTCGTGTAAGCCAAGCACAACCATTAACCAAGCCATCGATAACTTTCAAATCGAATAGAGCAGAAATTTTTGCAAGTCCAACAGTTCCTGCAACGACAGTGGCATTATAAATCTCGTCGAAATACCATTTCCTAAATGAAAGTTTATAAAGAAATGGAAATTGCCGAACCAAAGTATCGGGATTGAGTATTTTGAATTGATAAAACAGGAATGAGAAAAGAATCCCCAGCCCAGCAATTGTCAAAGATAGAATCATTGCAGGATAATGAGCGTGGTGCATTGCCTCGGCAAATTCGTTTATTCCTAAATGTTCAGTAACATTATGATTTGCAACACCTTCGTGGCTGGTATAACCATTATACAAAAGAAATTCCCATTGCATATCACTCGGAACGACACTCTTAGGCTGAACAATTGCCTTCGTAAACCAACCTGCATTTGCATCCAATGGATTGGGAGAATAGAAGAACCAGAACGAAAGGATGGACAACACAAAAAGAGGCAAAAGTATTATCCAATTATTTTCTTTTGTATGTTTTGCAACTTCTGTCTTCGGTTGACCATGGAATGACACAATCAACAGACGAAACATATAAAAAGCAGTTAAACCAGCAGAACCAAAGCCCGCAATTGGAATCAACCAATGCCAGCCACCAGTAAGTTGAGCATAGGCCAAAGTTCCAGNCAGAATTCCATCTTTACTCAGAAAACCCGAGGTTAAAGGAACACCACAAATAGCCAGTGTAACCATCAGGAAGGTTCTATATGTCCAAGGCATCGTTCTTCTTAGTCCGCCCATATTACGAATGTCTTGTGGGTCGGTATGGTGGTCGCCAAGATGATGAGCTGAATGGTGCATAGCGTGAATAACTGAACCCGAAGCAAGGAACAAAGCGGCTTTGAACCAAGCGTGGGTAACCAAATGGAAAAAGCCCATTGTGTATGCCCCAACACCGAGAGACATAATCATATACCCTAACTGACTCACAGTAGAATATGCCAAAACTCTTTTGAAATCGACCTGCGTCAAGGCAATCGTCGCAGCAAGGAATGCGGTAATTGCACCAATAGAGGCGATAAAGCTTAAAGCAGAGGCTGTAAACATTGCGTAGACGCGGGCAGTAAGATAAACACCAGCGGCGACCATTGTTGCAGCGTGAATCAAAGCACTAACAGGAGTTGGACCTTCCATTGCATCGGGCAACCAAATATGGAGCGGGAACTGAGCCGATTTCCCTATTGCACCACAAAAAACAAAAATTCCAGCAAGAGTTAGAACTGTTTCGCTACCAAAAGGAAGCACCCCCTGTTCAATTTTGCCAAATATATCATCGAAAAGCAAAGTACTATAACTGAAATAAAGTATCATTATTCCTATGAAAAAGCCAAGGTCCCCAACGCGATTGACAAGGAAAGCTTTTTTACCAGCATCCGAAGCGGATTTCTTTTCGTACCAGAAGCCAATCAGCAAATAGGAACTTATTCCAACAAGTTCCCAAAATATATACATAAAGAGAAAATTATTAGCAAGCACAATTCCATTCATCGAAAAAGTAAAGAGACCAAGGTAGGCAAAGTACCGAGAAAATCTTGGGTCGCCAGCCATATACTCAATCGAAAACAGATGCACAAGGAAGCTAATCATAGCAACAACCACGAGCATAATTGCCGAAAGGTTGTCTATCCCAATTCCTACCTTGAGAGAAACCGATTGTAAATCAATCCAAGTAAATTTAAACTGCAAAATTTTGTCTGAAATCTCCAACAAATAATTTTGCGAGGCTACTACTTTATTTTCAAAATGATTAAAAACTTTGCCATAGAAAACAATTATTGAAAGCAAAAGCACAATGCCAAGAATAGAAGTTGCAACGATTGAGCTACTTCGACCAAGTTTTTTCCTAAAGAAGATATTGATTGCAAAGCTTAAAACAGGCAGAACTAAAATGGCTATACCAATATAAAGTAATGATTCTCCGCTCATAATCTTATCCCGATTTCTTTACTAATCCTTCAAATTATCTATTTCATCAACATTTATGTGTTTATAGTTCTGATAAATATTCAGCACAATTGCCAAAGCCACGGCAACTTCGATCGCGGCAAGCATAATCACAAAAATTGCAGCAATGTGACCATCAATCTTCAAGTTATTGAATTTCGAAAAGGCAATAAAGTTGATATTCGCAGAATTTAGAACTAATTCAACTCCCATAAGAACTAAAACAGCATTTTTCCGCGTAATTATTGCGAAAATCCCAAGACCGAACAAAATTGCACTTAATATAATGTAATGAGATAGCCCTATTCCCATTTTACTTTCTCCTTGCAATTAATGCAGCACCAATAATAGCAATCAAAAGAAGCACAGAAGCGGATTCGAACGCTAAAAGATAATTAGTCAACAATGATTTCCCTATTAACTCGATAGTAGAATAAACTTCGGCAGAAGGCACGGCGGAATACCATTTGGTCGTCAAAGCAATAAAAATCAATCCAACAATAACAATCAAAGAGAAGATGCCAGCAAAGAATATTTGAATCTTTCCAGTCTGACCACTTTTGATGTCCACTCCTGTAATGTTGCTCGTAATCATAATACCAAATATCAAGAGAACGAGTATGCCTCCAATGTAAATCATTATCTGCGTTACAGCGAGAAAATCGGCATTAAGCAATACATAAATACCAGCAACACCAAAAAAGGTAAAAAGGAGTGAAAACACTGCATAAATCATATTTCTAGAAAAAACAACAACACAAGCCGAACCGATTGTCAATATAGCAAAGAACCAAAAAACAATCTCTGTTATCATTTTATTCTTTCTTTAATTAACTTTCTTTATTTTCTGAACTTGCAACATTTTTTGCAGCGGCTTCTTTGGCTGCCTTTTGCTTTTCGTTCCATTCAGCAAGCAACTTTTTCTTTTGTTCAACCTTTTCGGGCGTCATCGGCGAAAAATGATATATCAAACCATCGCGTGTGTATGAACTATACTCAAAATCTGTTGTATGCTTTATAGCTTCGGTTGGACAAACAGTCGTACACAAGCCACAAAAACAGCATTTCGCAAAATCTATGTCATAACGGGTGACCCAAATTTTTCTGGGTGTGCCGTCGCCCATTTTTGGTTGTTCAGGGTCATTGGGTACAACTTTCAACGTTTCAACGGTAATACATTGTACAGGACAAATACGAGAGCATTGTAAACAGCCATTGCAGGCATCGGGGTCGAGTTGCAAGCGATTTCGGGCATTCGATGGGATTGGATATCGCTCGTCGGGATATTGTATCGTAACTTTTGGGGCAAATAAATGCCGCAAAGTAATTTTCATCCCGACAACTATTGTATAGAACCAAGTCCAAACGTTTTTCAAATATTCTCCCATATCAATTCCTCAGTAAAATTAATATACAATTCTATAAAGACTAATAAAAATGAAACAAACCAAAGAAAATGGCAAAAGAACTTTCCAACCTAAATACATTAATTGGTCAACACGAACCCTTGGCAAAGTCCAACGCAACCAAATTTGAATAAACACAATAAACATTGCTTTGATAATGAACCAGAAAATGCCCCACCAAAATCCACTCATAAAACTGCCAAAGGGAGAGTTCCAACCACCAAGAAATACAACTGCTAAAATTGATGCAATAATAAACATATTAGAATATTCAGCAAAGAAGAACATTGCAAATTTCATTCCTGAATATTCTGTATGATACCCAGCAACAAGCTCAGATTCACCTTCGGGTATATCAAAGGGTGTTCGGTTCGTTTCGGCGAGCGAAGACACCATATAGATAAGAGACAACAAAACTGTAAATGGTAAAATCCAAATTTTCGACCAATCGCCGGGTCCTCCAAACAAAAACCAATTCCAAAAAGGCCCGCTTTGCAAAGCTGTGATTTTTTGCATATCCAAAGAATTAGCTAAAACAGCAGCGGAAAGAATAACTAAAGCACCGGGAATTTCGTAGCTTATCATTTGCGACGCCGAACGCATCGCTCCAAGCAGGGAGTATTTATTATTCGATGCCCATCCACCCATCACAATTCCAATCACTGCAAAAGCCCCAACCGCAAAAACATAGAACAATCCTATATTGATTTCAGCGGGAACAAATGCTGCAGTGAAAGGAATCACAGCAAACCCCGCAAACGAACCAGCAAATATTATGTAAGGAGCGAGATTGAACAAAAGTTTATTTGCACCAGCAGGAACAATATCCTCTTTCTGGATAAGCTTAACAACTTCTGCAAGTGGCTGAAGAATCCCATAAGGACCGGTACGCATTGGACCAAGTCGTTCTTGAATCCAAGCGGATATTTTCAATTCTCCAAGAATAGCTATCAATGCATAAATAATTAAGAAAATCAAAGGGAGGATAACGCTAACCAGCGCACTTAGTATATTTTCTCCCAAAAGCTTATCGAAAATGTTAAATACTTCCATATTCTCTTTAAATTTTACCTATCAACTTCTCCGAGAACAATATCTATACTACCTAAGATAACAATAAGGTCTGCAAAGAGATACCCTTTCGATATTTCGGGCAAAACGCTAAGATTTACGAAACTGGGAGCTCTTCCTTTGACGCGATAAGGCTTATCTTTTCCATCACTAATAATGTAAAATCCGAGTTCCCCTTTGGGATTTTCCGCACGGAAGTAAACTTCGCCCTTCGGTGGCCTTATCTTCTTTGGTATTGCTGCTTGAACATCACCAGAATCGGGCATTTGAGCAACCGCCTGCTCAATTATACGGCAACTTTGCTCCATTTCACGCATTCGGACAATATTTCTATCCCAGCAATCCCCAACTGTTCCAACTTCGCCTGTACCAACGGGAATGTCAAAGTCAAATCTATCATAAATCGAATAGGGGTCATCTTTGCGCAAATCAAATTTCACACCAGAACCACGAAGAACCGGTCCGCTGCATCCATAATTAATTGCCACATCGGCAGGCAAAACACCAATGTTTGCGGTTCTATCGATAAAAATCTTATTGTAAATCAAAAGTTCTTCAATTTCTTTGTTTGTTTTTCTAACTTGTTTGACAATATTCAAAACATCTTCCTTAAAAGTGGGATAGACATCGTTTGCCAAGCCACCGACCCAGAAGTAATTAAAAAGAAGGCGTCCACCCGATGCCTTTTCGAAAATCCAAAGAATATATTCCCGGTCGCGGAACAGATACAGAAACGGTGTGAAAGCACCAGCATCAAGTCCAAATGTAGCAACTGCAATCTGGTGATTCGCAATTCTGTTCAATTCAGCCATTATAACACGTATGTATTCAACTTTTTCGGGAACCTTAATTCCCAAAAGTTTCTCGACTGCCATTACATAGGGCAGTTCGTTATTCATCGAAGAGATGTAATCCATCCTATCAACATAGGGGATTACTTGCTGATAATTCATATTTTCGGCTATCTTCTCGAAACAACGATGAAGATAGCCAATATGTGGGATAACATTCGTAACAACTTCGCCATCGAGTTCAACTTCAAGGCGTAAAACACCGTGAGTCGAAGGATGTTGCGGACCAACATTCAACCGCATTCGGTCCGATTCAATCTTGCTAAAATCAATGTCGATAAATTTTGTTGTTGTCATAATTTCCCTTTAATATGGAACTCTCATTCCATGATAAGTTTCTGGTTCTTTATAGTCTTTCCTCAATGGATGCCCTTCCCAATCATAAGGAAGGAAAATACGAATCAAATTATGATGACCTTCGAAGATGATGCCGAACAAATCGTATGCCTCGCGTTCGTGCCAATCCGCAGACCTCCATATTCTTTCAATTGATGGAACCTTTGGATTGTCTTTGGGAACAGTAACCTTCAAAACAAATTTATGTTTCTTATTCATCGAATAAAGATGATACACAACCTGTAAATTTTCGGGAAAGTCGACCCCGCTCAAACACATCAAATAGTCGAAATCTAATTCAGGATTATCTCGTAACTCAAGACAAATGTCAAACAATTTTTCAGCCGAAACCTCAACGTATGGGTCGCTCGGCGGATTATTAACCAGTTCACCAACCGAGTCACCAAATTTTTCCTTAAGAATTTTATGGATTTCTTCGTATGTCATTTTTAACCTTTATTTTGAAGTTCGAATAATTTTTCCTCTTCTGCAAGTCGTTGCCGTTTGCGGAAAATCGCCTGCTGGTCTATCATTTTTTGCAATTTCATCATCCCTTCTTCCATTGCTTCGGGTCTTGGTGGGCACCCGGGCACATAAACGTGAACAGGAATAATTCTATCAAC
Organism: Bacteroidetes/Chlorobi group bacterium MS-B_bin-24; assembly: GCA_003731685.1. Classification (GTDB taxonomy): domain Bacteria; phylum Bacteroidota; class Ignavibacteria; order Kapaibacteriales; family UBA2268; genus Naka2016. The sequence continues at coordinate 23,651 of RCNO01000009.1, forward strand.
CCCTTTAAGTACGTGATAGCCATATTGCCAATACGGTCCCCCGCTATTTGCACACGAACCGACAGAGATACAATATTTTGGTTCAGCCATTTGCTCCCAAAGAACTTTAATCCGTTCAGCCATTTTAAGGGTAACGGTTCCTGTTATCATAATGAAATCGGCTTGACGCGGGGTTGCACGAGGAATTATTCCAAAACGCATAAAATCGAAATGCGAAGCATTCATCGACATAAATTCAATTGCACAGCAGGCAAGACCAAAATGAAGATACCAATCGGATTTACTTCGTCCCCAGTTCAAAATATCTTCGAGTGTTCCTAAAATAATGCCTCCCGTTTCGTAGGGATTGTCCAATCTATTTAATAACCCCATATCACAACTCCTATTGTTTCTTATAAATCAAATAGTCAAGATTTGGAATAATAGGTTTAGCACGCTCCCAATCAAGGTCGCCTTTTGCCCAAACATAAGCAAAACCAAAAACCAATATGACAACGAAGATGAACATTTCAAGGAAAACAAACAAGCCAAGCCCAAACGATTTAAAATAATTAATTACAACAGCCCAAGGCAAGAGGAAAACAATCTCAACATCGAACAATAGAAAAACCAAAGCAACAACATAAAACCTAACGTTAAAGCGAATCCAAGGATAACCTATAGGTTGCTCCCCGCATTCGTATGTCGATAATTTTATTGGATTTGGTTTGTTGGGCCTTATAATTGCTGCAGCGAGCAATCCAACAGCCACAAAAAGAAAACCCACAATAAAGAAAAGCAGAACTATACCAAATTCACCAAGCATTTCGCCTTTTTCCTTTAAATAAATTTCAAAAATAAAAAAAATTGGTTTTCCAATCAGAATAACAAAAATCAACCGTTGTTGGAATTAAGAATGTAAACCAGATTGGTAACAAACTTTAAGTTATTATTTTAAAAACAATTATGAAAATAATATTTCATTGGGTTTTAGTGGAACCAAACAACAATTTTTTACAAAAAGCAGAATAACAGTAGTTCGGAAGAATTTTAAGAATTTCAATTGGTTACAGTTATTTTTTTTGAAAGCTCTGCACTCAATTGGTTCAAAGTTTCAACAAGATTGATTACACGTTTACTAATTCCAAACAAAGATTCTATCAAGGAGATATAAATAATGCCTCTCTTTGCATTAGCACCGGGTCTTTTCAATGCTTTCATATAAGTTTTATGTATCCTTTTTGTTTCTTTGGCAAATTCATCGGAGAAAACTTTAATCTCGAGCGACAAGTCCAAAACAGAAGTTTCGGCAAGTGAAAGTATTTTATCGTAAAGCTGTTCATATAATTTCATAATAAGTTTCAAGTCATTAAGCTGATTTTGGGTTAAAGGCTTTTGTGAGTTATCTACATAATGGTAACACCTTTGAGTAATAGTTAAAATACTACTCGCAATAGAAGTAAGGTCGGACATTGCGGTAGCATAGATATGGGAGCTTTCGAACATACTATCGTCAAAACCTTTGAGACTTCGCGCAAAGTCTGCAAAAATCGTTTCGATATTTTGATTAAGTTGTTCGGCTCGCTTCTTTGCTTTTCTCAAATCTTTAAATTTAAATTTTGAAATTCCGTTTACACAAAGCAGCGAAATTTCTTTTGTTTCCCTCAAAAAGTTAAGTATATCTAAAACAAAGATTTTAAAGCTTTCTTGGGCATTTTCCCGCTGAATTCTCATTTTCTCTTCCGCCAGCTTACGAGCTTTAACTCTTCTTTTATGAACTATTGCTGTTCGTGCAAAAGACAAAGCAACTAAAATTACCAACGCAATAACACCGAAAACATTTGTGAAATACAAGAAAGTAGCAATTAAGCCAGCAACCAAGCCACAAATTACCGCTGTCAAAAGCCATCCGCCGATTACAACCAAAATTCCAGAAATTCTGTACACAGCATAATCTCTGCCCCAAGCCCTATCGGCAAATGCGGTAGACATAGCAACAATAAATGTAATATATGTTGTAGACAAAGGTAGCTTCAATGAAGTTCCAAAAGAAATTAATGCAGAAGCAATTGTTAAATTCACCGTAGCACGAATCAAATCGAAAGAAGCTCTTTCACCGTTTGCATCGGTTAACAAAATAACTTTGGATGCGTCAAATCTTTCGTTTACTTTATTTCTTATTTTTTCAGGAACTATTTTCACTAATGTCTCTGTCATCGAAGTAAAAATTCGCACAAGCAAACGAGCAAATTGGTTAGACCCAAAAGCTTCGTAACCTTCAACTTGGCGACTCAAATCAACTTCGGTAGAGGTAACTGTTCTTGCTTTCTTGGAAAAGAAAAGCGTCAAAACCATTATCAAGCCACAAAACAAAAGAATCTCGGTCTGTGCTCGAATGGGAGCAGCGAGCCCTCCCATTTTCATATTCAATGCATCGGGTTGATTGCCAGCAATTTGATAAGCATATAAAGAAGTTAGACCGGGTCCAACAAAATTGACCAAGTCGTTAGCAGCAAAAGCCATTGCAAGAGCTGCTGTGCCAATTAAAACAATACCTTTCAAGATATTTATTTTACCAAACAAACCAAACAAATAAAGAATTATTGCAACACCTATGAAGATAACTAAAAGGATTTGCCAGAAATGGGTGGTTACGAAGTTATGCATTTCAGGAGTAATAAACGAAGCACCTTCGAGTCCTTTAATCGAAACAAAAAACAGAATAAAAGTTAAAGCAAAACTTGCCCAAATGGGACCAATCTTCTTGAAAATTCTTGTATAATCAAAAGAAAAAATCAATCGAGAGATAAACTGACCCAAATAACCAAAAACAAAAGCAAAAACGATAGAAACTATTATCGAAACATAAATAGCAGTTAATTTCGCAAGGTTCATATAATTCCCGACAAATTCCAAAGATTGATTATAGCTAAATAATTTAATAATTGTTAAGCCCAGTGCAGCACCGGTCATACCCGAAACCATCGAAACAGTTGTCGAGGTCGGTATCCCAAATGTGTTGAAAAAGTCCAAAAGGAGAATGTCGGTAACAACTGTTGCTAAGAAAATAATTAGAACTTCATAAAGAGTAAAAGCAGAAGGATTAAAGATGCCTTTTCGGGCAATTTCCATCATACCGCTCGAAAGAGTAACGCCGATAAAAATACCAACAGAGGCTGCAATCAAAGCTTTTCGGAAAGTTGTAACCTTTGACCCTACGGCACTATTCAGAAAGTTAACTGCATCATTCGCTACACCGACTGTTAAGTCGATGATTGAGAGTACAATAGTAACAACCAGAAAAATTAATGCAATTTCCAATTTTGTTTAAAAATTGTTAAACAAATTAAAACAAAATTAAAAAGAAAAATTTCTTATAATGTTAAAATTCCGTTAAGAAAATTAAGTCATATTTGCCACTATATTTTATTAATTTTGATTTTTATCAAAATTTATTTCTATGATTTCAAGATACACATTGCCAGAAATTGGTCGAATTTGGGAAGACCAAAATAAATTTTCCATTTGGTTGGAAATAGAAATTCTTGCTGCCGAAGCAATGGCAAAACTTGGATGGTTTTCCGAAGAAATCCCACAAAAAATGCGTCAGCTTGCTCAATTCAATATCGAAAGGATTAACGAAATCGAAAAAACAACGAAACACGATGTTATCGCCTTTTTAACCAATGTCGAGGAAAGTATTGGCGAACTTGCTCAGTATCTTCACTTCGGAATGACCTCAAGCGATGTTTTAGACACCTGCCTTGCTGTTCAAGCTCGGCAAGCAGGATTACTTATCTTAGAAAAGCTAAACTTGCTGGGAGAAACCCTTAAAAGCAGAGCAAAGGAGTTTAAATACGTTCCTTGCATAGGACGGTCACACGGGGTTCACGCCGAACCAACAACTTTTGGTTTGAAATTTGCTCTCTGGTTCGACGAATGTAATCGCAATATCAAAAGATTAGAAAGTGCCATCGATGAAATTTCGTATGGGAAAGTTAGCGGTGCAGTTGGAACTTTCGAGCATATTCCTCCTTTCGTCGAGGAATACGTTTGCCAAAAATTAGGCTTGAAACCTGCACCAATTTCGACACAAGTTATCCAACGAGACCGCCACGCTTTCTTCATCTCAACTTTGGGAATTATTGCTTCGATGCTCGAAAAAATTGCTACCGAAGTGAGACATTTGCAAAGGACAGAGGTTTTGGAAGCAGAAGAATATTTTTCGGCTGGTCAAAAGGGAAGTTCTGCAATGCCACATAAAAGAAATCCAATTACCAGCGAAAATATATGTGGACAGTCCCGTCTTATTCGGTCCTACATCATTCCTGCAATAGAAGACAACATCCTTTGGCACGAACGGGATATTTCCCACAGCAGTGTCGAAAGGATTATTTTCCCCGACGCAACCATTTCACTCTATTACATATTAACAAAAACCATTGACCTCGTCAAAAACCTTATTGTTTATCCCGAAAATATGCAGAAAAATATTGAACTTACTGGTGGTTTAATCTATTCCCAAAAGGTCTTGCTCGAGTTAATGAAAAAAGGAATGAAAAGACAAGAAGCATATAAACTTGTCCAAAAATGCTCGCTTCGGGTTTGGGAGAACAAAATCAACTTCTACGATGTTTCAATACAAGATTCCGAAATTTTAAAATTTCTAACAGCGGACGAGATTAAGCAATTGTTTTCCTATCAAAACATTTTTCAAAATGTTGATTACATTTTCCATCGTCTTGGAATTGAATAAGAAGTAATGAAAATTTCGGGCAAATCTTCTTTTATCCCTGCTCTCTCAATACAATTTCTTGAACGGCTTGCCTACACCATTGTTCTCATTCAATTGCCAATTTACTTGGCTCAAAAAGATGTAGAGAAGGGTCTGGCTTGGGGACAGGAAACGAAAGGATGGATTTTTTTTGTCTGGGCTTTTATTCAGAATACGATTCCAATTTTTGCTGGTATACTTGCCGATAAAATTTCGCAAAAGAAATCTTTGGTTATTTCTTTGCTGATTGTAGCTTTTGGCTATTTACTGCTCTTGTTTGCAAAAACACTTCCTCTTTTCCTCATCGGAATCTTTTTTCTTGGGCTGGGGAGTGGAATTTTCAAGCCATCGCTACAAGGACTGATTTCGAGTTGCCAAAGTGAAAGGACTACAATTTGGGCTTTTTATATTTTCACAACCAATCTCGCTTTTCTACTTGCGGGTGTTCTCTCGAAAGTATTAAAGGATTTCGACTGGTCACTGCTTTTTCTTTCGAGCTTCATTCTTTCGTTGTTGAACTTACTTTTTGTTGCCATTTTTATTAAGCCTCCTCAAATGCAAAACCCTACTTCCTCAACTTTCAAGATTAGTTACTTTTTTGAAGAACTTAAACAAACAATATCGAAACGGGAAATTGTTCTAATCATAGGCTTCACAAGTTGCTTCGCATTGATTTATATGCAATTTTACGAGACTTTGCCAAATTTTATTTACGATTGGACAAACACAAACTCGATTGCACGCCATTTGCCTGAACTTTTTACAATGAGAACTTCGCAGGGAATTCAAATAAGTTACGAATGGATTTACAACCTCAATCCAATTACAATAATCATCTTTATTTTGATTGTAGCAAGGTTAACCGCAAAAATTGAAATAACAAATTCTTTAATCATAGGTTTGATTTTAACGATTGTGGGTTTTGGTTTATCTGGAACCACAAGAGAGGGAAAAATTCTTCTGCTTGGTGTTATTATTTACACTTTTGGGGAAATGATTTTCAATATGCAAATTCTTGAATTGATAACAAAAATTGCACCCGAAAGGAAAAAGTCTTCATACTTTGGAATACTCAATATAAGTTATACCTTTGGACTTTGTATTGGTGCATTAAGTGGTGGTTATTTCTACAAAGAGGTAGCCGAAAAATATACTCTTGCAAAGAAGTTCCTTTTTGAAAATGCAAATATGAACTCAACATCTTTAATTGATTTCCTAAATAGAAATTTCTCGACAGAATTGCTTTGGAATATTTATCAGCCATACTACTTTTGGTTGCCTTTTATTCTATTTGGAATTTTTGGCTTAATTTTGTTGTTTTATTTCAAAAAAATAATAACAAACAAAAATAGTCAATAACAGCGGTCAGAATTGTAAAAAATATGAATTGGTACAACGAACAAACAGATAATGATTTATCAAAACAGCAGGAAATCCTACAAACTTGTAAATTGCCCAAGCATATTGGAATAATAATGGATGGTAACGGACGCTGGGCAATTGAACACGGCTTGACACGAACAGAAGGACATCGTCAAGGTATCGAAAGTGTTCGGGACATCGTGAAAGCCTGTGCACAATTAAAAATCCCCTACCTTACACTTTATGCTTTTTCGATAGAAAATTGGAAAAGACCTTCGAGCGAAATTGGTGTTTTGATGCAACTTTTGGAATACTATTTAAGAAAAGAGATAAACGAGTTGCATCAAAACAACGTTCGCCTGATTTCAATCGGGAAAATTAGTTCGCTACCCAAGAAAGTTCAAAGATTGTTGTTCGAATCTATTGAACTTACTGCAAACAATACTGGTTTGACTCTGACACTTGCATTGAGTTATAGTGGTCGTTGGGATATTGTTCGTGCTACACAAATGATTGCCCACGATATTCGTAGCGGAAAACTTGCCCCCGAAGAAATCACCGAAGAAATCTTTTCGAGCTACCTCCAAACAGCACACTTGCCAGACCCAGATTTAATCATTCGAACGAGCGGTGAAATGCGACTTAGCAATTTCCTGCTTTGGGAGTCGGCATATTCAGAGATTTACATCTCGAATAAATATTGGCCAGATTTTCGTCGCGAGGATTTATACGAAGCAATAAAAGATTACTCCCGACGCGAAAGGCGATTTGGCAAGATTTCTGCACAAATCCAATCTGAACTTCAAAATATGGCTGTTTTCGAAATCAACAAAAAAGCCGAGAAATGAGGAAACAAGCTTTATTTCCCTTTTTAATTCTCTTTGCTATTTTGTTTTGTTTCCCTCTATATTCTCAACAGCAGAAAAAATATATTATCGCCGATATAACAGTTGAAGGTGCTTTTTTTGCCGATCCATTGACGATTATCTCTATATCCGGACTTAACAAAGGGGAAAGCATTTCCTATCCCTTCGACCAAAAACTCCAGAAGGCTATCAAAAACTTATGGAACCGAAAGCAATTTTCCGACGTTCAAATCATTGCCGACAAAATTTCTGGGGAGTTAATTTTCCTTGTGATTAAGGTCAAAGAATTTCCCAGAATTGCAGAAATAGTGATAAAGAACAACAAAGCTATATCGAAAGAAGATTTAATGAAAGTTATCAATAAAAATCTTGGGGATATCATTTCCCCTTACGAAGTATATCAAATTCAACAACGAATAAAAAGAACATACAAAGACGAAGGGCGACCATTTGCAAGAGTCGAAACTGAACTTGTTCAGAGTGAAACCCCAAATTACTATCGCCTCGACATTATTATTGACGAAGGAGTAAAATATAAGGTCAATTCAATCACATTTTTCGGCAATAAATACTTCGACAATGATGATTTAAAAGGAGCATTCGAAGAAACCAAAACGAAACATTGGTGGCAATTCTGGTGTTCAGCCAAATTTGAGCCCTCGAATTATGAAAAAGACAAAGAACTGCTTGTGAATTTTTGCCGAAACAATGGTTTCATCGATTTTGAGATTCTTGGGGATACGGTTATTTACAACGATAAAGATGGAACAGTCGATATTCAAATTTACGTCAACGAAGGCAAAAAATATTATGTCCGAAATATCTACTTTTTGGGCAATACGGTTTTTCCGAGTGAAATTCTCCTTCGCCGTTTAGATTTTACAAAAGGTGAAGTTTATAATCAGGAGAAATTCCAGCAAAATCTTAACGGCAATAAAGAAAATACCGATGCAATGAGTTTATACTTCGACAGTGGCTATCTTTTCGCCCGAAATGAAATCCAAGAAGTTCGAATCGAACCAGATTCAATCGATTTTTACATAAGAATTTACGAGGGCAATCGAGTTACAATCCGAATGGTCGACATCGTTGGCAACAAAAAGACCAAAGACAAAGTCATACGTAGAGAACTTTACACTTACCCCGGGGATTATTTCAACCGCACAGCTATCATCAACAGCATCAAAGCATTAGGACGACTTAATTACTTCAATCCCGAAACGCTTCGCCCCGATGTAAAAATGGTCGACAAAACTCGAGTCGATATTGTTTATCGCGTCGAAGAACGCTCGACCGACACTTTCAACGCTTCAATTGGCTTTGCTGGCTCATTTGGCTTAACTGGTGCTATTGGCTTTTCGTTCAATAACTTTTCTTTGCTTGAGCCGCTAAAAGGCGGTGCCGGACAGTTGTTTAACTTCAACTTGGAGTTTGGCCAAGCAAATCGTTATCGAACAATCTCGCTTGGTTTTACTGAACCTTGGCTTTTCGACGACCCAACCACTTTGGGATTCAATCTTTACGACCAAAGAATTATTTACTCACCTATTGACCTCCGCAGAACTGGTTTTGGATTGAATCTTGGACGCCGTTTGCGTTGGCCCGATGATTACTTCCGTGTCGACGGTGGATTTAGAGTCCAAAGAAACAATGTTGGTACTGGTTATTCAAGTTATTACCGTCCGGGAGTTACCACCGAATTCGCGGTCGTTGGCTCATTATCACGAATTAGTTTGGATAACTTATTCTTCCCGACCAGTGGCTCTCGATTTTCTATTTCAACGGATTTTGCTCTCGGAGGATTGGGAATTGGAACCACAGACTTTTTAAAAACTGAATTGAAATTTGAGTTCAACCAAACAGTTCTAAAAATTAACGAGCAACCTCGAGTAGTTTTAAACGTCTCATCAAATTGGGGATATATTACCGGACTTAAAAGCGACACTTCCATTAATCCTATCGAATTGTTTTATATGGGCGGAACAGGTTTAAGTAGTGGATTTCCTGTAACACCATTACGAGGCTATCCAGACCAATCTGTTGGACCCCGTGGCGGTGGGAAAATCCTTGCTCGGCACTTCGCAGAATTACGTTTTGCTGTAAGCTTGGACCCAATGCCAATTTATTTCTATGGCTTTGTTGAATCGGGAAATGTTTGGAGCGATTTAAACAAGACCGACCCATTCAATCTAAAAAGGTCTGCTGGTGTTGGTGTTCAACTATTCTTGCAAGCTCTCGGTATAATAGGATTCAGTTATGGCTATGGCTTCGACAAAACTGATGATACTGGACAGTTATCTGGTTGGAGATTTCTTTTCCATATTGGGCAATAATTTATTAATTTTGTATTTTAAAACATTATGAGTGGTTTTATGTTTTCAAGAGTTCTTATAGTTATTTCGCTTTTAGGATTATTTTTTACGCAACCATCTTTTGGGCAAAAAGGAACATCCTCTTCTTCCCCACAGTTATCGTTTGGTGCAGTTGATATTAATTTAATTGTTGAACAAATGCCCGAAGCAAAGGAAGCCGATGCTAAACTCAAAGAAATGCAAAAACAACTGCAAGACACAATTATGAAGATGCAGGATGCTTTACAAAAGAAAGTCGATAGCTACTTGAAGCAAAAAAGCATTATGCCCGCCGACCAGCAACAAAAGCAAGAGCAGGCTCTCCAAGAAGAACAACAAAAGATGCAGCAATTTTACAACGAAAGACTTTCGGAAATCCAAAACAAACGAGAAGAATTCCTTGAGCCCATTCGGAACAAAGTTAAAAATGCAATTCAAGCCGTAGCAAAGGAAGAAAACTTGCAACTGGTCTTCGATAAGGGAAGTCTTCTTTTTGTCGAAGACAAATTCGATATTACTTACAAAGTTTTGGATAAAATTAAAAGAGGAGGCAAATAGTTCTTTTGCCGCTGTTAAGTTATTTTAAGAACTTTTATGAAAATACTACTTTCATCTATTATTCTTTTTTTATTGTTGATTAGCAATGCCTACTCTCAACGAGTAGGTTTTATTGCTTCCGATGTAATTCGAGAAAAATTTCCCGAAGCAAAACAAGCCGAGCAACGAATCCGCTCAATCGTCGAGGAATGGAAGCGTGATATTGAGGATATGGAAAAGCGAATTGAAAATTTGAAATTCGAAATCAACAAAAACAGATTGATTTGGACGGAAGAGGAAAAAAAGCAAAAGGAAAAAGAACTCGAAGACTTGACAACGCAAAAGCTTGTTTATTCACGAAAAAAATTTGAACCGGGTGGCGAATACGACTTAATTGTCAAAACAATAATGCAACCCGTTGAAGAGAAAATTTACGCTGCGGTTCAAAAAGTTGCAGCAGAAAATGGTTTCGACATTATTTGGGACAAAAGCACTGCCCCGCTTGCTTACGTCAACTACAAATACGACCTGACTTTGAAAGTGCTCAGAGAACTTGGTGTCGATGTTTCGCAAATGGAAAAGGAACTGCAGGAAAAAATTGCAAAAGACCCACGAAACCAAGTTAAAGTTGAAACTCCCGCAGCCACACGAAAAAAACAAAGAACCAAGAAAGAAGTCGAAGAAAAACCAAAAGATAACCAACCAAACGAACCCGAAGTAATTGAACCAAAAAAATAAATTCTATGGAATTTGAAACTCCGAAAAAAGTTATTGAAATTGCCAATCTGCTTGGCGGAAAAGTTATTGGAAATCCAGATGACTTGATTTTAAGACTGAACAGAATCGAATATGCCTCTGCCGGCGATTTAACTTTTTTTTCAGACAAGAAATATCTCAACTATCTGCTAAATTCCGATGCAACTGCAATTTTAGTTCCTAAAAATTTCGAACTTGCTACGCCTAAACAAAACCAAACGTTTATCGAAGTCGATAATCCTTACAATTCTTTCTTTAAACTTCTTTTGATTTTCGATACTTATTACAAACAGTTCACTTCTTTTATCCATCCAAATGCTGTAATTGGAGATAATTCGCAAATCGACCCAACTGCTTACATCGGTGCAAACGTTGTAATAGGCAAAAATTGTAAAATTGGAAAAAACAGCATTCTGATGCCAAATGTTACATTATACGACAATGTCCAAATAGGCGACAACTGCTTGATTCACGCAAATGTGGTTTGCTATTACAATACAAGGATAGGAAACAATTGTATTATACACTCGGGTGCAGTTATTGGCTCCGATGGATTTGGATTCATCGAAAACAAAGATGGAAGTTTTACCAAAATACCCCAATTAGGGAATGTTGTTATTGGAAACAACGTAGAAATTGGAGCAAACACAACCATCGACCGAGCCATTGTTGGAAGCACTATTATTGAGGATGGAGTAAAAATAGACAACCTTGTTCAAATTGCCCACAATGTTCATATTGGAGAACACACTGCAATGGCTGCTCAGGTTGGCATTTCTGGTAGCACAAAAATAGGCAAGCGAAATCGCTTCGCAGGTCAAGTGGGCATCGCCGGGCATATCAAAATTGCTGACGATGTTGTTTTGGAAGCCAAATCTGGCGTAGCAAAATCAATCGAAGAAAGCGGCGTTTATTTTGGTGCCCCGCCCAAGAAGAAAACCGAAGCATTTCGTATCCTTATGTCCACAAATGAATTACCACAATTGCTGAAAGAATTTACAAGATTAAAAAAAATTCTTAAAGATAAATTTGATATCGACTTATAGCCTTTCACTTGACGACTGTTAAATCCACTGAGGTCCCTTTTTTCACAAGTTCCCCTGCCTTTATACTTTGGTGTAATACTGTATTTGGAAGGTAAGTTTGATTTTCGACATAAACCACGTTCCCAACGTGTAAATCCGATTCCAAAAGTATCTTGGTGGCATTTTCCAAATTCAAACCTTCGAGGGCGGGAACTTTAACCAAATTCACCGAACCCTTGCTGACAACCAAATCGACCGTCTTTCCATAAACCACACGCGTTCCTGCAACAGGACTCTGAGCTACAATTGTATCGACGCCATAATTTTCATCGTTAACATAAGTAATGTTTCCGATATCAAGTCCACTGTTTTTTAGCAATATTCGAGAATTTCGAATATTTTGACCAACGAGGTTTGGAACTGAAACTTCTTCGCGACCTTGGCTAACGGTCAGATAAACATCTCTGCCTTTTTTCACGATTTGCCCTGCCCGAGGACTTTGGTTGATTACAGTTCCGGGTGCATATTGTTCACTATAAAGTTCATTTACTTTGCTCAACTTTAGGTCGAGAGAATTAATTGTCCTTTCGGCATCATTCAATTTCATCCCAATCAAATTCGGCATCTTTACAGTCTCTTCGCTATGAACTAATACAGGAAAAACAATCTTATCCAAAATTATGATTGTTATTATAACAGTAACAAAAAACCCTAACAAAACATAAACATAAGGAAGCAGGTTTTTAAACTTTTCCATATTCTGCTGAAATAAAAAAGCAAAATTGCAAAAATCGAAAAAAATAACAATTTTTTGTAACAAAAATTCGTTAAAGATGTTATTGCTATTTTGTAATATAACTTATTGAGCATATGGAACGAAAAGAATTCTTAAAACTCGCAACTTTAACAATTGCTTGTGCAACTTTTGGAATTGGTCTCAAAAGTTGCAGCGAAAACTCAACCAGTCCAGTAAACGTCGATTTCACAATAGACCTGACCCAACCAGAATTCGCACAATTAAACGAAATTGGTGGGTATGTGGTTTATAATTCTGTGATAATCATTCGCAAGGACGCAAATACTTTTGTTGCCCTTTCGAGCAAATGCACTCACGAAGGTTTTACCCTTGACTACGATGCTTCTAAGAACAAAATAATCTGCAACAAACACAATTCTGAATTTAACCTTGACGGGTCGGTTACTAATGGTCCAGCTAAAAAATCCCTTCAAAAGTTTAACGTAAAACAAAATGGCAACCTGTTAAGGATTTATTCATAACCAATTGAGGCTAAAATGAAGAAATACACGAAAATTTATTTGTTTGTGCTTATTTTATTTCTCTTTCTAAATGCCATATTCCAACCTCAAAATGTCTATTCACAAAGCGATGCCCAAGATACTACAAATATGAATCTTTTGAAATTTGACGATGAAATCATAACAAAAAGTTCTGATTTGTTACCGGAACGAATTAGTTTTATGGAAAATTTCCTTTGGGGCGAAAAAGGAGCCTTTCGTAAAATTGGATTTGCAGGGGAATTGAGTCCAGAAACTCGAGAATATGAATTGAAATTGCGGAGGACAATGCTAACTATACATCAAACTCTTGGAATTTTTACCTGGGTATCGATGGCTGCTACAGTTACCGCAGGCCAACTTTGGCTCGATGGTAAATTGGATTCACCTACTCTTCATAGAACACTGAAATGGCCCACAATCATTGGTTATTCCTTAACCGGCTTGCTGGCAATAATCACCCCACCCCCAGTTCAAAGAAAACCTGAATTTTCTACTATTACAGTTCACAAAACTCTTGCTTGGGCACATTTCTTGGGTATGGTAGCAACACCAATTTTAGGTCGTTTAATACTAAATAGCAACGACTATTACAAATCTGCTCGATTTCACCAAATCGTCGGGTACACTACATTTGCCATTTACACAACATCTATGTTAGTTATTCTTTTGTTTGAATAAAAGGGGAGAAAGGTATATGAAAAAACTTTCAATTTTGATTGCCATTTTCTCGACCATCTTGATTCAAAATCTTTTTGCACAAAAGGTAATTTTAACAAACGAGAAAAAGTATTCCAACATATCCTACTTACTTATTCACCCTGCACACAAAGTTTATGCTACGAGCAAAGAACTTGAAGCTAAAGTTGAATTCGATAAAACAACCAATCAAGTTACCAACGTAATTGCTAGGGTTAAAGTTACTACTTTCGATAGCCAAAACTCAAACCGCGACTCTCATGCAATGGAACTCATTGAAGCCATCAAGTATCCCTATTCTTCATTCCAAAGCAATAAAATTGTCTACAAGCAAGATTCCGTTTTTATCTATGGGAATTTGACATTTCACGGGATAACGAAACCCACTCAAATAAGGGCAAAGCAGTGGATTGAAAATCAAAAGCTAAAATTCAAAGGAAATTTCGAAATTAGCCTCGAGGCTTTTGGTGTCGAAAGACCAAAATTGCTTTTTGTTCCAACCGAAGATACGCTAAATTTTGACTTCTATGTAGAATTTGTTGTAAAATAACTGAGGGAAAAATGAAACGTATAAACCACAAATTAGTTGCAATTTTCCTTATAATTTTCATATTCTTACCTTTTTGGGGATATCTTGCCTTTTCGAAAAAGAATGGCGTCTCTGGTTTGACAAACATGAACAGTAAAAGTTGCGGTGAGTGTCACTCATCTAATCCCGGTCCTAACGTAATTATTTCGCTCCAATCCGATTCCAATTTGAATAACATACCCCCACAGACACGAATTAAATTCACTCTCACAGCAAATCTCCCTAACGCAAAAGTTTCTGGTATTGATGTGGCGGTAAAAAACCAAGTCAATGGTACCCAAAATGTTGGGACTTTGACACCAGAAACCAATTCTGGGTTGAAAATTTTGAATGGTGAAATCACCCACAGCAGCCCGATAAATTGTAGTAATAGTCAAATTACTTACAACTTCTTTTGGACTGCCCCACAAACCGAAGGTTCTTACTTTTTGCAAGGTGCTGTTCTTATGGGAAATGGCAACGGTAAAGAAGATTCGGGCGACCTTTGGAATTGGTTACAACCCGTTGAACTTAAGGTTAAAACAACTTCTAATGTCGAAAACAATGGAGAGTCAAAAAATAAGAGTATTCTTTTCTTTGACAACACAAAAGGGAAATTTTCTTTACTTCTTCCGGCTGAACAATTAAACAAAATAGATTTATTCAAAGTAGTTGATTTACACGGCAAAGAAATTACAACGCTAAACTACATTGGAAACAATTCACTTCCACAGCAATTCGAAGCTTTACAGGATTTATTACCAAATGGGATATATTTCGTTGTGATTAAAACAGGCAATAAAACATATTTCGAAAAGTTTTTTGTTGAAAAATAAAACAAATTTTTCTTTTTTTCGTTTAAACTAATTAAAAAATTTGGAGTTTAATATGTGGGTTAAGTTTGTTTCTTTGTTGTTAGTTTTAAGTTTTCTCAATGCATTTCAGTTAATTGGAAAAGATAAAATGAACCAAAATATATATTCACTCAACCTTACTCTTTTGGATATTGACAAAAAGCCTGTGAAGCTCAGTGATTTCAAGGGCAAAGTTTTGCTCATTGTCAATGTCGCAAGCAAATGCGGATTTACACCTCAATACGAAGGACTGGAAAAACTTTACCGAAAATACAAAGGCAAAGGCTTTGAAATTCTTGCCTTTCCGTGCAACCAGTTCGCAAACCAAGAACCCGGAACCAATGAGGAAATAAAAAACTTCTGCACAACAAAATACAACGTTACTTTCCGACTCTTCGACAAAATCGATGTCAACGGACCAAACACCCATCCACTTTATGCTTTCTTGAAAGAAGCCAAGCCGGGTTTGATGGGGACAAAAGACATAAAATGGAACTTCACTAAATTCCTCATCGACCGAGAAGGAAATGTGGTCGAAAGATATGCACCTCAAACAACCCCCGAGAGCATCGAAAAGGACATCGAAAAATTATTGAATAAGTAATTCATCAGTAAATTTCAATTTTGCAAATACTTTGAAATAGACAATATGAGCAAATCCGTCCGCTGTCCAGCGGTTTAACAGCGAAGTTCTTGTTATCGCGAATGGCTTTTAAAATTTGATACGCATTGATTCGTGCTTGGGTAATTATTTGCTCTAAATCATCGCCCCTTTTTGTACTTTTTTGCGGAAAATATTTCCCTAATTTCGATTCATCATTTATAACAAAGCTTTTATAATTCAGGACATTTTCCTTCTTTTCGGAAACTTTGAAATCGAATATCTGATAAAGTAAATTTATGACCAATGGCATATTTATTCCATTTTTTTCAAAAATATTCCTTAATGCAATAGCGTAAAAAGGCATCTGAAACGACTCACCCTTCTCTACACTCCTTAGTGTTTTGCATTCCGCAGCCTTCAACTTATAATCGATCACCAAAATTTCATACTTATCGTCGGTTTCAAGGAAATCGACACGGTCGATTTTCCCTCGTAAAGTAATACTTTCGCCCAAAACTAAATCAACAGAAACAGCTTCAAGAGAATCTTTAGTATTCAATCCAAAGGCAAGCTCGAACAACACTGGATAAAATTCCCAGTTTGCCCTTTGCAATTCATAATTCAACCAAAGTTGGACATATCCAATCCGTCCTAACTCTGTGGAAAAAAATTCCTCGAAATCAATTTCGAAAAGGCTAATCTCTGTGTCGAATTTACTCAAAATGCTACTGGTGATTGCTTTAATCCGTTCGATATACTCTTCTTTTTTGTTTGGGTCTAATTTGACAGGCACAAAAACCTTATTCCCCAATTTCAAGTTTAGCACATCAGCTGTTTCGTTCGTTCGATTCTGTGCTAATTCCTTGAAAAAGTTCGAGACAATAAGGTGTAAAATTTCCCCTTTTTCACGATTCGAGAGGAAAATTTCCATCTCGGGCATTGGCTTGGTTATTTGCAAAATCCTGTCGACAAAAAATTGATAAGGACAGCGTGCATACTCTTCGAGAAAAGAAATCGAAAGTGGTCGTGAAACTAATTTCACAATAAACTCTTTGGCTTTTTCACTCAATTTGCTCTCGTGTAAACTATTTTCTTCAAATTTTTTGTAATAAAGTTCTACCGCTTGGAAATTTTCCTGTTCTGCACTGGTTCCGTCTTCAATAATTCCAGCAATATTGCTTTCAACATTTGAAGTAATTGCAGAGACCCATTCCATTCCTTCGAAATTTTGTTCTTTGTGTGAAAATCTCCCAATTTCAAAAACAAATTCGTCCAAACTAACCCCCAATAACTCGCAGAGTGAGAAAATAAAAGGACTGGGAACAAACTCACGCTTCGAATCCCGCTTCGGGAAGAAAATGTATGTCCATCTTTCGTTTCTATCGAATAGGTAATTGTTGTTCGTAAGGAAAAAGAAAAACTCGAGTCTCTCGTTCTCGAAATGTCGCTTTTCACTTTTTCCTAAAACTCTACCAAGAAACTTTTCGGGGGAATAACGCATAGGGAATTCACCATCGATTGCTCCACAAAGTATCATTACCGTGAAAGGAATACCCCTTGTTTGTTCGATTGTGGTAATATTTACCCCAGCATTGGGCTTTCGAGACAATTGATAGCGTTCTTCGAAGATAACAACCTTGAATAAATCTGTAATTTCCTCAAGGGAAAATTTTTTGTCTTTAAAGCGTATCGATGAAGTAAACACAAATTCTTCAAGAATCTTCAAAAATTTTGTCAATGCTCTCGTATCCCGCTCGATTTCCTCTATCTTTGCAATCTTGTCGTATTTTGAATAAACACCTAAATTTTCTACTAAATTATTTGCGACGTTTTCCAAAATGTTTAAAACACCAAATCCCTTGATAATCCTATTTGTAACAATATCATAAAAGTCTTCGAAGGATAATTCTTTATCGGGGAAATTAAAATAGATAGTGAAAGCCTCGAAGTCCTCTTTTGTCTGTTCGACGGAGCTTCGTTCGGCTTTCAGCGATGAAACTTCCATTGGGTCTGGATAGTCCAACGAATTCAACATTTCAAGGCGTTGGTCAATCACTTTCAATCGGTTTTTAAAACGACTTTCCCAATATTTTTTCCCGTTAAATTCCTTCCCACCAAGAATTTTCATTTTGGTGGCAAGTCCAAGCAGATTTTCGACATCAACCGGCTCGGAATTTTTTTGATTATAAAAGCGGAAGTAAAAGCTTAAAAGCACCTTGCGAACATCTTGGAAACGAAAACCACGTGTTACAACATCCAGTGCAGCCAAAATTGATATAATCAAAGGGGAAGAGCTCAATCGGAAACGTTCCGTTATGTTTGCTGGAATTCCAGCGTCTTGGAAAACTTCGCGAAACAATGGAGAGTAGCTTTGTGGGTTCTTTGTAACAATGCAAATTTCCGACGGCTCAATATTTCCTTTTAAAATCAAATACTTACACAATTTGGCAATTTCCTTTGCTTCGCTGTAGCGGTTCTCTGTTGCACAAATTCTAATTCTTTCTGCAAGTTCACCCCGAGTTTGCCCCAAATAATTGTTGAATAAGTATTTTTTTACAAAATTTGTGTTTGAATCGATTTTATTGTCCCCAATACTTATTGTGTTAAAGCCAAACTTTTTAAAGTTCAGCAACAAGTCTATGTAATTTCCAAAAAGCGGTCCGTTTGTTTCATCAAAGTCCAGAAAAATAGCCACTGGATTCGATAATTTTGCCAGCGAACTCAAAAATTTAATTTCGGGAACTTTGAAATCGAAGAATCCAAAGAAAAGAAAGGTTTTTTGAGGCGTGGAATCTAATATTGAGAAAGAATTGCCTAACTCTGCAAATTGATTAATTTTATCGGCAACAAAGTATGTTGCATCAATTATATCAAAAAAATTGCTTTCATCAAGTTTCCTTTGATAGTATTCGAAAAGTAATTTAGTATCGTTGAACTTCAAGGGGTTAACAACCGAAGTGCCCGAGTTGTTCATTTCCAATTCAAAGTTTTCTAATGTAATTCCATCTTCCTTCAACCCGAATATAATCTGCGAAAGCCATTTGATAACAAACAAAGGAACCTTTTCCTTGCTATGCCTTTTGAAAAAATTCAGCGGAGCTTCATCAAAGGCTTCTTTAAATACCAAAAATCTCAACGATTCAGAAAGAATCTTCTTTTTATCTGGTATTTTCAAAGATTCGTAGACCTTTCGAATCAATCCCTCAAGATTCGAGGCAACAAAGTTTGCCACTGCTTTTCGTTTTGATGCATAGAACTTTTCAGCAAAATCCAAACGAAAATTCCAAGCAAGTTGATTTGTTGCAGTTACGAAATAAAATTCGGAAACATCGCCCTTGTTAATTATTTGTTCTAAAAGGCTCTCGAAGGAAATCGAACCAAATTTTTCTTTAAATCGCTCGTTGCAAACAACAAACCCCATTTGTAAACCCAATTATGCTCTTGGATGATATGTCTTATGAACCTCTATCAAATATTCCTTTGTAATATGAGTATAAATTTGTGTTGTCGAAATATCCGAATGACCAAGCATTTCCTGAACAATTCTTATGTCTGCTCCACCTTCGATTAAATGAGTTGCAAAGGAATGTCGAAATATGTGGGGGTGGACTTTATTTTCCAATCCCACAAGCAAAGCATAACTTCGTATAATTTTCCAAATTCCCATACGGGAAAATTTTTTACCAAACTTGTTCAAAAACAAAATATCCTTGCTATCGCTTCCAATTTTTTCGAAACTACTTCTGCATTTCTGTTGATAAAGATTAATCCATTGCAAAGCAGAAGAGCCAATTGGAACTATTCGCTCCTTTGAACCTTTTCCGAAAACAATCAAAATTTCTTGCTCTTTTAGGATGTCCCGCTGTTTAAGGTTGATTAGTTCGGAAATTCGCAACCCACAGGCATATAGCGTTTCGAGAATTGCCCTATCCCTAATCCCAATGCAATTATCCGTTGGAACAGCATTTAGGATTTGCAAAACTTCTTCGACTGTCAAAACATTTGGTAATCCTCGGCGAATTTTTGGGGATTCAATTTTCTCAACTGGGTTTGAGTTGATTATATTCTTTTCGATTAAAAATCGAAAAAATGTTCTTAAACTCGAAAGATAACGAGACTGACTCCGCAAAGAAACCTCGCTCAAGTTCAAGTAGTTAATAAACTCTTCCAAAACAATTCTATCGACCGATTTTACATCCGCAATTTTCTTTTCACTTAAAAAATTGAAAAATTTTTTCAAATCGAATTGATATGAAGCAATGGTATTCGAACTAAGCCCTTTCTCGACCGACAGAAAAAAAGCGAATTCATTCAACAACGAATCGAATTCAGATTCAGGATTGCTCATCGCTTTTCTTGACTTTTTCTTCGGGAATTTCCTTATACTCAATACGGGGATGTATTATCCCATAGAGAAGTCGAACACAAACTTCCTGTATTGTTTTTAAATCCTTTACCGATATATCCGACTCATCGAATTGCCCATCCAGTAGCTTATTCATAATCATCTTTTCGATTGAAATAGAAAGCTCCTCTTTGCTTTTAATTGGTAAACGGGACATTGCCTCGGCAGAATCACATATCATCACAATTGCAGTTTCTTTGTTATTGGGCTTGGGTCCCGGATACCTAAAATCGGCTTCGTCAACTGGCTCGCCTTGAGATTCTTCCAATGCTTTTGCATAGAAATGCTTAATCAAAGATGTGCCGTGATGCATTGGAATAAAATCGATAATTCGAGAAGGCAAATGATATTCTTTTGCAAGTTCAATTCCTTTGGTAACGTGCTCACGAATGATTTCGGCACTTCGCTTTGGGGAAATAAATTCGTGCTTGTTTTCTAAATCGATTTGATTTTCTACAAAGTATTCGGGCTTGTAAAGTTTACCAATGTCGTGAAAATAAGCACCAACACGAGTGAGAAGACGATTGGCACCAATAGCTTCGGCACAAGACTCCGCCAACAAAGCCAACGAAAGCGTGTGTTGGTAAGTTCCCGGAGCATTTTCGCTAAGTTTTTTCAACAGAGGATGATTAATATCATCAAACTCTTTCAACTTTAAATCGGTTGTGATATTTGATATTTTTTCAATTACAAACAATAACCCATAACTAACAATGGGAGAGAGAATAGAATTTAACGAAGCAAGACTCAAAGATTCAACCAACGAGCCAAAAGGTGTTGCCTTTTCCAAATGGAAAGCAATTAACGGAATAATGATGCCAATCTCGACGAATACCATAGAGCGGAACATTTGGGTCCGACTTTGAATATCACGGACGGAATAGGCACCAATAACTCCTGCAAGCATCAAAGCCACCGACGTTTCGAAGTCGTTGCCGCGAATCGATGCTATAAGCATAGCAAATGTTACGGTGGAATAAAACGCTGTGCGTGAATCGAAAACAATTGCAATTAAAATCGAAACGGAAGGCAGAAAAATCAAAAATCTCAATGGAATCTCGCTGGGAATGATAACACTAAGCCAACTCAAAAGCCCAACCAAAAGGAAACAAGCATTGATTAGCCCGAACTGAAAATCATCGGCAAAAATCCTTTTGCGAAGAATGATTAGATAAATAAGAATTATTAAGTATATTGCTATTATAGTCAACAATGAACCAAGAATCATTGTCCAATTGCTTCTGTCGCCTTTTTCAAGAAGTCGAACTCGTTCATAGGATTGAAGTTTCAATAAAATATCTTCTGTGATAAGCCTTCCCTTTTCAACAATTACTTCCCCAGCCTTAACAAAACCAATAGTTTTTGGAACAGATAACTCTGCAAATTGGATTTTGCGCTGGGTAAGTTCATTCGAAAATACCAGAGAGTTGACCAACGAACGAGACACTAATTCCACAAAAAACTCTACGATTTCGGTTTTGTAGCCCTGCGATAAGTTGTTCCTCAAATCATCAACAAACCTTTCCTTATCGTAAAGAAATCGTGTGGGGACGATTCGCTCAGTATTCGATAATTTAGAAACAATAGCAATTTCAGGAGTTTTAATGTTTTTTAATCCAACATCGATCACACCTTTTTGGTAGACATTCGTAGCAAACCTAAGTGTTTGTGTTTTAGCCCGTTGAATTTCACTAAGCTTTTCGGTTGATTGCGTTGTGAAAAAATTTCGGAAAGGGAAACTCGGGGCTATCTCATCGAAAGCCGCATCGGAAAAATTCATATATAAAAATCTTTGGTACAACGAATCGAAACGACGAGAAAAAGCTTCGTAAGAATTTGCTTCGGAAACAAACACAGGCAAAACTTGGGCTTTCGCTTCTTCAACTTCTTTCAGATAAGTTGTTCGACTTTTAAAGATCGGGAATGAATACTCAGCCACGAGTGTTTTATGTGGCCAAATACTACCTACTTGAACCGCATAGGATGATATATCATCTTGCTTGTTAAAACGTACGATATGAAAGAAAGTAGACAATCCAATCGTGATTATTATTATTAGAATCTTCATCTTCAAATCGGTTGCGGGGAGAAACTTTTTTGTTTCCAATTTTTCGGCAATCAACCTCTTTGCAAGTTTAGGATTTTCTTTTCCCATAAATGATTAATTTTATAAACTTGAAATAGTTCAAATTAACTTAATGATTGAAAAAAACAAAATTACAAATTACCAGAAAATAGCAATCATAAATACAGCATTCATTGGAGATGTATTACTTTCAATTTTTTTGGCTCAACAAATAAAAAATTTTCACCCCAATTCAAAAATCTTTTTCATTACTTCATCCAGATTATTCGAACTTTTAAATTGCGTCAAAGCAATTGATAAAATTATAACTTATGATAAACACACAAAAGACAAGGGAATACAAGGATTTATCACAATTGTTCAAAAGATTCGCCAAGAACAAGTTAAATTAATTTTGGCACCACATCGTTCCGCACGCACAAGTTTGATTTCTTTCTTTTCCCATCCAGTTTTCTCTGTTTCATACGATACTTCATCGTTGAAATTTCTTTACAAAAAAACGGTCAAATACCAGCATACACTTCACGAAATAGAAAGGAATTTTGAACTTTTGAGACCCTTTGATGATGTTGTTTTCCCGCTCGGTCTACCAACTGTTGACTTCGTTTTCCCAAACAATTTACCCGGTAAAATCGCCGCACTACTTGGTGAGTCATTCGAAAAAGAGAAAATAATAGCAATGGCACCCGGTTCGGTTTGGAAAACAAAGCAATGGCTACCAGAAAGATTTCAATACCTCGGCACAGAACTTCAAAAGGCAGGATACAAAGTAGTCCTAATTGGCGGTGAGGACGACCGATTGCTCTGCGAAGAAATAGCAAAAAACTCAGGTGCATTGAATATTGCAGGGGAGACAAGTTTAGTCGAAAGCCTTTACCTAATTAAACAATCGAAACTACTTATAACAAACGACAGCAGTCCAACCCACCTTGCTTCGCTTACTGATTGCCCCTGCATAACAATTTATGGACCAACAATACCTGAATTTGGCTTCTATCCCCGCTCCAAAAAGAGCAGAATAATTCAAGTGGAAAACTTAAAATGCAAGCCCTGTTCAATCCACGGTTACAACCGATGCCCTCTCAAACACCACGACTGTATGAAATTAATAAACGAAAAAGATGTATTAAATACGGCTTTGGAACTACTTTCGGATAAAGGATTTCACATCGACACCGCCCATTTCACAAATTCGATAAAAAGCTGAATCTTCAATTGGCATAATCGATAACCTCGATTGGCGAATTAAAGGGAGATTTGCTAATTCGCTATTAGATTTAATCGCTTGTAGCGTTACTTTCTGTGGCAAAGCAACTACTGGAACAATTTCAACTGCAACCCAATTCGAACTTTCGGCAGTTGGGTCGGGGAAAGCCGAACTTACTGCTTTTGCAATTCCAACAACTGCTTTGTCGCTTTGGCTGTGGTAAATTAGTATTAAATCTCCGGGAGCGACTTTTTCTAAATAGTTTCGAGCCTGAAAATTACGAACTCCATCCCAAATGGTTTTGCCATCCTTCACCAGATCGTCCCAAGAATATGTTTCGGGGTCGGTTTTGAAAAGCCAAAACATCTTTAATTCTCCAAACTTTTTGCTATGATATGCTCCATTCGATACTTTCCGGGAAACTTCACTCGATAAAGTTCAAACGTATCTACAACAGAATAGTATTTTGAAGTTGTAGAGTCAATTTCAGTGAAGCAACTGGGAAGTATCTTAACAGTGAATTTATGCATAAAAGGATGTGAATAGGTTTCGTTAAGCATAGAATAAATCAAAATTACAGAATCAGGAATATTCGAAGCTTTTAGCGATTTAATAATGCTCGGAAAAGTTTTTTGTGTTTCTGTACAATTACAACTTGGATTAACAAAGACAATAAACCTGTATTTTTTAATTTTCCATAAAGAATCAATCTGCATAGTAACCGAAGAATCGGGTTTGTACAAAGAAAATTCATAAGGAAACCAATCGTAGCCAATAATATAGTTCAACAATTCCTGAATGGTCAAAAGTTTCGCAGATTTATCCACATCATTTATTTCACAGGATACGAAAAAGAATAAAACAAAAATAGATAATACCTTGAAAAGTTTTGAGACAACCATCGCTAAAACCTAAATTTGACAAAAAACAAAATTAAAAAAAAAGCAAGGGAATGACCCCTTGCTCTTTAGTTATCAACAAATTATATTTTATTGGCGAACCAAGCGAATAGTTTCTGCTATTGTTTTGCATTCACCAAATCTGATTGTAAATTCGCGAACCTGATACCCTTCGGCAGAAACCCGTATAGAGTATGTTCTTGGGGCACATAAATTATACGCAACAGCCCAACCTTCGGAATTAGAAACCGGGTCGGCGATATTTGTTCCTTCATACCTAACTATCACTCGAGCTCCAGAAATTGCTGTTCCAGTTGAATCATCCAGTATCTTCAACTTCAAAATAGCGGTGCAACAGGTATCGCTCGAAGGAACTAAATATTTCACCAATTCTTTTGTTTCGTTGCAACCTAATTCAAATTCAAATTCTTTGGAACGATAGCCAGACTTCGACATCGAAATAGAATATTTACCAGAACAGATTTTTTCGAAAACTACGCGACCATTTTCGCCAGTTGTGCTAACAGCAATTTTCTGTGAGCCATACCAAAGCCTAACTTCGACCCCGGCAATTCCTTGACTGTTCGTTGTGTCTTTAACATACAAAATTACTTTGCCATTGCAACAAGTATCCTTCCGTTCGGATTCAAGATATTTTGTGATTTCAATTGTATCGTTGCAGGCGAATTCCAAAGAAAACTCAATAGTTTTATATGTATCCTTAATGATTGAAAAGCAATACTCGCCGGGACAAATATAGCGAAAGATTGCTGAACCATTCGAGACAGTTTCCAAGCGAACAACAGCGCCATTTTTCCACATCTTTACATTTGCACCATTAAGACTTTTGTTAGTTTGTTTATCCTTAACGTGGACAACAAGTAACCCATTACAGCAAGAATCGTTTTCAGTTCTTTGAAGCACTTGTGTAACTATCTTTTCTTCGTTGCATCCTAACTCGACAGCAAATTCAATATGCTTGTACCCTTCCTTGAAAATATCAAATCCATACTTACCTTGGCATAGGTTCTTAAAGATAACGTAGCCGTCTGAGTTTGTTGATGCACTATCCAATTTTTTCCCATCTTTCCAGATAATTACCAAGGCTTGTGGTATAGGTTGATTTTCGTGGTTTTTAACAGCAACTTTAATTGCTCCTTTACAGCAACTATCGCTGTGAAGTGCTTCGAGAGTCTTTGTAACAGATTTTTCTTCATTACATCCTATCTCGACTTGAAATTCAATTGCTTTGAAACCATCTTTACTGATGGAAAATCCATAAGTTCCTTTGCAAAGGTCACGGAAAACGACAACACCATCGTCGTTGGTTAAGTAATATCCAAGTTGAATTCCGCCTTTCCATATTGAAACTTTTGCCTGTGGAATTGGATTCCCCTCACTATTCTTGACAATGACACGGAGAACACTATTACAGCAAGTATCGACTTCGAGAACTGTTGAAATGAATGTAGAATCATTGCATTCAATTCTAACATTTCTTTCCAAAGGTTTATAGCCTTCTTTATAAATCAAAAGGCTATATTCTCCCGGGCAAAGTTCACGGAAAAACACAGGCTTGTTTCCTTTTACCGTTAAAGTTTTTAATAAAGTTCCCTGCTTTCGAAGTTTAACGATGGCACCATTCAAAAATTCACCGCTCCCGTTTTTCACTTCAACTCCAATTATCCCACGACAGCAGGTATCTGTTTCTCTTCGATTCAAATAAAAACTAAATTCCAAAGTATCGCAATTTTGCAGATTGAACTCTCTTTCGATGACTTGAAAGCCTTCTTTGGCAATGCGTACCCAATAACTTCCAGAGCAAACCTTTTCAAACACAAGAACACCATTGTCATTGGTTTTGCTCTTGCGAACCAACTCATGTCCACGATTCAATCTCACTTCAACATTGCCCAAAGCCGATGAGTCCGATGTGTAAGTATGGATTATAATTTTCCCGCAACAATGGTCATCGTGTTTTAAATGCACTCGTAATTTCCGTTTGTCCTGATTTTCAAGGATTTTCAACAGAAATTCTTCGAAAACACTAAAATCCTTATGGACAATTCGTAATTTCAACGAGCCAAGGGGCGAAGGAAGATTTTTCAACTCGAAATTCCCTTCTTCATCGGTTGTATCGGTCACAATTACCAGCTCGGAAACAAGAATATTAGTTTTCCCATCGGAAATTTTAACCACATTTATTATGGCATTGGGCACAGGATTACCTTGTTCATCGTATAAAGTTCCACTGAAAATATTCTCTTCGGTCGTTTGGTTTGTAGTTTCATTACAAGAGGTAAAGAATAGAAAACTTAAACCCAAAAAGAACAAATAGACAAACTTTTTCATAGAACCCCCTGAATTTTTAAAATTTTTAAAAAAACAATATAACAAAACTTTGAAAAAAGTTACAGGGGAATCTAATTTTTTTAAAAAATTTTCTTTTGGTAAGATATTATATTTTCTGTTTTTCTCAACCAAACTTGCTTTCAGAATTGTTAAAAACAAAAAATAGTCCCTCGTTCAATGTAACTTCAAACTAATAACCTTTGAAGTCGATGTTGCAAAAAGATAGTTTTTACCACTCTTTTATGAAAAAACAATAAACTTATTACCTAAGCTAAACAAAATCAAACCTGGCTCATTCTTTTCTTTTAAAAAAACAATTAAATCTTGTAAGTTTACTACATTAATATTGCACTGATTTTTACGGACTTCTACGATAAGATTTTCAAATCTTTTTATCCACTTTCTAATTGTATTTCGACTCACTCCAACATACTTTTCAATCTCGCTTATCCCCAAACCTTCTAAATACAACTGAAGTGCTTTGACAATATAATTATTGTCAACTCTTTTCCCAAGTTTATTTACTGTAAAATGGTAATTACATTCTTTGCATAAGTAACGTTGCTGGCTAATAATTTTCCCATTTTTAACAATTTTTGAAGCCCTACACCTTGGGCACCTAATAGCTGTGTCCACTCAAATTTTATAGAAAATATATTAATAACAGCCTTGAAATGCTAAATCCCAATCAAAATATACTGAAAGGACGGGGTCACAAACATTACCAGAAAAAGGCTCACGCCAGGTTATACTTCTACTAGCAAGGTTATAAACAGCTCTTCGACCTGGACATCATGGATCGTTACATATAACTATTTGCATATTAACTAATTTAACAGCTTTATCACAGGGAAAGTTGTCGAAAACAGCAAGCGATTCTGGATTTTGTTGAGGAGAAAGATTAATAGACGAGCGTGGTTTCAACCTTCTATATTCACCCCTGTCGACAGCATCTAAATCCTCTTTTTTCCCTTCCCAAATGTTAATATGGGATTCACAGACCTTTAACCCTGCTGGCAAATTTGCTAATCGAAAAGTAATTTTACAATGAGAACAGCTGCCACACTTTAGCCCAAGGAAAGAAAAAATTACAGATAAAAACAAAAATAAAATAATTATTTTCTTGCCCATTTTTTTGACCTAAAAAATCAACGTAATACAAGCAAGATACCATTAGTGAAAAGATTTACAAAAAGATAATTTTTTCCATCAATTTTTTCGATATCTCTCCAAACTCTATCCAAAATAATATGTATGGTGTCGCCAGACCTTATACCTAAATTAGAAAAAACACTTGGACTGAATGTATAACTACCATTATCCAAGGTTTTGAACATTAAAACATCAGACAAACCTGTTGTGTCCCGAGGTAAAAACTTATAATTAGAAATAAAAATGAAAATATCAGTATTCGAGGAATCCGAAGGAGTGGACCAAGTAATTGTTCCGTTCGATGAAATTGTATCATACCAATTGTGAGAAGTTATATCGAATGGTTCCATTCCGGGAATGGTCTTTTCAATCGAGGGTATTCCAAGCTCAGGTTTAGCAGTGACATACCAAATATGACTCGTACAAGGATTAATGTTTAAACGCACATCATAATCGTTAATTTCGAAACTGTCAAGCTTAATTGGTACAATACCTTTCCAATCTTGGTAAAACAAATCTACTTGTACATCAACATTGGATGGGTTTTCCCTATGAGATGTTTGGATAAAAAATACACCACCATCAATAGTTGTACTATCGGAAAGGACAATTTTAAATGGCGACCTTTTGCACGGTTGGAGTGAATTATCATAGCACGAAGTGAATAGTAACAATGCGAAGATTATACTTAAAATCAGATTCCTTTTCATATAACCTCCTCAATAATAATAATAACTTACAATGCAAAATTATAATTTTTCAAACAAATTTTCAAAAAAATTTATTCAAATACTATACATTTTTTATCTAGAAAACCAACAATTTTCACAATCGGTTAGAAAAGATTGTAATTTTCTATACATTGTGCTTATAAACCAAGTTGCATAGATTTTTAACTAAATGGGAAAAATGAAAATCAGTCTATCCTATTTTTCTAATAGTGTATATAATGAGAAAAAGGAATTAATCGGGTGCAACATTTGTCGTATCAACTCCTGCAAGATGTTCTTTTATCCCAAAGAATTCTTTGAGCAACTCACGAGCAATTGGAGCGGCAACAGCCGCACCAAAGCCCGCATTTTCGACAATAATAGCCATTGCTATCTTGGGGTTGTCCTTTGGTGCAAAGCAAATGAACCAAGAGTGGTCGGTTTTGCCTTTTCCAGCCTGGGCTGTTCCAGTCTTGCCACAAATATCCAAACCCGGGATTCGAATGCCAAAAGCTGTACCGCCGGGTTCATTAACTACCTTGTACATTCCTTGCTTAACAATTTCGATTGTCTTTGGGCTAATATTCAAATTTCGGCTTTCCACCTTAAGCAAAGAAATTTGGTTCAAAATATTATTCCTAATCGCTCGAACGATATGGGGGCGATAATATGTCCCTCCATTAGCTATTGTTGCGACATAACAAGCCATTTGAATAGGTGTTGCCGAAATTTCCCCTTGTCCAATTCCATAATTTAAAAGTCCCCCAGTGGGCATCTTCTTCAAATCTCCGTATCGCTTTTTCAAATATTCAAGGGTTGGAAAAACCCCGGTATTTTCGAAAGGCAAGTCAATTCCTGTTTGTTGCCCAAAACCAAACTTTGAACCCCATTTTGCAATTCTTTCAATCTGCAATTTCAGCGCAGTTTGATAGAAGAAAACATTACAGGATGCTTGAATTGCTCGAACAACATTTACGTTTCCGTGAGCACCGTGGCAACCATAGGCTCTGTCGCCATAGAGCAAACTTCCCGGGCAGTAAAAAGTGGTATTCTCATTTATCACTCCTTCTTCGAGTGCAGCAGTAGCCATTAGTGGCTTGATAGTTGAACCGGGCGGGTAACGCGATTGAATAGCTCGATTCAGCAATGGATTTTGAGTATTCGATGCCAATTGCTCGTAATTTTTCTTAAAATCTTTCCCGCTCAACAAAGAAATATCGTAATCGGGTTTGCTAACAAGAGCCAAAATTTCGCCATTGTTTGGGTCAATTGCAACACAGGCTCCGCGACGCCCCTCCAAAAGCTGTTCAGCTTTAGATTGCAGATTTAAATCGATAGACAAAAACAAGTCGTCGCCGTTTTTGACTGGCTGGTCTGCTCGCCCTTCATTAAATCGGGTGGTTTTTATTCCGCCACCCAGAACCCCGATATACCGCTTACCTTTTTGACCACGAAGCTCGATTTCATAAGTTCTTTCTATTCCAGTTTTTCCAATATAATCACCGATATCGTAAAATTGTTCCTCTTTAAGTTCATCAGGGTTAATTTCTTGAAGATACCCAATAATATGCGACATTCTTGCCTGCAAATTGTAGACTCGCTTGGACTCTACAACAATTTCGACCCCGGGCAAAAGCTCGCTATTCTCTTGAATTTTTTGAACTGTCTCGTAATCTAAGTCTCTCATTATCTTTACATCGCCATACCTATAATTCAAAATATTCTGGAGAATTAGATTATACACTTCGGCACTATCAATTCCAAGCAGATGTCCAAGCAATCCCGCACGGTCTAACCGAAACGTCCCAAGGAAAATTTGTAAAGAATAGGAAGGGACATTGTACACAAGCAGATTGCCGTTTCGGTCGTAAATGTAGCCCCTAAAAGGGTAAACCACTTGGGCTTTTATTGCTTGGGTTTCCGACTTTAATTTGTAGACATTTCCCTTCAATATTTGAAGGTAAAAAAGTCTGCCAACAAAAGATAGACAGATAGTTAAAACTACCAGCAAAATAATCTTTCTTCTAAAATTTATCTCTTCCATAATTAATCACCCGGAATACAAAATTACAAAAGGTTAAGTGGTTGAAATAAAAAAAAGAAAATTTCGTCGAAAAAATTGAACGCTCTTTGAGGGGATGAAATGGCTTCGACGGGGTGAAGGAGGCTTGTAGTGGCATACCGTGCTTTGCCGTGGCTGCACGTAAATCCAAACGGCAAACAAAAAATGCCGAAAGCAATTACGCTTTGGCTGCCTAATTAAGTAAAGCAGCCCATCTGTCGGAAAACTTGCCTATCGGTTTTCCGATGGGTGTCGCATTTAGATAGGCTGGCAAATGGATTTTTCGGTTGCTCCATTTGCGACAAATTCAACCGATAGCCTTTACGAAACCTGTCGTTCGGTTCGCGTAAAGGCGAAATTCAAAGAACGACTAAGTATGTAGGCACTACAGTCGAAACACTCCGGACGCGGGTTCAACTCCCGCCATCTCCACAAAATATAATCCATCCAAATATTTCACATTTTCTTTCAATTTTCATTGTAGAAATAAAATTTATTGTTAATTTTGTCATTTTGTTATTTGGTTAAATTATTAAGGATAATATGGCAACCATATCTAAAAAGCTTTCTTTTTTCGACAGGTATTTAACCCTGTGGATTTTCCTTACTATGTTCCTTGGAGTTGGAGTGGGTTCGCTCTATCCATCAATCGCAAATTTTTGGAACTCTTTGAGCCGAGGCACAACCAATATACCCATTGCTATCGGCTTAATTCTAATGATGTATCCACCTTTAGCTAAGGTCAGATACGAAGAATTGCCAGTAGTATTTAGCAACCTTCGCTTATTATCATTCTCTTTAATACAAAATTGGATTGTTGGTCCAATCCTTATGTTCCTTCTGGCAATGGTTTTCTTGCCCGACAAACCAGAATTTGCCTATGGGGTCATTCTTGTTGGTCTTGCCCGTTGCATTGCTATGGTTTTAGTTTGGAACGACCTTGCAAGCGGAGATTCCGAACTCGCCGCCGGGCTTGTCGCCTTTAATGCTTTGTTCCAGGTTCTAACATATTCAATATATGCATACATCTTTATAACAATTTTGCCTCCCCTTTTCGGGATGAAATCACAGCTTGTTAACATTTCAATAGTTGAAGTCGCAAGCAGTGTTTTGATTTACTTAGGGATTCCTTTTTTACTGGGCATCACCACTCGCTTTTTTTTGATTAAACTCAAAAGCAAAGATTGGTACCACAAAGAATTTATCCCTAAGATAAGTATTATAACACCAGTGGCTCTACTTTTTACGATTTTTGTTATGTTCTCACTCAAGGGCGAAAAAATCCTTGAGTTGCCAATGGATGTTATTAGAGTTGCAATTCCCTATTTCTTTTACTTCGTAATAATGTTTTTTTCAACCTTTTTCATTTTAAAAAAGAAAGGATTTTCGTACCCTCGAACAACATCAGTATCATTTAGTGCGGCCAGCAATGACTTTGAGCTTGCAATTGCTGTGTCTATTGCAGTTTTTGGTATCAATTCGCCAGCGGCTTTTGCCACTGTTATTGGACCACTGCTCGAAGTTCCAATTCTTATCTCACTTGTTAACTTTGCTTTAGCATTTGAGAAAAAATTTAAAAATCAATCTTTTGTTAACAAATAGGGTTAAAAAATGGAAATCGACCCCGTCGAGGTGATGAAATCAACACAAACATTTGCAATACTCGGAGCATCGGCAAACGAAAGCTCCTATGGCTTTAAATTAGTTAAAAATTTGTGCGACGTTGGGTACAACATTTTCCCAGTCAATCCTAAGTATGAAACAATATACGGAATTAAATGTTACAAAAGCCTTGATGAAATCCCTTCTAAAATACAAAACATTGTTTTTGCATTATCTCCATCAAATAGCTTAAAATTGCTTAACCAGATAAATATCGACAAGAGCTGTTACGTTTGGTTCCCACCCGAATGCTGGAACGAAGAACTTTTGGAAACTGCCAAAAGCAAAGAGTTAAGAATTATTGTCGACCATTGTCCAATTGGAACCTATCTAAAATTAAATTACTTAAAACAACACAAGGAGGAAAAATGAAAAAAGGGACGTTTAACAAAACGCTCTTTATTTTAGCATTTACTTTGATTTTTACCTTACAATTTACTTTGTTGCAATCGCAAAATCAGGAAAAGAAAAACGAACCAAAACCGTTGGTTACTTTCATTGAACTTGGCTCTGTTAATTGTATCCCTTGCAAAAAAATGCAACCAATAATGAAGTCACTCGAAACAAAGTATGGAAGCCAACTCAAGGTAATTTTTTACGACGTTTGGAAACCCGACCAAAAAAAATACGCTGAAATGTACAAAATTCGAGTTATACCAACTCAAGTATTCTTAGACAAGGACGGCAAGGAATTCTTTCGCCACGAAGGTTTCTTCCCCGAAGAGGAGATAGATAAGCTCCTTCAAAAGCGAGGCTTAAAACCTTTAAAAAAATGAGGGAACAATGTTCGAAAACCTTTTCGAAAAATTATATTACGCTGTAAATGAATTATCCTTTTTGGCAATTTTGGCTTCCTTTTTATGGGGAATTTTAAGTATTCTGCTATCGCCCTGCCATCTGTCCAGTATTGCTTTGATTGTTAGTTACATCAGTGCCAAAGAAATAACATCTCTTAAAAAGACTTTCTTTGTATCTTCAATCTTTTCGATTGGTACTTTGCTCACTATTGCAGTTATCGGAACTGTTACGGCACTTCTGGGCAGGCTTATGGGCGACATTGGTTCATTCGGCAATTATCTCGTTGCTGCAATTTTCTTAATCGTTGGATTATACCTGATGGATATAATCAAATTGGATTGGAGCGGTGTTCGACTCTCCCAAAGCAAAAAGATTTCGCTCTGGACCCCACTCCTACTTGGATTACTGTTTGGATTTGCCCTTGGTCCTTGTACATTCGCATATATGGCACCAGTGCTTGGGGCTGTATTTCAAACTGCCCAAACCAATCTTCCTTTTTCGATTTCTTTGCTGTTTGCATTTGCTATTGGGAACTGTTCGATTATCATCGCAATTGGAACTCTTATAGGCAAAGTCCAATCTTACTTGATTTGGAGCCAAAAAACCAAAATCGTAACTGGTATAAAAAGATTTTCGGGCTTTCTGGTTTTCTTGGGCGGAGTTTATTTGATTTTAAATCAAATTGGATGGCTCCAACTATCCTTCTTTTAATCATTGTAGGACTTTGCGAAAGCGAGTGGAACTGATAACGAACGTAATGACCCCAAACCCTAACAAAATAAGTATCTGAGTCCAAAGCTCGGCAAAGCCAATACCTTTCAACACGATTCCCCTGAGTATCACAAGAAAATACCGCAAGGGAATCAAATACGTAATGGGTTGAATTATTTTCGGCATATTTTCGATGGGGAAAACAAAGCCAGAAAGGTATATCATTGGCACAATAACCCCAAAAACTGAAACAATCACAGCCTGTTGCTGCGATTTAGATGATGTTGAAATGAACAAACCAATCCCAAGATTCGAAAACTCAAATAAGAATGCCGTTGCAAACAGAAGCAAAACACTGCCACGGATTTGAATACCAAACCAGAACCGCATTACCAAAAGGACAAAAACAAAATCGATAAAACCAATAATCAGAAATGGGATGAGTTTCCCTGCTATAATCTGATACGGCTTCAGAGGGGAAACAAGGATTTGCTCTATTGTTCCGCTTTCTTTTTCACGAACCACAGCCATAGCAGTCAATGGAATTGCAATAATCAAAAGTAAAAGGGCAACAATTCCAGGTAAAAGAAAACGGCGAGTCTCCATCTCTGGATTGTACCAAACACGAATCTCCGGACTTATACCAGAGTACCGAAAATAACCTTTTTTCGAAACAGATACAAGCTCTTCTGCAATCAAATGCTTATAAAACCCTGGAGAAATCCTCTCGATTTCAACCTCAGGCAATCCAACTCCTTTGATAAATTCATTTAATTCATTTAAATTTCTTTCACTTTTTGGCATCACAACGTTAATTCTATCGCCAAACAACTGGATTTCGCACTTCTTTTTAAATAAATCAATGCTTTCCGATAACCCTTTACCAACGATTTCGAACACATCAAAGTCGCTGTTGAACTTTTCGATTAGGTTTTTGGGGCTATCGCAAACAAGTATTTTCCCTTGGTTCAACAACGCAACTCGATTGACTCGTTCTGCCTCGTCAAGATATGGCGTCGATAACAAAATAGTCTTCCCACTTTTTACCAAACTGCTCAGCAGGAACCAAAATTCCCTTCGCGAAATAGGGTCTACTCCCGTTGTTGGTTCATCAAGCAAAAGAACCTCGGGGTCGTAAATCATTGCACAAATCAAAGCAAGTTTCTGTTTCATTCCCCCGGATAAATTACCAACAAGCACATTTTGAAAATTTTCGAGCTTTGCAAATTTTATCAGTTTCTCGTACTTTTCCGAAAAGTTTTGAATCTGATGAATCTCGGCAAAAAACTCCAAATTTTCTCGAACTGTTAAATCTGTGTAATGGGAAAAGTTTTGCGAAACGTACCCAATTTTCCTTTTAACTTCATCGAAGTTGTGTTGAATGTCAACATCAAATATATGAATCGTTCCTTCCGTCGGCTTAATAGAGCCTGCAATTTGTCTTATCAAAGTTGTCTTTCCAGCACCATCGGGACCGGCAACACAAAAAATTTCCCCTCGGTTAACTGAAAAATTGATTTCATAATTGGCTAAAACATTTCCAAACTTTTTTGTCAAATTTTTTACAAAGATAACGGGCACTTCTGCCATCTTAATTCAAATTCAAAATAATTTTTGCATCAGCGGGCATTCCGGGCTTAAGCTCGAATTCCGCATTGGGTATTCTGATTTTAACCGCATAGACAAGTGTTATTCGCTCGTCTTTGGTTTGAATATTTTTTGGGGTAAATTCTGCTTCATTCGAAATGAAAATAACTTTGCCCTTGTATATTTTGCCCGGGTATGTATCTGTTGAAACTTCAACATCTTTGCCCAGCATAACTTTTCCCAAATCGCTTTCGGGAATGTACACAACCATTTCTACGGTATCGAGCTTCCCAAGTTTAAACAAAGGTGAACCAATTGTTACGAATTCACCATTTTCAACAAATTTTTTCAACAGGACACCATCGGAAGGAGCCAAAACAAAGCATTCTGTGAAGTTCTTCAGTGCAGAATTTTTAGCTGCTATTGCCTTTTGCAAATTTGCTTCGGCTTGAGCAATTTCTTCAGGACGGAAAAAGTTCTTCATTTTATTCACATTAGCCTTGGCTTGGGCAAGACGAGATTCTGCTAATTTCATCTGCAACTCTGCCTCTTCGTATTGCTTTTGATTAAATGAACCAGAAGATTTTAAATCCAATGCCCTATCGAAGTTAATTTTTGCCACTTTGTAATTTTCTTCGGCTTGGCGAAGATTTTCCTCTGCAACCATAACATCCTCCAAACGAGCACCCTTGCGAACCAATTCAAGCTGGGAACGCGCATACCTTTCCATCGACTCAGCCTGTTCCAGCTGATATTTCAAACTTTCAAAATCAAGAATTAAAAGGGTATCGCCCTTTTTAACTTTTTCGCCTTCGTCTCTTCTAATTTCAACGATTTGGGAGGGAACTTTAGAATTGATTAAAATTTCGGTGGCTTCAATAATCCCGGTCGCCTCGATAACATTATGATTGTTCCTTTTGCTACAAGAGAACAACAGCACCACATATAGCAAGAATATAAACTTTCTCATTTTCAATAAGCAAAAAATCAAAAATAAATAAAAAGAAATTTCGTAATTTCGTATCTTAAAAGGTCCCGTAGTTCAGCAGGATAGAACGGCAGTTTCCTAAACTGCGTGTCGGGGGTTCGAGTCCCTCCGGGACCGCAAGAATCCTCTTAATTCCTTGATAAATCAAAAAGTTGGCGAAAACCTATTTTTGTATCCATACAAATTCAAGTGATTTACTCTCGAAAAATTTTTTTGTTAATCCCGCAGTTATTTTCTTCCACAAAAATTTTTTCCTTTTAATTTTTTTATTAATTTGCTTTGGTTTTTCGGTATTTAAAACGAAAACCTCATTTCAATTTTTGAAATGCAATGCAATGAAATAGGCTTTTTTCATTTTTCGTTTCTCTTTCGATTTTACCAATTTTTATATTCTACACAGCGGAAATACTTTCGGGCGAAAATATCGTAACAATACAAGCCGAAAATCAAATCAAGCCATACAAATTGATTGTAGTAAAGTAGTATTGATGTGAAAATCAGAAGAATCAATACTTCAACTTAATTAGTTTCCCAAATACTGGGTCGGAATAAATTTCGCCCGACACGTTCACCGAAAAGAAATAAACCCCTTGTGGAATCGAGTGTCCGTTGTCGTCAAATCCATCCCAGTAAATATAATCATCATTTAAATTAATGTTTTTTGTTAATGTCCTTATTTTTTTGCCTGAAACATCAAAGATGTCGATTTTAGCTAATCCGCCGCCTTTGGGAGAAAGGTATCTAATCAAAAATGTAGCGTCATTAGTAACAGGGTTCGGAGCGACAACGCACGAATCAATCTTCGCCAAGCGAGAAACATAAACTGGTACATCAAGCGTATCTTTATTCCCCGTTGGGTCGGTTGTGTAGATTGTAAAGTAGTTTAGTCCATACTCAAGTTCATCGGAATCAAGAGAATAAGAGCATTTCAAAGGAATATTCCGACCGTAAATTGTAAATTTAGCTCTTTCCCCAAGGTTGATTTTTTTTGTATTTATTAGCAATGTAGTGGAATTTGTATCAAAAGTTAATTTGCTGTTATCGTAAATTTCAATTAAAACCTGAGGTTTTTTAGTAACATACTCTTTGCCATAAATTTTCATACCATCAAGATACAAAACAATTTCAGGGCGAACATTATCTTCGAAAAGGTTCACACTCAAAATGTCCCGATTGTTGAAAGCGTAAGATTCAGAATTCGGTTGCAAACAAGAAAATTCAATAATGTTTTTAGTATCAAATTTATCGGTAACAAGATTGCCGTTGATTTCCTTATAAGAATTTGGCGGAATTGCACCCAAAACAAATGTGCTGAGCTCCTGCGTTTGAGACTGAGTCTTCAAAACAGAAGTAACAAAGGTAGAATCGCTCGAAGTGCGGTTAGAAAGATTATGGATTCGCAAGAGATAACCAATTTCTTCGCCACGAAGTATTAAACTATCCGCGGGCAAATTAGGTTCAACAATTTCCAAAGCAAGTTCAGGAGAAGGAATAAAATCAATGGACACATCTTTCCAAACGAAGTTGCTCGATTCATAGGGATTCGAAATCATCACTTCTATCGATAGGTAAGGATATTCAAGTGCATAGATTGAATTAAGTTCAATCTCCGAAAGATTAGAACTTTTGAGAAGTAATATTTTGTCCTTATCCAAAAGCGATTTTATACCATAAATCGATACGAAGAGATTAATTGAGTCTTGCGGAGCCTCGAAGTTCATCTTCAATTGGTTCCACTTTTTTGCTGGACCAAGCAAAGGGATTTGAATTCGAGCTTCTCTTGGATTTTGAATCATAAAGCCTTCGGATTGAACTGTGTCGCCATCCAAATCGAATCCCTCGTCGATTGCGACTTTCTTGCCAAAAAAGTTTCTGCCGACAAAAAAGAATGAATTGCCCCAGTAGCCTTGGGAACCCAGCGAATCGGCAAAAACACTGCCCCATTCCCGCAAAGCAGCCTTCAATGTGTCGAGCGAGCCCGGGCTATTTGGAACATAAAGCTTATGCATAATTGGCACTCGAAGCGAAGAACTATGTGCTACAAGAAAAATGTAATCGCCATCGGGAACAGAATCCCTTAAATATTGAACAAGTTTTATGCTGGATGAATCCTTCTCGGGTGGGTCAGTCCCCCAAGTTTCAAAAATTCGGTACTCTTTCAAAGAGAAGTTTTCGTGCGAAATAATTACAACGTGGAAGCCAACAATATCGAGGTCGGGCGCCATTGTAACATAAACTTTATTGTTAACAGTGATTTCTTTACCCTTTTCGGAGCGTTCATTGCCCGAGGCTTCCATTATCTTGTAGGGAATTTTATAAGGCTCCAATCTTAAAGTATTCGAAAGCGTATCGAAAAATATATTTTTAAACTCAAAATTTGCGAATTCCGATTTCTCTTTGTATGAAAGAGTAGTAAATGGAATGACACTGCTATTTTCGAAATGGAATGGTATCCAGAGCGTTTGATTTTGAAAATTAGTATCGTTCGTAAGTTTCCTTGCATACAGCCAGAAATGCCCAGTTGGGAAATTAAAACTGGGCAGCCAGTCGATTTTGATTTTGCTCTTTTGGATTTCCTCATTTCGAGAAGAGTATATCAGGGTTGAATTGGTATCGGGTTCAGTATAGATTTTAAACGAGTAGTTTTGTTGATTTTCATTAAAATACGGGTCTATAAATCTAAACAATGGATTTGTTACATTAACATCCCAGTTGGCTTGGGGTTCAACAGGGAATAAAGAGGAAGAATAAACATATATTTCGTAGTTCAAAGAATTATTCGCAAAATCATAATCATTTATTCTATGCTCTGGGTCAATTATTAGTTGGAATCTATGAATGCCGATTTGCTGGCGAACGGGAATCCGAAATTCAAATTCAATAAGGGAACAAGCCTCATTAAATCGGCGGATGCGCAAATCCTCGGGAATTGTTTTCCCATTAAACTGATGATTTAGTACCAAATTAAAAGATTCTTTGGTGGCAAAACCAGAATTACCAATAACACCTCGAATAATGAAAAGAGAATCGTTTTGGGTTATAGTTGTTCTCCCGGATTCGTTAGTAATCGATACTTTGTTGTCTAAAAAATACAAATCGGGCTGACGCCTGATTCTCATTTTCAGCAATGGGTCGCCGAGATAAACATAGTGATACATTGTTAAAATGTTAAAAAAGTCTTGTGAGGCAGAAATTTGACGAGACTTTGCCAAATCGAAAAGTTCAAGGAAGTTGTCCGTTTTTATCGTGCTGTCGGCGATAATTTTAAGAAGGTTTTCAGCCAGCAACAAGGAATAAAGCCGAATACTTACACCACCCGACCCAATTGTTGCAACAAAACCCTTTTCGGGATAAATCGTATACTCCTCGTTTCGACAGATAAGAGTTGGTTCGGCAAAGTTTGCGGTATTGCACGAAAAAGAGCCGAAGAAACCATACTTCCCTTTATTGTTCAATGTTTGCACCTTCCATCCATCGGTATCGAAAACCTTTGCAGAGCCATGCCCTGCGAAAAACATCATTTGTACTCCATCGTTGATTGCAGAGCGAATGAAACTTGCATCGGCTTCACTTCCAACAACTTCATCACTCTTACGGATGAGTTGTGTTTGAACGCATATCGGGCTATAAGCCAAAAGGTAATCCGCAAATTCACCTTTCAAGCGGTCGTAAAAATAATCTCGTTCAACAGGATTTGTCCCACCGCTAAGAAATAGGAACTTCTTCATCCAAGGCGAAGTTAAAGCATTATCGTATTCCTGGATTTTCTCAATGTATGAATATCCTTCTTCTATTGTTTTAATTGGAATTCTGCCTATGTGAACATCGGGCACAAAATCCTTTCCCTCGAGCAAGCAATACCAGTAATCAGTTGGGGGCCATCCGAAGGCAGGAACAAAGTCTTTATAAACGCTATATGGCAGAACATTCCTTGTGTCGAAACTTGCATCTCCCAACAGTGTTACAAATTTAAATCTTGGCATTTTCCATTTGTAATAAGCCCAAACAAGGAAACGCTTAATTGCGTCTGGTGACTTTTTCCCAAAGTTGAACTCTTTGTAAATATCTTCGCTCAAAGCAAGGTAAAAATTGTATTCAGGGTACGTTTGCTTCCGATATTCAATGTACTTTCGTGCAACATCAGCGAAAATCTGAGGTGCAATTACAATTACATCGGCTTGGTTTGTATCGGAAAAAAGATTCGACACTTCAACAGAGTTAACTTGGGCAAAAGGAATGCTTTGGTTATCAGCAACATAAAGAAATCCTTGTTTAACCACATCGGAGAAGTTTATAGTAACCGAGCAAGTTCGTGAATAATTGGCTTTGAAATAGCCATAAAGCTTAGTGTTTACCTCGGAACTTGCAATTTCAAACTTTTTCGCCTCGCCTTTCTTTCTACTGAAAACCCAGTTCTGATTGGAACGAGATTTCGAAACTTCGGTGCTACCTTCATTGATAAAGAAATCAATCACTTCATTTTCAATTCTTTCCCCGTTAAAAACAACAAGATAAATAGAGTTAAGAGCAATATTTTTTAAATCATTCACGATCTTTTTAGAATTTTCGGGGTAATACCAATATTTTATTACTTTCTCGAGGCTGTCGTAAACAAAGCAGTGTAACCCTTTGCGGTTGTCTTGGAATGTCGAATCACCAAAAGAAACGAAAATGCTTTGTTTTGAAACATTTACTGCAAAGGCAACGGAAGGAAAACCGCGAATCTTTGCAAACCCTTGATTCAAAGTATCGAATAAAATTACTTCGGTAGACTTAAAATTGTGTAAGACTAACGACGAGAAAGCAAAGGAACTATCCACAGGAAAACTTATGAACCCATTTTGTGAAAAAGGAATGTCCATTCCTGAATATTCAAAATACTGAAAACCAACAGCATCGGGAATTATCAATTGTCCATTGCTCGAGTAATTACCCAAATTTACAACTTCGAAATCGTTAACTCCAAATTTCAACTTATTTGATGGGTATTTGAAATCAATTATAATATTTTTCCCCGGAGGGAAACTTCCTT
The DNA here is from genome assembly GCA_003731685.1 of Bacteroidetes/Chlorobi group bacterium MS-B_bin-24. GTDB lineage: Bacteria > Bacteroidota > Ignavibacteria > Kapaibacteriales > UBA2268 > Naka2016. Next base: position 64,973 of record RCNO01000009.1, read on the forward strand.
TAAATGCAGTATCTTGATTAATTAAAATAGCCAAATTATGCATTGTCTTTACCGAATCGAATTTGCTACTAAAAGCGAAAAACCGAAATCCAACAGAATCGACTTGGGTAGTTGGATAAAGAATTTTCGAGAATTTTAGATTGCTTTGTTTTATGTAGTCGTCGCTCGGGGAAAGTAACTCCCAAACCCAACCTTCACCATTCATAGTTTGCGATGAGAATTCGGGCACTCCAATCGAATATTGATGATGCTCTTCAAAATGTAAACTGCGAGAAATTGAATTTATAACATTCTGCTTATCCGAAGAAAAACTTATTGGTTCAAACTTTTTACTAGAATAGTTCTCGTCGTAGTAGAAAAAGAAAAATTCACTTTGTTCAAAGCTATCGAACCAGGTAGTATCTCCACGAGGCCTCGACCCAACAAACACAAGAGTGTCGGTTTCATCAAATAATTCATCTTGGGAAACAATATAAATAGGAATTTCCCTGCCTTTGTGCAAGAGATGAAAATATTCAATATTCTTTCCGTAAAAATCCTTTGCCTTTTCAACAATTTTACTCGCAGGAAGCCGATAAATCTGGTCAGAATTTGTTAGAATTTGAACATATTCCTTTTGAGGATTGTACCAACGAAATTCCAAAGGTAGTTTGTAAGACTCAACGATGCGAGCGAGTTCCTCTTCGGGAGTTTGCCCAAAACTTTTTGCAATAGCAAAGAAATATAAGAAAAACAAAAACTTTAAGTTTCTCATCACCAAAAACTTTTTTAAAAATAAAAGACAAAGTAAAATAACAATAATTGTAGAAAATTTGTTACAATCTTTTTCTATCTATAAATCGAAACAAAAATGACAAAAAACTTTGAGAGCCCGAAACAAATTTTGTTGTAGGGGCGAATAATTATTCGCCCCTTGAAGACATAAATTATTTAGTGGATTGACCGAAAACTCTTGTTCGTGACCCTAACGGAAATCATTACAAAAAGACATCGGATGTTTGCGAAACATCCGATGTCTGAAAAATACTTGTAGGGGCGAACTAGCGCATTCGCTTCTTGTTCCTGTGTGTTCGATTCTTGAACTACAACCTGTAACGATTTGTTTTGCAAGGTATGATAGTATGTTTTTTTAGATGCAATTCATAAATTGGCCCAACAATAGAACAAATTATGATAAATTTTTAAAGTTCAAATATAGGGTGGATTGTATTAAGTAATTACCAAAATGTTTAAATCACAACATTCCAACCAATACCATTCCGCAATTAATTCAACCACTCATAATGTGGAGAAAACAAAAAGGGCTGTCCTACCCGAGACAGCCCCTAATTAATTGCAATTTAAAATAAGTTTACTTTTCCTCTTGGTTAAGGAAAGATTCCTTAAGACCAATTAGAATTTTCTGGCTAATTTCCTCGGCAATCATTCGTTTCACGTGGTCGTCGCTGGTAAGGTATTCGGAAATAGCCTTTTCAACCCTGCTTTTTATGATTTCAGCCGATTGACCAACAAGAACTGATGTCAATTGATGTATATCATATTGTTGACTGCGCAATGCTTCGAGCTGGCTTTTGTTTGCATCTTCCATCTTTTTAAGCATTCTGTCCATTCGTTCTTCTTCTTCGGTGTAAATTAATGTTATCGAAAGCATCAACAACATAGTAAATTCAAGGAATATTGCCAGAAGGATGAAGGATGGCTTAGTAGCGGGGATAAACTTCAACCCTCGGATACCTACCGCAACAATCAAGAAAGCAGCACCGCCATAAGCCAAACCTGTAACATTATTGGAATACTTTTCGGTAAAGTGGTGAGCCATATACAAACGTAATCCTTTGAATACAAGGAAATGATTACGCCGCCAGAGCAAACCATCCTTGGTATCTTCAATCTCTTTCAGAACGAAATCGGAGAAGTAATCCTTAATTCGGCTATAAAGGGTTATGTTACGGAATTTCACAATGTCGGTAGTTTCATCAAAAAGGTCTTCAAATTGTATTGAACGACGAGGGGAGGACATTTCTTCGCCAATAGTTCGTTCCCAAACCAGACGGAAAGCATTTTCGACTTCATCCCTATCCTTCTGCATCAATTGGTCATCGGGCATAACAAGAATTTCAACAACTTCTTCTGGGAATCCTGTTTGTAAACGTATCTTTGTCTTGGTATTATCGATTTGTCGGTCGAAAAGAAGGGACATAAATCCAAACTTAGTCGGCATAACCATTGTCAGAAAAACTGCTAAGACCAAAGCAAGGTCGAGAGCTAAAATCGAAAAACCGAGCTCAGGGTCCAAAATAATTGCATTCTCGCCAATTACTTCAGACTTAACATAAAATTGAAGTGATTCCTTAACATATCCATGTTCTTTTTCGTTACGAGGCTTAAAGGTGAAGTCAAAAATGTATTCTTTATTAATCAAATCTTTGGAAATTTCTATTCCTCCTTGCTTTATAATCTCCTCGGCTTTTTCTTTTGTTGTCGATGCCCAAACCAATCCGTTGAATTTTACAAAGCCGATTTTCTCGAGTTTATCCCCGCCCGGTTTAAACAAAGGAACCACAAACTGTGCAACGCCCCAAGGGATAATCGTGCGGAAAAAGAAAATGAAGAAGAAAATCAATAGCCCAAGAAAAATTATTACTTGGGTCGGACCCAATCGCTTCAATTGGGCTTCAACAGGTTTCCTAGATCTGCTTTTTGCATTCATTCAATTTCCTCGCTTTTTTAATAAAACATACTCTATTATCAAAATAAATTTCAAACTTAATAATTTCTCAAAATTATAATTTATATAACAAAAGCAAAATTAACAAATAAATTTTTTAAACAAATAAAATTTTCAATGAATTTTTTGTCAATTTTTTAAAAATTGATTTGTAGTTGGAAAAATGACAAGATTTTCGCGTATTTTTCGTTAATTTTGTTGCGATGAGATGGAAAACTTTAAAAGCGAGTATTAATATTTTTCGAGGCACCATTCGAGGTGGTTCCTTCCCATCCTACTACATCTTGCATTTACTTTTAACATTAATTCTTTTGTTATCCTCTATTCCCTCGCTTTAATCTAATTTCTTCATTACCAAGTTAAATTCTTTTCAATTTATTAATCAAGAAAGGAGGAAATTATGTTTGTGAAAGTTTCTAGTTATGTTCCAAAATACTTTGTAGAAGGGTCCAAAGTACTTGAGACATTAAAAAAGCATATGCTGGTTGATGGGTTCCCATTGGTTGTTGATTTGTATGAAAGTAATCCCAGCTTCTTTGTCGACAAAGTTACAGGCGAAAATTACCGTGATTTGTTCACCTGTTTTGCTTCTTTGCCATTAGGATTGAATCATCCTAAGATGCTCGACGACTCATTCCTCGAATATTTAAAATATGCCGCGGTTAACAAACCTTCGAACTCTGATATTTACACCGAAGAGATGGCGACCTTTGTAAATACCTTCTTCAAGGTTGCCGTCCCAGAACATTTTCAATATGCCTTTTTCATCGAAGGAGGCGCTCTTGCAGTCGAGAATGCACTGAAAGCCGCTTTCGATTGGAAAGTGAGGAAGAACTTCCAAAAAGGTATAACCGAAGAGAAAGGACACAAAATAATTCATTTTCGTGAAGCTTTTCACGGCCGTTCGGGTTATACAATGAGCCTTACAAATACTGACCCTACGAAAATTATGTATTACCCAAAATTTGAAGGCTGGCCAAGAATAACCAACCCCAAAATGACTTTCCCTTTTGAAGGGGAAAATCTTAAAACCACATTGAAATTGGAGCAGACGGCTATTAAAGAAATCAAAAAAGCATTTAAAGACAACCCGGATGACATTGCCGCTATAATCATTGAGCCAATTCAGGGCGAAGGTGGCGATAATCACTTCCGTCCAGAGTTCCTGCAAACTTTACGAGAGCTTGCAGATGAAAACGATTGCTTATTAATTTTCGACGAAGTTCAAACTGGTGTTGGAATCACTGGCACAATGTGGGCACACGAACAAATGAACGTCAAACCCGACATAATGACTTTCGGAAAGAAGATGCAAGTGTGTGGTATTTTAGCTGGGAAAAAACTGGATGAAGTTCCGGATAATGTTTTCCATACATCCAGCCGAATTAATTCAACTTGGGGCGGAAATCTTGTAGATATGGTTCGTGCCACACGATATCTTGAAATCATCGAAGAGGACAATCTTTTGGAAAATGCACGAAATATGGGGCAGTATTTGATTGAAAAGCTTCATACCCTCGAAATGGAATTCCCCCATTACATAAGCAATGTTCGAGGTCGTGGTTTGTTCTGTGCCTTCGACTTGCCCGATAACGAAAAACGTAACAAATTCAAAGACTTAGCGCTCAAACACCACCTGCTCATTCTTGGGTCGGGTGTGAAATCAATTCGCTTCCGTCCTTCTTTGTGCATAACAAAAAACGATATTGACGAAGGCATTGATATCATCCGACAAGTTCTAAAAGAATTATAAAGTTTGACCATCTTTTCCTTTAAACACAAAAGGGCTGGATGCTTTACACCAGCCCTGTTTTTTTTAAAATTTGATTAGGATTATAAAAAAGAATTACCTGTAAACACCACGTTGAGATTTTTGGATAAATTCAATACAATGCTGTATTTCGGGAAGAATGCCATTGGGATGAAGCTCGAGATACTTATTAATGCCATCAGTATTGTTCAAACCCGAATGGAATACCATTTTGTAAAATTCTTCAATCTCTTTAATAACTTCGGGCGAAAAGCCACGCCTTTTCAGCCCTATTTTATTTATACCATCGACTTTTGGTGGATTTTCTCCTACAAGAGTGTATGGAGCTATGTCTTTAGTAACTTTTACATCCCCGCCAACCATTGCGTGGCAACCAATTTTGCAAAACTGATGAATTTTAACAACTCCACCAATCACAACCCAATCTTCAATATGCACATGACCAGCCAGTTGGACAACATTTGCCAGCACATTATAATCACCAACGCGGCAGTCGTGTGCAATATGGGAATAAGCCATAATTAAATTATTATTTCCAACAATGGTAACACCTGTTGCTTGCGAACCACGATGAATTGTAACATACTCCCTAATTTCGTTGTTATCGCCAATGACCGTTTTCGTTGGTGAATTGTCGTATTTCAAATCTTGTGGTTTTGTAGAAATTACCACGCCCGGGAAAATCAGGCAATTTTTACCAATTGTTGCACCATTGGCAATATAAGCATTGGAGATTATTTCGGTTCCTTCGTGAATATGAACATCGTCTTCAATAATTGTGAATGGTCCAATCTTTACATTATCATCAATTTGGGCTTTCGGCGAAACAATTGCAGTTGGATGTTGCGTTATAGCCATAATATCCCTTTTATAATTGAATATTTCGGTCGACAAGCGCTGCTTGCAGGTCGGCTTCGGCAACGACCTGACCATTTACAGTAGCAACTCCGTGGAATCTATATGCATTAAACTTTTTCCCTACCATTTGTACTTGCATTACGAGTTGGTCTCCGGGAATTACAGGCTTTCGAAATTTTGCATTATCTATCCCCATAAACAGCAGAAGTTTATTGGATGCATCAACAGAATTTAGTAGCATTAACCCTCCTGTTTGTGCCATCGCTTCGATTAACAAAACGCCCGGCATAACAGGTTTTTCGGGAAAATGCCCCATAAAAAATGGTTCATTCACTGTAACATTTTTAACTCCAATGATTGTATTTGTATCGGGGTCAATGTTGATTATTCTATCAATAAGTAAAAATGGATAACGATGGGGCATAATTTTCAGAAGGGAGTAAATGTCCATCAATGCATCTTTTCCCTTCTTGCCTTGAAGTTTAAGGAAGGGTAGCTTTTTCAAATAGAGATTGCGAATTTTCTTTGCAAACTCAATATTGCTTGCATGCCCCGGCCGAGCAGCAAGAATCTGTGCTTTTATGGGAACTCCAATCAAAGCAAGGTCGCCAAGCATATCCAGAAGCTTATGCCGAGCGGGTTCATTTTTAAAACGAAGTCCTGTTCCATTCAGAATTCCTCCTTTTGGCTCGGGCAAATGTTCAATTTGGAAAAGTTCTTGCAACTTCTTCAATTCATTTTCATCAAGTTCTTTATCGATGATAACAATTGCATTATTAAGATTTCCACCTTTAATTAAACCTTGGCGATAAAGTTCTTCTACTTCGGTTAAGAAACAAAATGTTCGCGCAGGAGCAAATTCTGTGAGAAACTCTTTTTCAAGATTGAATACACCTGTATGTTGACTACCCAGAGCAGGTATATAATAATCTATCATCACAGTAATTCTGTAATCATCGGTAGGCAAAGCAACAATATCGACGCCTTTCTCTTCGTTCGTGTATCGGACTGTTTCATCGATGACGAAATATTCTCGCTCGGCTTCCTGTTCAACAATCCCTGCTTCCAGTAGCTTTTCGGCATAGGGCAAAGAACTCCCATCTATCACTGGTGGCTCTTTTCCATTTAACTCAATTCGGCAATTATCAATTCTTAAACCGACGAGAGCAGCAAGAACGTGTTCGACTGTCAAAACTCTAACATCTCCAATCCCAAGTGTTGTTCCTCGCGAAAGGTCAACAACATAATCCACAAGAGCGGGAATTTCTACGGGTTCAGGAAGGTCAACCCGAACAAAACGATATCCATAGTTTTCCGGAGCTGGATGGAAAGTTATCGTTGTTTCTTCACCCGAATGAATTCCAATTCCAGTTAAACTTATTGGTCGCTTTATAGTTCTTTGTTTCTCAGCCATATTAAAATTTAAATATTAAAAAGTAACAAATTTAAAAAAAATTTAAAAAAGGGAAGGGATAGGACGGAGATTTATTCCCTCCTACCCTTAACAAAAAAGAAAATTTTTAAAACTGCACAATTTCTTTCGAGCCAAGAATGAATTGGGTAACTCTTCCAAAACCCATACCCATTCCAGACCTTCTTTGTGGGTTGTTTTTGAAAAGGTCTAAATACTCTTCGAATACCTGGTCTATCTCTTCTGGTTTATTATCGTGTATAGTCTTCAACTGGCGAAGCTGTTTTATCATCGTTCCCTCGTAGAGTCGTTTACGAAGGATTTCGTAATCATATTCCCTTTCGGAGCCACCAATGGATTCACCCGAGTGTTTAAGAATTACGTCGACGCATTCGCAAGTTTGCCTTTCTGGGTCGCAATTACGAGTCAACTTCATATTGAAAAACTTTATCGATTCAGGATAATGTGTTATCATTAAATTTTTATCAAAATATTCCACAAGTTTCTGTTCGTGCTCCGATTTTAAATCATCACCCCAATTAATGTTTATTTTATATTCCTTTTGCAAAATTTCGACACCTTCGGTATAAGTAATAATTTCGAAACCTTTTTCATAGTAGATGTATAAATTATGATGTTGTTCAGGGGTAAGCAATCCATATTTCGAGGAAACATTAAGAACATTAACGAAAATATAGTTCAGCAAATCCTTGCAATGTTTCAAAAGCCAATTAAGGTCGGTATCCAATGCTTCCGTTTCCAGAAGTTCAAAATCGTTCAAATGGCGACCATCGGAATGCCATTGGCTGTTGTCCTTGCGGAACGACCTATTTGTCGAAAACATTCTTGGCAAGCCATTTTGCATAATATCTCGTTCCAGATGCAGTTGAACTGTTTGCGAAAGTGTAAGAAACGGCTTTTCGTTCAGGGTAAACACATTGCTAACTGCTTCGCACGAACCCGTTGCATTGGTGATTCCAGTATAAGGAATTCCGATGAACCCTTCCTGCCACAAAAATTCCAACGCAGATTGATAAATTAAGCTTTTGAGAATAATTGTGTTTTTGGACATAAGACCTCCTTTAATTTGTTATTGTTAAACATACAGGCGGGTAAAATTCTTACCCTTTTTTCTTGTCGATTTTTGGAGGAAAGTTTAAAAAAGGCAAAAAAAAAGGCTGGGAAAACCCAGCCTTCGAAAGCTAAAATGCTGCTTTGCCCAAGCAGCTTTGCTCTTAAATGAAACCAAAAACTCTTGTGGTATATTTGTTTTGTTTCCGCATTTTTCGAATTTCTACCTAAATGATTCAAAATTTAAAATAAACTAAAATTTGTAAAAGACAAAATTAAGAAAAAAATTAAAAATAAATATATTTTTTCATTAAACTTTTTTACAAAAAATTCTTTAAACAAACTAAAGGAATTTCTGAAATAATCAACTAATTTGTAGGGGCGAATAATTATTCGCCCCTACAAGATATTAACCCGAATTATGCATTAGAGATATCCAAAGGGGAGAAAAATTATCGATATTTTCAACGCAAACATTGCTGATGTTAATCTTAACCCTCCCCACGGAC